>JBDGTJ010000024.1:0-25694 GCA_042216925.1 Halobacteriaceae archaeon
CCCAGTACGAGTCGGAGGTCGTCTACCAGAACATGCAGGAGCGCTGGGAGGAGAAAGGCGTCGTCTTCATGAACATGGACGAGGCCGTCCAGAAACACCCGGACCTCGTCAAGGAACACTTCATGACCTCGTGTGTGCCGCCCAGCGACAACAAGTTCGCGGCACTCCACGGGGCGGTGTGGTCCGGCGGGTCGTTCGTCTACGTGCCCGAGGACGTCACCGTCGAGATGCCGGTGCAGGCGTACTTCCGGATGAACAGCGAGGGCATGGGCCAGTTCGAGCACACGCTCATCATCGCCGAACCGGGATCCGAGGTCCACTACATCGAGGGGTGTTCGGCGCCCCAGTACGCCACGCATAACCTCCACTCCGGTGGGGTGGAGGTCTTCGTGGGTGAGGACGCCCACGTCCAGTACTCCACGGTCCAGAACTGGTCGAAGAACACGTACAACCTGAACACGAAACGCGCGATCGTCGAGGAGAACGGGACCATGGAGTGGGTGTCCGGGTCCATGGGGTCAAAGGCGACGATGCTGTACCCCTCCTCGATCCTCAAGGGGCGGAACGCCACGGACAATCACATCACGATCGCGTTCGCTGGCGAGGGCCAGGACATCGACACCGGGGCGAAGGTCTACCACAATGCCCCGGACACGAAGTCGACGATCGAGTCCAAGTCCATCAGCAAGGACGGTGGCCGGACGAACTACCGGGGCCTGGTCCACATCGCGGACGGTGCCCAGGACTCCTCGACGTCCGTGGAGTGTGACGCGTTGATGTTCGACAACGAGTCGACCTCGGATACGATGCCGTACATGGAGATCAACGAGTCCCGGGTCGACGTCGCCCACGAGGCGACCGTCGGGAAGATCGGTGACGAGGACGTGTTCTACCTCCAGTCTCGGGGGTTGGACGACGACGATGCCAAGCAGATGATCGTCGCGGGGTTCATCGAACCGATCACCGAGGAACTGCCCATCGAGTACGCCGTCGAGTTGAACCGGTTGATCGAACTCGAGATGGAAGGGTCGCTTGGCTGATATGAGTACGCAGTTGTCTGCCGACATCAGCGCGGCAACGGTCGAGGAACTGAGCGACCGACGGGACGAGCCATCCTGGCTCCGGGAGCAGCGGCTCGCGGCCCTCGAGGCCGTCGAGGACCTGGCGTTCCCGGAGGTCATCCACACGCCGGGCCGCCAGTGGACGAACCTCGAGGACCTGGACTTCGAGGCCCTCGTCGACCCCCTCGCCCAACGGGAGGCCAAGGAACTCGAAGCCCCGGAGACGGTCACCGCACTCTCCTTTGCCGACGCCCTCGAAGACCACGAGGACCGTATCCGTGAGGCGTTCGGCAGCGTCGTCGACCCACAGGCGAACCGGTTGACGGCATTGTCGACGGCGCTGTTCAGCTCCGGCACCGTCATCATGGTCCCGGACGGCGTCGACGCCGCGGAGGTGAAGATCCGGACGACGATGGCCGACCGGTCGCTGTTCAACTACACCCTCGTCATCACGGGGACATCCTCGTCGGTGAACGTCCTCGAACGCCAATCATCGACGGGTGCCGGAGACGGTGACCGCTACTACAGCGGGATCGTCGAGGTCGCCGCAGGGGAGAACTCCCAGGTCCAGTACGGTGCCCTCCAGGACTTCGACGAGCGGACGTACAACTACACGCTGAAACGGGCGGTGACGGCGCCCTACGCGACGGCGACGTTCATCGAGGGGAACCTCGGATCGAAGCTGACCAAGACCGAGGTCGGCACCGAACTCGCCGGGGACGGGTCCGAAACGAAGATCGTCGGCGCGTTCTTCGGTCACGACGACCAGCACTTCGACCTCGACGCGAAGGTCTGGCACCAGGCCGAGAACACGACCGCGGACCTTGTGACCCGCGGGGTCATCGACGACCGCGCGCGATCGGTGTACGAGGGCGTCCAGGACGTCGGCCAAGACGCCTGGAACACCTCCTCGTACCAGCGGGAGAATACGTTGATGCTCTCGGACGAGAGCGAGGCCGACGCCTCCCCGAAACTGGTGATCAACAACCACGACACGGAGGCCTCTCACTCGGCGACCGTCGGGCAGATCGACGCCGAGGACCTGTTCTACATGACCTCCCGCGGCGTGGCCCCGCAAGCGGCCCGGAACATGCTCGTCGAGGGCTTTTTCGTCCCGGTGCTCGAGGAGATCGAGGTCGAGGAACTCCGCGACGAGCTCGCGGATGGCATCGTCGCCCGCCTCCACTGAAGGGGCGACGGAACCGCTTAAGTCCGGGCGTCTCCAGGCACGGTGTATGCACCACGCGTTCGCGGGCCGGTGGACTCACATCCCGGAGGGATGGCGCCGATGAGCGTGGCGGCCCGCGTCGACTCGGACATCCAGCTGGCTCGCCTCCTCCAGATTGCGGTGGTCTTAGAGGAGGTGGTCGAGGCCAGGGCCGCCCGCCACTACCAACAACTGCCCGCCGACGAGCGCGACCCCGCGATCGAGTCGTTGCTCGAGGACGCACGCGTAGAGTCCGCCAATCACCGTGACCGCCTCGAGGGCCTCGTCGCGGCCTTGGACGCTGACAGCATCCCCTACGAGGACGTCTCGGAACTCGTCGCCGAACAGTACGTACCCCCCGGCGACACGGACGGCGTGTTGTACGACCAGTTGCACGGTGAAGAGACCGCCTACAAGTTCTACGCCGACCTCATCACCGCCATCGAGGAGGGGGACAGCCAGTTCAGCGTCGACCGCGAGGACCTGTTGGAGACGTTGCGAGAGCTGCGAGACGACGAGGCAGCTGGCGTCGAGGAGGTCGCGCAGTTGATGGGGTCCGTCGACGGGGGTGAGCAGTCGTGAACACCGCCGACCAGTACCTGAAGACGATCTACCTCGTCCAGGAGGCCGAGGACGGGCCCGCGCCGACCGGAGCGCTGGCCGAGCGCTTGGACGTCAGCCCCGCCAGCGCCAACGAGATGGTCGGCAAGCTCCAGGATCAGGGCCTCGTCGACCACGAGAAATACGAGGGGGCGACCCTGACCGATGCGGGGATCCGACGAGCACGGGATGCCTTACAGACCTACTGCATCTTAGAGCGGTTCCTCGCGAACGTCTTGGAGGTCGAGGAGTTCCGCGCCGAGGCCCGGCAGCTCGAGCCGGTGATCGACGAGACAGTCGCCGAGCGGCTGGACATGATCGTCGACCGAGAGCCCCAGTGTCCGGACTGCTTCGATGAAGAATCGGATGCGTGTGCCCTCCTCGAGATCGCGACCGCGCGGGTCGACAGCGGCGCCGACTGATCGGCGAGAGTCGATACGTTTTCGGGGGCGGACCCCGGAGCCAAGAGTGTAGTCCCGTGGTGTAGTGGCCAATCATCTGGGCCTTTGGAGCCCAGGACCGCGGTTCGAATCCGCGCGGGACTATACCGAGATCCTCCGCGCCGTGAAGGGTGCGACTTCCCTGCATGGTAATACCGGCTACCTGCCGGCAGAGGATTGCGACCCGACCTCTCCGAGCGGCATCTGGCGTGGTTGGCTTTCCTCGGTGGGGTCGCGGCGCTGTCACGGGCGCTTCAATCCCGTGGGATGTGAATGCCCGCCGGTTTCGGCGACAGGCTCTCACCCCACGGGTCGGAGCGATCAGCGATAGAGACCAGAATCGAACCCACTCACGCGGAAATGCACCGGAGACCTCTTGAGCTGAGACCCCATTCCGACAGTCGCTCGCTTTGTACCTGACTGGTAAGGTATCTCTCTTATCGGGTGGTGGGCCCTCCATCCAGTAGCGCGGTTCCGACCCGCAGCGAGTCCCGGACCGACCGCCGCCCACTCGACACATGGTGACACGCACCCAACTCCAGACCAGTAAAGCGATCCAACGCCAGACCGGCCACACGTTCCACGTGGCCACGCGGTTCCTCCCCGAACGCGCCCGCCACCCGACCTACGTGCTGTACGCGTTCTTCCGCCTGGCCGACGAGGTCGTCGACGACCCCGACCCGGCACCCCCTGACCAGCTCCGCCAGGAACTCAGGGAATTGCGGGCAGCCGCCCTCGGGCAGACACAGACGACGGAGCCGGTCCTCAACGCGGTCGACGATCTCAGGCGCCGCCACCAGATCCCCGCCACCGAGATCGACGAATTCATCGACGCGATGCACGCCGACGTCGAACACACCGGCTACGCGACCCACGAGGACCTCGCGACCTATCTCCGCGGGTCTTCGGTCGCCGTCGCCAACATGATGCTCTCAGTCATGGAGCCCGCCGACCCGGCCGCAGCCAGACCCCACGCGGCCGCACTCGCAGAGGCCTTCCAGCTCACGAACTTCCTCCGGGACGTCGCCGAGGACATCACCGACTACGACCGGGTCTACCTCCCCGAAGCAACGCTGGCCGAGCACGGCGTGACCCGCGACCAGCTCCGGCACCGCGAGGTCTCCCCCGGGTTCAGGACCGCGATCCGGACCGAACTCAACCGCACGGAAACCCGATACCGGGAAGGGGTCGCCGGCATCAAGTACCTCCCCGATGACTGTCAGTTCCCCGTGGTCCTCGCCGCGGTCCTCTACGCCGAACACCACCGCCTCATCCGTGCCGCCGACGGGGACGTGTTGACAACCCGGCCCTCGCTGGGCCGCCTCGACTATCTCCGGGTGCTTGCCCGGACCGCTTGGCACTGGCACCGCAGCCACGACCCGGAGACCACCTTCTATAACGCCAGCGCCGTCACTCACCGCCCAGATGACCGGGTCGGCGACCTCGAATCGCCCGGCCTCCCCGCTTCGATCCGGTCGATGGTCGGGCGAGCGCGCACCCGCTGGCCGTTGGGGTCGGGGGAGTGACGTCGATGCCATCCGTGATCGTCGTCGGCGGTGGGTTCGGTGGACTGTCCAGTGCCGCCTACCTCGCCGACGCCGGCTACGAGGTCACCGTTGTGGAGCGAAACGACCAGCTCGGCGGCCGGGCCAGCGTCCTCGAGCGGGACGGGTTCCGCTTCGACATGGGACCGTCCTGGTATCTGATGCCGGACGTCTTCGAGCGGTTCTTCGCGCACTTCGATCGATCGCCGAACGACTACTACGAGCTCACCCACCTCGACCCCCACTACCGGGTGTTCTTCAAGGACGGTGACCGGATGACCGTCACCGGCGACCTCGACCAGCTCACCACCCTGTTCGAGGAATACGAACCCGGTGCAGGCGATGCGTTCCGGGAATATCTCGCCCAGTCCCGGGAGACCTACGAGGTCGGCATGGACCAGTTCGTCTACACGGACCGCCCACGGTTCCGGGATTACCTGGACTGGGACGTCGCCAAGAACGCACGCGGACTGGGCCTCTTGAAGTCCATGGAGGACCACGTCGCCGATTACTTCGAGAATCCGAAGCTCCAACAGCTCGTCCAGTACTCCCTGGTCTTCCTGGGTGGCTCCCCGTCGAACACGCCGGCCCTGTACTCGTTGATGAGTCACGTCGATGTCAGCCTCGGCGTCCACTACCCCGCCGGCGGCATGGGATCGGTCGTCGAGGCGGTCGTCGCCCTCGGCCGCGAACTCGGAGTCACCTACCGGACCGGCTTCGACGTCACCCGCATCCGCGGCAGTCGCGGCGCGTTCACCGTCGAGAGCACCGACGGCACCCGGCTCTCGGCCGATATCGTCGTCAGCGATGCCGATCTCGCCCATACCGAACAGGACCTCCTCGTCCCCGGGGACCGCCAGTACGACAGCAGCTACTGGGAGGAGCGGACGGTCGCTCCATCGGCGTTCCTGTTGTACCTCGGCGTCGACGGGGACGTCGATCCCCTGGCCCACCACTCGTTGGTCCTGCCCACGGACTGGGATCGCCACTTCGAACAGATCTTCGAGGATCCGGCCTGGCCGGACGACCCGGCCTACTACGTGTGTGCACCGTCGGTGACCGACCCAACGGTTGCCCCACCCGGGGCGAGTGCGGTCTTCGTCTTGGTTCCGATCGCCCCCGGGTTAGACGATGACGCCGAGAGACGCGATCGGTACCGGGATGCGGTGCTCACGGACCTCGCCGATACCGCTGGCGTGGACCTCCGAGACAGGATTCGGGTCGAGGAGACGTTCTCGGTCCGTGACTTCGCCACCCGGTACAACGCCCTCGAGGGCACGGCCCTGGGACTGGCCCACACGCTGCGCCAGACGGGGCCACTCCGGCCCGACCACCGGTCGAGTGCCGTCGACGGCCTGTACTTCACGGGCGGGTTCACCCGCCCCGGGATCGGCGTGCCGATGTGTCTCATCAGCGGCGAGCACACCGCCACCGCCGTGCTCGAAGACGCCGGCGAGATCACGGCCGAGACCGTGGCTTCCTCCAATTGATGTGGGGGATCGTCGCTCGCCTGCTGGTGGTGTCCCGCCCCCGGTTCTGGCTGTATCTCGCCGGTCCGGTGCTGGTCGGGGTGGCCTACGGTGCGCCCGACGTGGCGGCCCTGACAGCGCCGCTGGCGGTCGCCCTGTTCGGGTACTTCCTGGTCCCGGCCAACGTCTTCCTGTACGGGATCAACGACATCTACGACGCTGACATCGACGTGGAGAACCCGAAGAAAGCCGGGCGAGAACGCCGGTTCCGTGGCGACAGCGTGACGGTGGCCGCAGTCCTCGCCAGCGCGGCACTTGGTGGAGCGCTCCTCGTGGTGTCGCCCCCGGTCGCCCGCCCGTACCTCCTCGGATTCTTGGTGTTGGGGTGGGCCTACAGCGCACCGCCGCTCCGGTTGAAGACCACCCCGCCACTTGACTCGATTGTCAACGGGCTCTACATCCTCCCTGGCGCCGCTGCATACGCCGTCGTCGCGGGCACCCATCCACCGGGACTCGCGGTGCTGGGCGGGTGGGTGTGGGCGATGGGGATGCATACGTTCTCGGCGATTCCCGACATCGACCCCGACCGCCGCGCCGGAATCGACACCACCGCCACCGTGCTCGGGGGCCCCATGACCCTCGCGTACTGTGCACTGGCGTGGTCGGTCGCGGCGGCGGTATTCGGGGTTCTGGACTGGCGGGCGGGTGTCCTTCTCGCTGTCTACCCGGGACTGGTCGGTGTCGTTGGCTGGCGATCGATCCCCGTGGACGACGCCTACTGGTGGTTCCCGGCCATCAACACTATCGTCGGCGCGGCAATCACCATCCCCGGGCTGTGGTGGGTGGTCCATGGCTGAACACCGGGACGTGGCGGGGCTGGTCGACGGGGTGGTAACCGGGAACCGCACCACGATCGCCGTGGTCGTTCCGGCCGTGGGCGCGGTGATCCTCGCGGCGAGTGCTGCCGGTCTGCTCCCCGAGTGGCTCGCCTACAACCCGGTGGCGATCCTGTTCGGGGTGGCGGTGATGCGATTGCCACTGGTAGGGACGCTTGCCCCGCTCCTCACCCGTCGTGGCGTGGCGGCCCTGGTTGCCTTGACCGCCTACGCCTACGTCGTCGAGTACGTTGGGCTGACGACCGGCGTTCCGTACGGCGATTTCACGTACGGACTGGCATTGGGACCGACCGTCGCCGGCGTCCCCGTCGCCTTGCCGTTGTTGTTCATCCCCCTGGTCCTGAACGCGGTGTTCCTCGCAGCGTTGATCGCCCCGGAGGCGAGACGGAGCCACCGGGTCGGCCTCGCGGCCGCCATCGTGGTGGCAGTCGACCTCGTCCTCGATCCGGCTGCGGTCGCGGTGGGCTTCTGGACCTATGCCGCCCCCGGACCGTACTATGGGGTCCCTCTGAGCAACTACGGCGGGTGGGTTATCGCAGCGGTCGTCGGCGTGGTCCTCGTCGAGGCCGGGTTCCCGCGTGACGCGCTGAGATCACGGGTCCGGACGACACCGTACGCCTTAGACGACTTCGTGAGTTTCACGCTGTTGTGGGGTGGGTTGAACCTCTACTTCGGGTATGCCCTCCCCGTCCTCATCACGGGCGGGCTCGTGGTGGGATTGGCGGCCGTCGACGGGTTCGACTTCGCAGCCCCGGTCGCTGCCCGGGGGAAACCCCCGTGACTGGACTGCCAACGTTGATACGGATTCGACCAGACGCCACTGGTATGGTCGAGGGGTACGGCGTGGATGCGGCGCTCGTCGAACGCGCCATCAGCGGGGCGCCCGTGGGGGTCACCATCACCGACCCGGACCGCCCCGATAATCCCTTGGTGTATGTCAACGACGCATTCACGCGCATCACCGGGTACGAGCGGGAGGCGATCCTCGGGCAGAACTGTCGTTACCTCCAGGGGGAGGACACCGACCCGAGGGCAGTCGCGGAACTCCGGGAGGCGATCGACGCCCGTGAACCGGTGACGGTCGAACTGCTGAACTATCGTGCCGACGGGGAACCGTTCTGGAACGAGGTGACGGTGGCGCCGTTGACCGACGAGGCCGGTGACCTCACGCACTTCGTCGGGTTCCAGACCGACGTCACCGCTCGCAAGGAGGCCGAACAGGCGTTGGCCGACCGCACTGCCACGCTCGAACACCTCGTCGATCGCATCGACGGATTGCTCCAGGATGTGACAGCGGCATTGATGCAGGCGACCTCGCGGGACGAGGGTGAACGTGGCGTTGTCGAACGGATCGCCGCGGCCGATCCGTACGTCTTCGCGTGGTTCGGGGTGCCCGATCGGTCAAGCGATGCGATCGTCGCTACCACGTGGGCGGGAACCGGGGAGACGGTCGCTGACGTCGCGATCCCATTCGATGCCGAGGACCTCACGAGCCAGGCGTACAGGTCCGGCGAGATCCAGACGGGAGCTGTCGAGGCGTCGGCGTGTGCCGACCTCGTCCCGGACGCCCGATCCGTGGCAGCAACCCCGATCGCCTACGGGGACACGATCTACGGCGTGTTGACGGTGTATGCCACCGACGACGACGCCTTCGAGGACGAGGAGACGGTGGTAATCAGGGCGCTCGGACAGACGATCGGAACCGGCGTGAACGCCGCACAGAACCAGCGGATCCTCGTCGCAGACACCGTCATCGAACTCGATCTCGCCATCTCTGGGACCGAATTCTTCCTCACCGACCTCACGACCGATACCGGTGTCACTTTCGACCATCGGGGGTCGGTGTACAACGACGACACAGTCTCGATGTTCTTCGAGGTCGACGACGATCCACGGCTGGTCAGCGAGGGGGCGGCTGGCGTCGATGGCGTCGCCGATATGCGGGTTGTCTACGCTGACACCGATGGCGGTCTCATCGAGATGCAACTTGTCGATGAGGGGTTGGTCAGAGGGTTGACCGAACTCGGTGGCCGCATCCAGTCCTTGACCGCCGCCGATGGCGTCGCCGAACTCACGGTAGCGGTGACCGAGGCGGTCGAACCGAGGGCGGTGACCGAACGGTTAACAGACATGTATCCCGGTGTCGAGGTCCTGGCAGTCCGCGAGGGCCAACGCCGACCCACGACAAAACGGGAGTTCGTCGATCGGATCGACGACCGGTTGACAGACCGGCAGCGGGCGACCCTCAAGCGCGCGTTCGTCAGCGGTTACTATGACACGCCGCGGACGACGACCGGGGAGGCCATCGCCGACTCGATGGGCATCTCACGTTCGACGTTCCACCAGCATCTCCGAGCCGCAGAACGGAAGCTCATCGCGGAGTTCCTCTCCCAGTAATCGATAGATTGGCCGGACAAATCCCGGCGTATTCGGGTGACATCGGGGCGAGGGCCTGCCCTGTTTTTCCTGGTTGGGAGCCTGGCATCTGCTGCGATGTCTACAGACAGCGACCAGCGGTTCAGCGTCGATACCGTCGAGGAGCGTCGCCTGCGGACCGTGGTGAAGCTCCTGTTGATCGCGGCCGGGCTCGTAATCCTGTGGAGTCGCTTCACGGCGCTTCCGGGACTGGACCGACTCGTGCCGTCGACCCCGTTCACCTACAGCGCCGTCGCCGGTGCGATCGTCTCGCTCGGTCTGGTCGTCGTCCTCGCCTACGTGGGGACCCGTGTCGAACCGATGCTGCGGACATCGGTGCGTGGACAGGTTCAGATCGTCGACGACGCGGCCGCGTCCGTGAAGTATTTCCTGTGGTTCGTCGCGGCCATCGTCGCCTACGAGGGGTTCGGCGCCCTCGTCGAACCGACGCTCGCGGTGGTCGACCTCGTGTGGGTGTACGACGCCCTGTTCCTCCTCTTGGCGTCGATCCCGATGGCGTTGATCGCCGTGCGGATGTACCGGAATCTCGACGCGGTGACCGATCTCGTCGTCGACCACCTCACCGCCGAAGACGACGAATCAGAGACCGACCCCACCGAATCCACCTGACGGCGCCAGACGTCTTGGGGACTGAACCGGCGCACTGACCGCGAGTCCGGGTCCGTTCGGTGTGCCGGGGCATCGGTCCACGAACCGAACCGGGTGAGGTGTCCAGGGTTCCGAGAAGCCAATCGTTTAGGCCGTCGCCACCCGCCCCTTGGACAGTGCTTCGATCGCTGTCTAGTCGGGGTGTGGGTCCGTGAGTGTCGCCGACGACGAGGGACCGGACCTCGAGTTGGCGGCCTTCCGGGAGGAACTCGACTATCCGTTGTTGACGCTGTTCGATGAGTACGGTGACGGGCATCTCCGGTGGTTCGTCGTCGGCGTCGTCACCTCGACACTCGCCCGATTCCTGGCGATCGTCCCCCCTGTAATCCTGGGGTTGACGATCGACGCGGTGTTCAACAACTCCAAACCCTACTCGCTGCCCTTTCTCCCGCAATCGTTTGTCCCGGTGACCGACGATGGGCAGTTCTGGTTGTCGGTGGGGTTGATGGCCGGGGCCCTGGTGCTGTCGGCGGTGTGTAACTTCGCCAGACAGTCGTCGCTGAACCTGTTCAGCCACCGGGTCAAACACGAGGTCCGGACCGCGACCTATCAACGGATGCAGCGGCTGGACATGTCGTTTTTCGACGATCGCCAGACCGGGGAGCTGATGTCGATTCTCAACAACGACACGAACCGCTTAGAGCTGTTCCTGGACAACATGATGTCCAGTGCGATCCAGTTGGTGGTCCTGGTCCTGGGCATCGGTGGGTTCCTGTTCTGGTTGAACGCCCAACTGGCGGTCGTCACCCTGTTCATCATCCCGATCGCCGCCCTGTTCACCCGCTGGTTTATGCGGACCGTCGAAGCCCAGTACAGCCGCATCCGGGCGACCGTCGGGGACCTCAACACCCGACTGGAGAACAACCTCGCGGGAATCGAGGTCATCAAGACCGCTGGCACCGAGGAGTACGAGGACGAGCGGGTGCGGACGGCGTCCCTGGAGTATTTCCGCCAGGACTGGCGGGCGCTCCGGTTGAACTTCATCTACCGCCCGGGGATGCAGTTGCTGACCTCGGTGTCCTTCGTGGCGACGTTCGTCATCGGGGGTATCTGGGTGACGACGGGGACTGCACCGGGCCCGCTCACCGGGACACTCGACATCGGCGAACTGGTGACGTTCCTGTTGTTGACCCAGCGGTTGGTGGACCCGCTCACACAGATGTCCCAGATCGTCGACCGGTACGAGGACGCGAAGGCCTCGACCAAACGCATCCTCGGGTTGATGGAGGTGCCGGTGGCGGTGACCGATAGCCCGGATGCCATCGCCCTCGACTCGGTCGCGGGCCGGGTGCAGTACGACGACGTTCGGTTCGCCTACGATGACGGCGAGGAGGTCCTCCACGGCATCGACATCAGCGCCGCACCCGGTGATACCGTTGGCCTCGTCGGCCCGACGGGCGCCGGGAAGTCGACGATCCTGAAACTCCTGGTCCGGTTGTACGACGTCGACGGGGGAGCGGTCCGGATCGATGGCCACGACGTTCGGGAGATCACCGTCGACAGTCTGCGTGACCATGTCGGGTACGTGAGCCAGGATACGTTCCTCTTCGATGGCACGGTCCGGGAGAACATCGCGTATGGGACCTTCGACGCCACCGAGGAGGAGATCGAGGCGGCCGCGAAGAAAGCCGAGGCCCACGAGTTCATCGCGGCGTTACCGGAGGGCTACGACACCCAGGTGGGTGAGCGCGGCGTGAAACTCAGTGGCGGGCAACGCCAACGCGTCTCGATTGCTCGCACCGTGTTGAAGGATCCGGAGATCCTCGTCTTGGACGAGGCGACGAGCGACGTGGACACCGAGACCGAGATGCTGATCCAGCGGTCGTTGGACCGGTTGGCCGCCGACCGGACGACGTTCATCATCGCCCATCGTCTCTCGACGGTGCGGGATGCCGATCAACTCGTCGTGGTCGAGGACGGTGAGATCGTCGAACGCGGCACCCACGAGGACCTCCTCGCCGAGGACGGGTTGTACGCCAACCTCTGGCGGGTGCAGGCCGGCGAACTCGAGGAGCTGCCGCGGGAGTTCGTCCAGGAGGCCCAGCGCCGGGCCGCCGAACGACCGGGCGACGACTGAGGGACGGGCGGTTTTTTCCTGTCGGGGGTCACCCGAGCGTATATGCAGTTCAGTTTCGACGAGCACGACCTGGCGGGGATGACCTGGGAGGAAAACGAATCACGGATCGAGGCAGCAGATTTCGTCGCGTTACCCACCGGCAGCACCGAACAACACTCCCGGCACCTCCCGACGTTCGTCGACTCGTTGCGGGCGACGGAACTCACTCGGGTGCTCGCGTCGGCCGCCCCCGATCATGGCCTGGACATCGCCGTGTTGCCGACGTTGCCGTATGGGGAGTCCGAACACCACATGCACTTCCCGGGGACGATCACCCTCGACCCGTCAACCTACCAGGATGTCGTCGTCGATATCGGTCGGTCCGTGGCGCGTCACGGAGCCGACCGGTTCCTCATCCTCAACACACATGGTGGGAACCGTCGACCGCTCTCCCTGGCGGCCAATCGGTTGGAACGCGAGATCGACATCGCCACCCATTACATCCACTGGACGAACTTCGCACGCGAGCGATTAGTCGAGGAGTTCGGCGACGATTGGGGGCACGCCGGTGAGCACGAGACCAGCACGATCGAGTTGTTCTACCCGGAGCTGGTTCGGACCGATCGGAAAGAGCCCCAGGACACGACCGAGTCCTTGGAGACGCGACGGTTCTCGTACTTCGAGGAGCTGACCGAGCAAGGGGGCTTGGGTGATCCGACGGCCTCGGACCCCGCGTTCGTCGAGACGGTGATCGAGGAGACAACCGAGGACATCCTGGCGGCGTTGGCCGCGGATATCGACGGTGCCTGACAGCGGTTAGTCCGCCTCAAGGCGGAACTGGATGCGTTCCTCGTCGCTGCCTTTCGTCTCTCGGCCGGTCACGGTGAACGTACCGAGATCTGCGGTGTTGGTGACGTGGGTGCCGGCACAGGCTGTCCGATCGACACCGTCGATCTCGACGATGCGGACCTCGGTGATCGAATCCGGGAGCATCGCTAATCGAGTGCGGTCGGGGTCGAGGCGGCGTTCTGCGGTGTCCCGGTCGAGTTCGTACCAGTCGACGGGGCGGGCAGCGTCGATGTGGTCGTTGACCGCGGATTCGATGTCGGCGAGGTCGGTGTCGGTGAACCGGTCGTAGGCACAGTCGAGGCGGGCCCGGTCGGCGTACACCTGGTTCCCGGTGGTTTCGGCGTCGTACTCCGTGAGGAGGACTGCGGACAGGAGGTGTTGGGCGGTGTGGTGTCGCATGTGACCCATCCGGCGGTCCCAGTCAATGCTGGCTTCGACGGTCGTCCCCTGTGCCGGTGGCGTGTCGTCGAGGTGGTGATAGATCGTGTCGCGTTTGGTGGTTTCCTCGACGCGCCAGGTTCGGTCACCCGTCGAGAGGGTGCCGGTGTCGTGGGGTTGCCCGCCGCCAGTCGGGTAGAAGTGAGTACGGTCGAGGACGACGCGGTCGTCGACGACACGGTCGACGGTCGCCGCGAATGACTGGACATCACTGTCGGTGAGGTACGCGGCTTCGGTCATACTGACCCCCACGTCGGCTGGGAACTTCGGTTTGTCGTAACGACTAAATCCCGAACGGCCCCTATACTGGATAACCATGAACAATCCGAACAGACTCCAGGGGGCGATGGTGCCGTGGGCGTCGAGATAAAAGAGCATCCCGTCGACGACGAGGTCTTCGAGGAGATGCAGCGGTTCGTCCACGACTACCTGGAGGCCTCGGTGGACAACGAAGACGACGGGGGCCGGATGCGATGGTACCCCTGGCATTCCGCTGAGTACCGGTTCAACCACATCATGAACGTCGTCGAGTTAGGCGCCCGCATCGCACGACGGGAAGGCGCCGACGTCGATGTGGTCCGGGTCGCGGCGCTGTTCCACGACATCGCGAAACTCGAAGCCGATCAAGACGTCCACGCCGAGGCGGGAGCCCACGTCGCCCGGGAGTACCTCGAGACCCACGGCGAGTTCCCGCCGTCGTTCATCGACCGGGTGTGTGCAGCCATCGAAGACCACTCCAACGAGGGCGCCGTCGATGACCTCCCACTGGAAACCCAGTGCCTGATCGAGGCCGACCTCCTCGATAAGGTGGGCGCCAACGGCGCCGTCTTGATGTTATTGCGGATGGGCTACGAGGCCCGCACCCACATGGAGGCCGGTGAGGTCGTCGACCGGGTGCTGGAACGCGGCGAGGAGAAGGTCGCACTCGTCGAGAGTGACACCGCCGAGAGTATCGGATACCAGCGGTTGAAACGGGTGAAGTGGTTGTTGGACTGGCTCGACACCGAGGTCCCGCGGTTGGACGTCGAGGCACCCGATCGCGAGCCCTAACCCTCTCAGACGAGGGTCGCCAACGAGTCGACGATAACCGCCCACGGCGACACCCCGAAGAGGACCCCGACCAGGAAGTCGAGGGCGAAAAAGCCGAAGATGGCCGCACCGGCGAAGTGGGCCTTCCTGACGTCGAAGCTGTTCGAGAACCGGTAGAAGAAGAAGGCATTCACCAGACTGACGGGGATGATCGCCAGCATCTCACCGGTCCAGATCGCGGTTGGGTAGGCGGCGTATTGGGAGGCGAGGGCGATGGTGATGAGTTGGGTCTTATCACCGAACTCTCCGAAGGCCATCATCGCGAAGATCGGGAGGAAGCCCCCGAACCGTTCCGGGATCTCGATGTCGAGTCCGGGGATCGTGACGTCGAGTTCACCGCCGTCGTGGTAGATGGTCGCCCCGTCCTCGGTGACGCCGGCCTCGGGCGGGGCAGACCGGACGAGGAGGATGGCGAACACGAGGAACAGCCCCGCAGTGAGGGCGTCAAGGTAGATACCGGGGAGGGTTTCGACGAGGGCTTGGCCGAACCAGATTTCGAGGACGGTCCACCCGGCGAAGGCACTGCCGGCCGCGGAGACGACGAGCAACGGGTTGTACTGGGTTGAGAGGCCGGCGATGATGAACTGGCCCTTCTCCCCGGGGAGGACGGCGAGTTGATAGCCGGTAGCGATCGCGACGACGCCAAGCCAGGTCACGTCGGTCATGCATCAGTCAGCTCCGGTGACGGATCGTCATCGGTGGCGGGAGGCCGCACCCGGATCGTCGAGGCCACGTCGTCAGGGAGTGATTGCTGGCGGTCCTTGAGTTCGACGGTGAGCATGCCGATCGGGGCGTGTTCGACGACAGTGAGTTCAGTCCCTGGTTCGATCCCGGCATCGGCGAGGTAGGCGAGTTCGTCATCGCCCCGGTCGCTGACGCGGGCAACCACCACCCGGTCGCCAACGCCACACTCCACCAATGGCGTGGTGGTGGTCTCGTTCGGTGGTTCGAGGTCGGCCGTGGGGATCGGGTCCCCGTGGGGATCGGTTGCTGGGTCGTCGAGGACCGCAGAGATGCGGCGTTCGAACTCCTCGCTGATGTGGTGTTCGAGGGCGTCGGCCTCCTCGTGGACTTCGTCCCAGTCGTAGTCGAGATGTTCGGCGAGGTAGGCTTCGAGGAGGCGGTGGTGGCGGAGGACCTCGAGGGCCACGGTCTCGCCTTCGGGGGTGAGTTCGACGCCACGGTATTTCTCCCGTTCGAGGAGTCCACGGTCGGCAAGTTTCTCGAGCATGCTCGTCGCGGTGGGCGGGGTGACGCCGAGGTGGTCGGCGACGGCGGAGGTCGAAACCGGGGCGCCCTCGTCGCGTTCCAGTTCGTAGACGGCTTTGAGATAGTCTTCCATCACGTCGCTCAGCACAGTCACACCCTGGTTTAGATGAGTCTAAAGTAAATATCTTGCCTGTCGAATGTCGTCGCTGAAACCGGATCGGGGCACGTGCCCGTCGTCGCTACTCGCCCTGGGCCATGAGATGGCTGCGTAAAACGTCGGCGTCCTTGTTGCCGGCGCCGGTGGCGAGGACTACGACCGTATCGTCCTGGCCGAGATCGCCACGAGCGGCGAGTGCGGATGCTCCACTCAATGCGGCTCCCGCAGCCCCACCGAGTTCCAGACCGGTGTGGCGAGCGGCCTGGACGGCGGCATCGAGGATCGCCTCGTCACTGGTCGCGACGGCGCCGCCTCCGCTCTCCCGGATCGCGTCGAGAATGAGGGGGCTCGCACCGGGATCGGGGATCTCGATGCCGCCACAGATCGTGTCCGGGGTCGCCCATGGTTCGTGGCGGCCCCGACCTGCCTCAACGGCGTCGACGATCGGCGCACACCCCTCGCTCTGGGCTGCGTACAACGGGGGCCGGTCGTCGATCAAGCCCAGGGACTGGAACTCGGTGGCGCCTTTGTGCATGCCGACGAGGCCGACCCCGCCACCGGTCGGATAGACGATCGCATCGGGGACCGTCCACCCGAGCTGTTCGACGATCTCGTAGAGCATCGTTTTCTTGCCCTCGTGGCGGTAGGGGGTGACGAAGGTCTGTGTCGAGTACCAGGAGGGGTTGTCGGCTATCGCGTCCTCGTAGGCGGCGACGGCGTCCCCGATCCGGCCTTCGACGACGGTCATGTCGGCGCCGTGGACGTTGGTCATCGCCTTCTGGGTGAATCCCGCCCGGGATGGCACGAAGACGTGGGCGTCGAGACCGGCTCGGGCGGCGTAGGCGGCTCCGGCCTGTCCGGCGTTCCCGGCGGTCGCCAACGCGATGTCGGTTGCGTCGTGTTCGCGGGCCGCGGTCACAGCGAGTGCCTGTCCCCGGTCCTTGAACGTGCCCGTGGGATTCCGGCCCTCATCTTTGATGAGCACTCGCTCGACCCCGAGGGACTCGGCGAGCGTTGGACAGTCCACGAGAGGTGTCTGGCCCTCCGCGAGGGAGATGCCCGCCGACTCCGGGAACGGCAGCAGTTCCTCGTACCGCCAGAGGCCCGCCTGGTCGCGGGCATCGATGCCGGCACGGGTCAGACTGACCTCTTCGAGATCGTAGTGTGGATTGAGAATGCCGCCACAGGACGGGCACCGATGAGTGGCGGTGACACCGTCGAAGGTGCTGGCACAGTCCACACATCGGACCCCCGCGAACGCTGGGGTCGTCTCCATGGCGGAGTCTGAGACGGCCCCCGGAAAAACACTGGCGTTCGCGGTCGGTCACAGGTGGGAGCGCAACGCAGCCAACGCGGGGAACTCGTAGACGCTGTCGCCGACGACGATGGGGTGACAGGTGCCGAGGTCGGTGATCAACGGGGTATCGAGCCCGGGGGCGTCCCGTCGCCCGACGGGTGTGCCCCGGGGAAGGCGGCTGAAGGCAGGGAGCATGAGGACCGACGCGTCACGGTACTGGTCGGTTCCCTGCAGGAAGCAGGGACGGCGGTCGCCGTCGACGACGAGCGCCGGATGGTCGTGCCCGATGACATATCGGTCTGCGGATGTCTCTGGGAGGACGTGGCCGTGACAGACTGCGGTCCCGTCGGTGAGACGATGGGTGGTGACGGTTGTGAGTTCGGGGGCGACGACGTCGAGGAACCCATCGTGGTTGCCAGTGGTGACGATGACGTCCGCGTCGCCAGTCGCCGCGATGACCGCCTCGAGAGTCTGGGGGACCCCGGTCGGGACGCCGTCGAACGCGTGGAGGAGATCACCGGCGAAGACGACGGTCGCAGGGTCGGTTGCGCTGACGGCATCCCCGATACGGGCGGCCAGGTCATCCCGTTCACCGAGCGATGATTCGACTGCCGAGGACGCGGCGTACCCGATGTGGAGATCGGCGACGATCAGGGTCTCGGCCGACGGGAGGTAGAGCCACCGGTCGCCATACTCGAGTTCTGTCATCCATCGACGCCTCCGAAGGCGGTGTCTTCGTTCCGGTCACCCGTGAATGCGGTGATCAACCGGCGGAATGCCGGGAGGAGATCGGGGAGGAGTCGTGCGGTCAATATCGTGACACCCACCAGGGCCACCACGGAGAGTGGCTGGGCGATGAGTCGGTCGGCGACGAAGTAGGACACGAGTCCCGGGTCCTGGTACCCCGTCGCCGCCATGACCTGTGGGACCAGGACCTGGAACCACTGCCGGCCGAAGGCGACGGCGATAAAGACGTTCCGGACGAGGTTCAACACCCAGATCCCGGTGACGACGACGAGGAGGGTCGGAATCCGGCGGCGAAGCGGTGCCTCGACGGCGGCGACGATCCCACTGAAGGCCGCGATGGCGCCGATCCCCGTACAGGCGAAGACGATAACGGTTCGATAGCGGTCACCGCGTGTGAGGAACGTCAGCGTCGACCGGTCGCCGGTCGCGGCATTGACACCGAGTACGGGATCGAACCCCACCACGTGGGCCACGTGGTGGGTCTGTGCGGCGGCAGTCTCGACGAGGACGGATCGCGCCGGATCGATCGTGGCCGCTCCAAGGTAGACCGTGCCGGCGACCGCGACTGCGGTGGTGAGTTGGAAGAGGACCGGTGCCGGTCGCGTCGCGATGCGGTAGCCCACCAAAAGAGACACCCCGACCCCGAGGACGGCGCCGACCGTCTCGATTGGCGAGTGCAACTGGACAGTAACGACGGGCAGAAGGCCCGCCCAGAACATGGCGAACGTTGCCCAGCCGAGGACCGCGACCCAGCGACCAGCCTTTACCCGTCGCCGATGGGCGATCGCCGCCGTTGTGGACAGGCCGACGGCCGCCCAGGCGAGGGCTACAAGCGCCACAGTGTGAGATGGGCCCACCGCCACAAATCACTTTGCCCGTTGGTGACCGGTGACGTTTTCCCGCTACCGGCCCCACGCATCGCCATGGTCGACGTCCTCGAGAACCAGCGGACGGCGACCCGCTTCCGCGTCCTCGTGGAAATCGCCGATCGCCAACCGGCGGTCAGCCAGAGCGAGATCGCCGACGCCATCGGCGTCACCAGCCAAGCGGTCAGCGAGTACATCCGCGAACTCGTCGATGAAGGGTACGTCCAGATGGACGGTCGGTCCCGCTACCGGATCACGAAGGAAGGGGTAGACTGGCTGTTGACCCAGGCGGGGGATGTCCGACGCTTTGCCGAACGGGTGACCGACGACGTCCTCGGGGGTGTCAACGAGGATGCGGCGATCGCGACCGGCGACATCGACGAGGGAGAGGAGGTGACGTTGACGATGCAACAGGGACTGTTACACGCCACCCCCGGCGGAGCGGGTCCGGCCACGGGTGTCGCCACAACGGCGGCCACCGCGGGGAGTGAGGTCGGTGTGACCGGCTTCGAGGGCATCATCGAGATTGACCCGGGACGGGTCACGGTGAGTCAGGTCCCGCCGGTCCGGGCCGGTGGGAGTGTGGCTGTCGATGATGAGGCGTTGGCAGAGCTGTGCGGGGAGGGGTCGCTGGTATTGGCGGCAGGGACCGAAGCGGTCGTGGCGCTCCGTCGGATCGATCACCCGCCGGCGGTGACGGCCGCTGCTGGTGAGGTGGCGGCGGCGGCCGCCCGCCGCGGGGTCGACGTCGTGGTCGTGGTCACTGCCGACCTCGTGGGGCAGGTGACCGACCCGCTTCGGGATGCTGGCACGGCCTACGAGGTCTCGGCGGTCGAGTGATCAGGTCACGGCATCCCGGGCGACGGTGTAGGCTTCCCGAACCCGGTGGAAGGCCGCCTCGTCGCCACCGTGGTCGGGGTGGACCTCCTTGATGCGGTCGCGGTAGGCTGCGGTCACCTCATCGACGGAGGCGTCGGGTGAGACGCCGAGGACTTCGAAGGCCGTCTGAGTCGAGTGTCCCCGGTCGCGGGTTGGTGCTGGGGTGTCGAAGGGGAGGCGGGCGCCCAACTGGGCGCCGGGCATCTCGTGTTCGACGAGGATCGCCCGGGTGTCGGTGCGATCCAACCGGAAGTACGTCGGTCCATCGAAGGTGATTGCGACGTCGTGACTCGGGAGGTAGAACGCCACCCTGAACCCGTGGACGTCGACGTCTTCCTTGTACGGTTCGTGGATATCCTCGAGGTAGGCGCGGATCTCTGCACGGCGTTTCCATGCCCCATCCTGGCCGGCTCCCGCACTGGATGCGGGGCCGGGGAAGAGGTGTTCACCGAGGGCGAACAGGGCCGCGAAGACGATGGTGAATCCGGCGGCGATGATCAGCCCGAGAGCAAGCCAGTCGGGGACGGAGACCACGACTGTGGGTTGCACCGCCACGGGAATGAATCCTCCGCCCGTCTCCGATGGTTAGCCGATGTATCGGAGGTCGTCATCGGCTGGGACGCCGGCGCTTTCGTCCATCTCGTGGAGCTTCTCCATAACCTCCTCCATCTCTTCGGCCCGGTCGTCGAGGGACTCGTAGGTGAGGTCGATGTCGAGGAGGGTTTCCAGGGTCTCGAGGACGGCCCGGGCGCTCCCCGGATCCACGAGATAGCCACTCGTTTCGCCCATGAGACAGCGGCAGTCGAACCCTCGTCGACCGCCCAACCCCAGTAACAGGCCACTGGTACCGACGATACCCCCGGCGGGTTCTTCGCTGCGGAACTCGACGTCAGCGGCCTCCAGTCCGTCCCGGAGGCCCGGGTCGGAGACGGCGCCCAGAACGGCGTATTCCTCGACAAGTTCTCCGGTCGGGACTCCGCCCAGGGCGTAGACATCGGTGACGTCGAACTCGTCGGCAATGTCGAGGAACGTCCCGGCCAAGCGGTAGTGGCCGGGACCGTCACCGGCCTGGTGGTCGCCGGTCAATACCAGTAGATCGCGGCCGGTCGTCTCGACGGCGTGGAACGACGCAGCCGCGAGTCGGGTCGTCCCGTCCTCGTCGACGAGGACCTGTGGTGGGAAGTGTTCGGTGTGGACGCGACGGACGAGCGTCGCGTCTTCGTGCTCTTCGAGGAGATGTTCGGCGGCGAGTTTCCCGACCTGGCCGACACCGGGGAGCCCCTCGACGAGCACCGGGTCGGACAGTTCGACGTCAGCGACCGCGTCCGTCTCGATGCCCTGCATGCCCGCCATCCCGGCCGCGGCGCTTAAGAGCGCGTCGGTACTTGCCGTAGGGGTCCTCGGGCGAGAACGGTGGCGGGGCGCTGTTCTCGGTCGCCCCCCCACACGCGTGACAGGTGTCCCCCAGCGAATAGATGGGGCGATCGTGGGTCGATTCCCAGGCAGCACAGACGCGGATATCGGATTTCATCCGGGTTACTCTGCGGTCTTCCGGTCGCGGTGGTAGCGGGCGGTGCCGCCACGGTCTTCGATGATGGCGGCGGCGCGGTCGGCCGCCGCTTCGAGGGCGTCCTCTGCGGTCTTGTAGTCGGGGGCCTGGACACGGATCCGGTATTCGGGGGATCCGACGTACGTGACGTCGAGGTCGATTTCCTCGGGGATGTCGCCGTCACCTTCGGCGGCCTCTAAGGCGGCTTGCACGTCGTCGACACCGTCGGGGTTGGGTGAGGTCAGGTCGATGTATCCGGTGACGTCGACGTACGGGACCGAGACGTTCTCGCGGGCGGTGTCGACGATCGCTGCGACCGCGTCGTCGTCCAGATCGACGTCCTCGAGTGCGGTGTCGCCGTGGATCGCCGCTGCCTCGAAGGCCGCATAGAGACTGTCGAACTCCGCCAGGAGAGCTTCGACGATGTCGCGGTACCGGTCCTCGGCGATGTCGTCGCCGAACGCGAGGGTCAACCAGTTGTCTGCTTTCTGGTTGTTCTTCCACTCCTGGATGGTCTCGGAGCGTTGGTGGTCGTTGACGTCCTTCAGGGAGAGGTCGATCTGTTGGGAGTCCCGGTCGACGCCTAACACCTTCGCGACGACGGTCTGGCCTTCGTTGACGTGGTCGCGGACGTTCTTGATCCAGCCGCTGGCGACCTCGGAGACGTGGACGAGACCTCGTTTGTCCTCGTACTCCTCGAGGTCGACGAACACGCCGAAATCTTCGATTTCGTCGACCTTGCCGACGACGAGTTCGCCGGGCTCGGGCCAGCCCTCGTAGTTCATTGGTCGGTGGTGCGGGCGGTATCGCTGCGGTGTTCGACGGTCTCGACGATCTCGTGGGGGATGTCGGCCTCGCCCCCGGTAGGGGTGACCAGCGTCGTCCCGCAGACTGCACAGTTCACCGCGGTGGCGGCGCGACCGAACACGACCTGTTCGTTCTCGCAGTCACTGCACTTGACCCGGTAGAAGTTCCCCGGCATGGTCACTCCTGGAACTCGAGGCGGCCGGCGCGCCACCCTTCCCGGAGGTGGGCTTTCCCACACTCCGAGCATCGGTACCGGAGGTTCGTCTTCTTCGTCGGTTTCTCCCCG
Organism: Halobacteriaceae archaeon; assembly: GCA_042216925.1. Taxonomy (GTDB): domain Archaea; phylum Halobacteriota; class Halobacteria; order Halobacteriales; family Halobacteriaceae; genus JBDGTJ01. Next base: position 22,531 of record JBDGTJ010000024.1, read on the forward strand.
GCTGGCACCTGCGAGAACCGGCCGGCGTTACCGATCGTGGCGCGGGCGCGGCGTTCCTTGCGAGCGTCCCGTTTCATGTAGGTGCGGCGACCACCGCGGACGCGTTCCACCTCGTGTTGGTGGTGGGCGTCGCAGTGGGGACAGTACGTGTTGAACCGGCGTGGCATCTCCATGGTTGGTTGCACGGTCGTTGGTCGTGGTGGCTTAAAACGGGTTTGGTTCGGTGCCATACCACGACGCCACCCGGGAGTTGGGGGAACGCGAAGCCGTTAACTGCCCCGGGGGTCATCGCTGGGGTATGCAACGACTGATCGTCAACGGTGATCCCGGAATCCGGAAGGAGGGGATCATCGAGTACGAGGGCGAGGAGCAGGTGTTGTTCCAGGTGACTCGTAACGGTGACTGGCACGGGCCCGAGGAGGTCCAGTTGTGGTGTATCATCGGGACCGAAGACGAGCGGGAGGACTATCAGAAGCGGAACTTCATCCCGCACTGGCTGGAGGTCGACCGCGTGGATGCGGGTGCCGTCGAGGTGGTGAAGGCCGCCGGTGACATGGCGGTTTAGGCGGTGAGTACGGTGGACTGGTTGACGACATAGATCGTGACCGCCCGTCGCCGGTAGGCGACGGCGATCCCGGGTTCGTCGGCGAAAGCGAGGTCGGCGCTTCCGTACCGGCTTCGTTCGTTGGGGCCGACGTAGATGTAGGTGACGTCGTACTTATCGAGGAGGGCTGCCCGGAGCTGTGGTGGACCGGTGAACAGGAGGTCGACGTCGTTGGCGCGTTCGCTGTATGCGTCGCCACCACGGTAGATGGCCTCGGTCGCCCAGCCGGCGACGGTTGGGAGGCCGGTGAGGCTGGCGGCTTCGCTGGACCACCCGTAGACGTTGCGTCCGGGCGCGGCGACGACGTAGGGTTGGCCGGGTCGGTCGAGTAACCACTCGATGGCAGGGGCTTCCCCCGGATGCCAGGTGTGGACGAAGGCGATGGCGTCCAGCGTGGGTTCTGCGGCCGGCACGCTGGCGTCGTCGGCGGTGACCGCGATGGCGCCATGGAACACGAGGAGCGCGGTCAACGCGACGACGAGGACGGGGTGGTCGCCCAGGTCCTGGACCCATTTCACGGGCAGCACCGATCGGTCGGCGGCAGAATCGAGGAGGGCACCTGCGGTAACGACGATGACCGCGAACCCGCCCACGATCAGAGGCAGCCAGTCGATCCAGATGACGGCGTAGGGGTGGAAGTGTTCGAACAGGGCAAGAATGCCATACAGGGACAACCCGGACAGCAGCGCCGCGATGCCGACCAGCCGTGTCCGACGGCCGGGAACCCACGCAGGTGTCCGGGTCCGCGACGGTGCGTCGAGGATATCGGCGAGGGCGACACCGCCGGCGACGGACCAGAGCGGCCACACCTGCGCGTAGACCTTGAAGACGGTGTTGAACCGTCCCGGAGAGGCCGCGTCGCGGACGTAGATGAGTTCGACGAGCAAGACGAGGCCGGCACCGGCCACGAGCAACAACGCCTCGTACCCGGGTCGAGCACGGCGAGCGCGGTCGGTGCGGTGGCCACGGCGGTGGAGGTACCACGCTCCGGCCCCCAGGGGACCGACCATGGCCAGTGCCGGGAAGCCGACGACCAGAGTGGCCGCTGCCAGGACCACCCACACCCCTGTGACACGTTGTATGCGTCGCCGGTTGCAGCCGGGGAGATAGCCCGCGAGGGCGGCGGCGAACACGAGGAGGAACCCACCGTGGGCGATCAGGAAGGCCACCACGCCGGTGCGGGCGGGGAGTATGCCCAACCCCCGATCGGCGGCGCCGGCGATCATGACGTTCAGGATAAACGGGGCAACCCAGACGATGGCCAGGGCGGCCACGGGGACGACGAGGAGGGCGGCGACGAGGCTGCGCCGGAGTTCAGCGACCCAGGCGCCCACGGTGGACGACGGGGCGTCGCGGGATTGGCCAGAGAGGATGGTACTCGGTGAGGCGGGTGCGAAGGTCACCGCCAACCACGTGAGGCCGAGTCCCGCGGGGAGACTCCACGTGTTCACGAGGGTCAACACCCCGATGACCGGAGGGAGGATGCCGAACAGGAGGCGGCGACGTCTGGAATGGGCCGTCGCCGGCGTCCGGTAGTAGGCATACCCCAGTAGGGCGACCAACAGGAGGATGCTGGTGTCGGTCATGTGAGCGTGGAGGTCGCCGTTGAGGTACGCGAACAGGGGGAACTCGGTGATCACGCCGGGAATGACGCGACTCGAGTACCAGTAGGAGAAGGCATCGATGGTCACCAGGACCGCGCCGGGGTCGTGACCGGTCGCGATCGCCAGGTCGTCGATCGCCGACGGGACGAGGTAGGTCGCGACGGCGCCGGCGAGGGTGTAGAGGTTGCTGGCGAACCCGAAAAGAAACGCCGCTGTTCCGCCAGCGAATCGTGGGGCGAGGTTGCGGTCGGCAGCGAGAGCGGCACCGAACCCGTAGACGGTGGTGACGGCGGCGGCGTAGAACCCGGCGAGTGCGAGGTTGTACGCCAACCTGCCTGGGGTCCCCGTGAGCAGTGCCAGGGTCGCAGCGACGAGGTGCCCACCATAGTAGTAGAGGACGCGATTGCCCGCCCACCAGTGGTCGGCCGGGGGAAGGTACTCGGCTCTGAGCAGCGATTGGACCAGTCCAAAGTCCAGGAACTTCTCCCCGCCGCCGGGGATCGCGCCGGCGTCGACGGACCTGATCGCGATCAGGAACAGGAAGGCAACGGTGAACACGGCCACGAGTTCGAGGGCGGCGCGGCGATCGATGTCGACGCCGGGTCTGCGTGCAGCGGCGATGGCGGTGATGCCGAGGGCGAGCGCTCCGAGTGCGGCGGTGAGCGGTCCGTAGGCGATTTGACCGACCCAGTGGACGATGAGGAGGAGGAAGACGATCGAGAGGGGTAGGGCGGCGGCCAGTGCGGCCCGTCTGGTCCGGGGGAACAACGAGGCTGCCAGGGGGAGCCCGGCCCCGTACAGGGCGAGCCAGGCGAGCCACCAGACGACGACGGCACCCCACTGCATGTGTCAGGACCCGGGTGTCGGTCGGGGAAACGTCTTCGGTTTCTCGGGGAGGGTGAGAACAGTAGCGGGAGGTAGATTTGAACTACCGATCTCCGGGTTATGAGCCCGGC
>JBDGTJ010000033.1:0-25579 GCA_042216925.1 Halobacteriaceae archaeon
CGCGTTCATCCCGATCACATCAATGCCGGGAGACTGCGAGCCGGCGCTTCCAGTCAGCTGCAGTGACGTGTTTCGGCTTCCGTTCAGACCGGACCGATCGCTAACTCGGACACGGCGACGGTAGACAGTTCAGGATACTGCAACTCCAACTGGAAAGTGAGTGGGGCTGGAGGGATTTGAACCCCCGATCGACTGATATCTCCGGTGTGCGCCTCGGGACTCCAGAGGGTCGTCGTCGCGAGCGGTGATCAGCCCCTCGCTCGGTATATCAGTCCCTCGTCCCAGGCGCTGTAGCCTCTGGAGTCAGTCGCCATCCCTGGCTTGGCCACAGCCCCGTGCCCATCGGTACCCCGAACAGTCCTAAAGGGATTTCGGTCCCTACTCCGATTCGGTCGTCGCCCAGTCACAGTCCTGGCACTTATACCCGGTCACATAGGACGTGACCGATGGCATGTACCCGACCGTCAACACGTCCCCACCACACTCCGGACAGGCGCGGTCGGCGTCGGCGATGGCCTCGGCCTCCATCACCGCATCACCTTCGATCAGTGCAGCGAGCTTCTCCGGCGTGACCATCCGCCCCTGCACCACCCGGTTCTCGACCATACCCCCAAGACCGGGGGTAACCCCCGTAAGCCTTCCGCGCTACCAATGCGGTGGGCGTTGGGTCGGCTCCTCCTCGCCGCCGTCCGTCGTCGCCGTCGCCGGCGCCTCCTCGACGCCTGGATCCAGGGACAACAACACCGTCACCCCAAGCACCGCGACCGGGGCGAACGCATAGGCCGGGTGGAACAACGACACCGCCAGCATCCCCAACGCGACGGCACTCCCGAACCGGAACCGGTCGACGTCGAGCCACGTCAACAGCGTCGGCCGGAACGCCACGACCGCCACCGCGAAGCCCGTGCCGACGAGACCGGCCGCGATCGCCCGTCCCACGAGGGTCAGGTCGGCGGCCACGGTGAGGTCCGCGGTCCCGGGCCGGACGCTGGCGACGAACCCCAGGGCCACGATCGCGCCCGGGCGAGGGAGCAGGTCCGCGATGCGAGCGCTGACCGTCATCGCCGCCACCGCCAAGACGACGATGGCGGCGAAGCGCTCGAACACCGCGACGTCGAGGGCGCTGGCGATGGTTGGAGCAAGGGCCGCCTCAAGGCCCGCGACGACGGTCAACGGACCGCCCACGGCGAGTACGCGACGGACACCCCGCATCCGGGAGCCGTCGAACTCCGTGAGGATCACGGCGGCCGTCGCACTACCCCCGAACACGAGGAGTCCGACTTGGACGACGCCGGCGACGGTCGCGAGGCCGCCGGCTACCACGATCGCGGGGAAGATCCCATCGACGAGCGGTAACGCCATGACGCTGGCGAGGAGCTTCGTGGGATCGCCGACCCACCGGTGGAGGTGGCTGGCGATCGGGTGACCCGACCTGCTCATCAGCAGACGGGCAGCCGTGACCGACACACCCTGGTGGTGTGACAGTCGGGGACGATCGCCCGCATCACCGACTCACCAGTCGTGATGGGGGTGCTGAGTCCTGTCGGGATCGTGGCGAGAAGAGAGTGTCGTGCCGCGTCGCTGTGGGCGAAGCGGTCGCCGACGATCCACGTCGTGACAGGACTCGATGCGTCCATACACCCGCCTACCGGTGGGCGGGAATAAGCCTTCCGTCCCATGGTTCCCGTGTCAACCCCTCGCATGCGGGGTCTCGCAACGTTTTTGCTGGCGGCGAGATTCGGCACTACATGGCGACAGATCCCGCCCCCTTTTCGAAGAAACTGGACGTGGCCGAGGCCCTGACCTTCGACGACGTGTTACTCCGACCGAAGGAGAGTCACGTCGAACCCGACGACGCCGACGTCAGCTCGCGGGTGTCCCGGAACGTCACGGTGAACGTGCCGGTGTTGTCGGCGGCCATGGACACAGTGACCGAGGCCGAACTCGCAATCGAGATGGCTCGGCAGGGCGGCCTCGGGGTGCTCCACCGGAACATGAGCGTCGAGGACACCGTCACCGCGGTCCGGACGGTCAAACGCGCCGACGAACTCATCATCCGACGGGAGGACGTGGTCACCGCCGATCCCGACCAGACGGTCAGCGAGGTCGACGAGATGATGGCGGCCGCAGGCGTCGGGGGCGCACCCGTCGTCGACGAGGACGACACCGTCCTGGGCATCATCTCCGGGACGGACATCCGCCCGTATCTCGAGGTCGGGGAGCGGGATGCGGTGCGGGAGGCGATGACCGACGAGGTCATCACCGCCGACCAGGGTGTCGAAGCCCGTCAGGCCCTCGAGTTGATGTACGAACACAAGATCGAGCGCCTCCCGATCGTCGATGCCCAAGACCGGCTCGTGGGACTGGTGACCATGGCCGACGTGCTCGCCCGCCGGGAACACGGGGATGCCGCCCGGGACGACGAGGACCGGCTCCGCGTCGGCGTCGCCGTCGGCCCCTTCGAGACCGACCGAGCAACCAGGGCCGACGAGGCGGGTGCGGACATCCTGTTCATCGACTGTGCCCACGCCCACAACCGCAACGTCATCGACAGCGCCCAAACGATCAGCGAGGCGGTGGCCGCCGACGTCGTCATCGGCAACGTCGGCACCCGTGAGGCCGCAGCCGCGGTCGTCGACTTCGCCGACGGGATCAAGGTCGGGATCGGGCCGGGCAGCATCTGTACCACCCGCGTCGTCACCGGTGCCGGCATGCCCCAGATCACCGCGGTCGCGGAGGTGGCCGACGTCGCCGCCCCCGAGGACATCCCCGTCATCGCAGATGGTGGCATCCGGTACTCGGGCGACGCCGCCAAGGCCATCGCCGCCGGCGCCGACGCGGTGATGCTCGGCTCCTACTTCGCCGGGACCGACGAGGCGCCGGGCCGTGTCATCACCATGAACGGGAAACGATACAAACAGTACCGGGGCATGGGCTCGGTCGGCGCGATGCAATCAGGTGGTGGTGACCGGTACCTCAAGGACGACGACGAGGAGTTCGTCCCCGAGGGCGTCGAGGCCGCCGCACCCTACCGGGGGCCGCTCGCCGACGAACTCCACCAGTTGGTCGGTGGCATCCGGTCGGGGATGGGCTACGTCGGGGCGGGGACCATCCCCGCGTTCCAGGAGCGTGCGGAGTTCGTGAAGGTGTCGCGGGCGGGCCAGACCGAAGGCCACCCACACGACGTGATGATCACCGACGAGGCACCGAACTACAGTCCCCAACAGGACTGAGTGGGTGTTATGCCAGGCCGGCGCCGCGCTCGTGACAGCGCGGACTGCAGTATCGGGTGTCCGCAGCCCGGGACCCCGGATGGGCGAGGAAGGTGGTGCCACACTGCTCACAGGTGATGGTCTCGAACCCAGACATCGAGGTCCCCTAGCGGCCTCGCCCCCGTAGGCGTTGGGCCCAACTGTTTTTGGTAAGCCTAAAATGGTGCTGGGTGGTACGGGTGCGTAGTGACTGCATCCGGGTTCACCCTCGACGACGTCAGCGTCGTCATGGGCACGTACAACGAGGCCGCCGCCATCGAGCACGTCCTAGCGGCCATCAGCGACGGGACCAACGACCGTGCCGAGGTCGTGGTCGTGGACTCATCGACGGACGGCACCGCAACCATCGCCCGCGACCACGGCGCCACCGTCGTCGAACAGCCCCCACGCGGGTACGGCATCGCACTCCGCGAGGCACTCGACACCGCAGACGGAGAGGTCATCGTCACCACCGACTGCGATGATACCTACCCGCTCGAACGTATCCCCGACTTCCTCGCGGCGATCAACGACGGCGCCGACGTCGTCAGTGGCGACCGGTTGCACGCCGGCGCCCCGACGATGCCCCGCCTCAACCGCATCGGCAACCACGGCTTCGCCTGGTTGGCCACCCTCCTGACCGGGCACCGCGTCCACGACGTCACCACCGGGATGCGAGCCTACCGCCGCACCGTCATCGAGGACATCACGTGGACCGAGGACACCGGCCTCTCCGCGGAACTGTTACTCCGCCCGCTCTGTCGTGGATACGACGTCCGGGAACGCCCGATCGAGTATCGCGAACGACGCGGTGACACCACCCTCGACCCACTCACGGGCGGCGCCGCGATCGCCGCTTCGATCGTCACCGTGGCCCTCGAGGAACGCCGCCGCGATGGAGCCTGACCCCGGCCACGGAGGTATTCGTCCCGAGCGGGGCATCGATGAACACGCCCGGTGGTAACGCCGCGGGGATCGCGGCGGCACCCCCGCCACACATCCGCGGGTCGAGACACACCTCCCGGTACGGGGTGAGGACCTGGACCGCGTCGCCGACCCGTCTGACCGGGACATCGAGTCGGTAGCTGAACCCCGCACCGGTCCCGGTGTCGAGGAACGCCCGGACCTCGAGCTCCTCGCCGGCGATCGGGACGGTGGGCGGGCCCTGGACTCGGGTGACAGCAGCGCCTGTCAGTCGAGCGCCTGCAGGGGTGAGCACCAGCTGAAACGTCGCGGTGTCCCCGCTGAGGTTCATGGCGTACAGAGTCTGTTCACTGGTGGTCCCCAGTCGGAGTGAGACGCTCTCGTAGGCCGATGGGACACCGATGGTGACGGGGATCGTGACGCTGTCTGCGCTCACCGTGGTCACGGGGGTGAGGCGGGCGGTGACTGCGGCCCCGGTACCGGGCGCCCACAACCCCCGGTAGACGTACCGGTAGAGATCCCGCTGTGGGAACGCCTCGACGACGGCGAACGTGTTGGTCTCCCGGAGTGCATAGACGGCCGACCCGTCGAAGCCGGGGTCGTTTCGCAGAACCTGGAACGGGTGATTCAACCACGGGCCATACGGCGTCGGCACGAAGACGACGGCATCGGTCGGCCGCTCGCCCTCGACGGGGGCGTAGGCGTCGGTGTACGTCCCGGTGACACGCCGATTCCGGTGGAGGGCATCCCCGACGACGACGACCGTGCTCCCCAGCAGGGCCACAACGACCACGACGGCGACGACCGCGCTGACCCGTGGGCGGGGGACGGACCTCGCCACCCTAGTGACGCGGTCGACGCCGGCGAGGAGGGTGGCGGCCGCGAACACGACGGTGGGGATCAGGAGGTCGAAGTGATAGTACGGGCCGAGGAATGTCGCCAACCCACCGGGGTCACTGAGATCTCCGACCGCGTTCAACGTCCCCCAGAACGCGAGGTTCCCGACGATCACCGTCGTCCCAACCCCAACCAAGATGGTGGCGCCGTGGTTCGGAGCGTAGGTCCTCGGCAGGGTCGGCGAGCCCACCGATCGGAGGTGGGCCACGACGCCCGCGATGGCGAGACCGGTTCCGAGGATGCCGCCGACCACCCACTGAGTCGCGTACAATCGGAGTCCAACCAGATTCGAGGCGAGGGCCAGGGCCAGGTCGTAGTCCCGACTGTACCCGAGGAGCGCCCGTCGCCCGAATCCGATGCCGTCCAACGGTGCGAACGCCTGGTAGGGGAACAGCAGCGGCGACCCGGTGAGCACCCAGTTGTACCCCAGGGCCGCCCCGACACCGACCAATCCAAGAAGGGCCGTGACCCCGTGATGATAGAGGACCGATCGGTCCCCCGTCGTCGCGACGATGCGAGCGAGTACGTACCCGATGAACGGTGCGCCGAACAGGACGGCGGTGAAGGGCCGCGCGAGGAAGGCGACTCCGATCAACCCGCCGGCAGCGACAGCGTACGCGAGGTCGCCGGTCTGCTCCCCGCGGACAAACGCCCAGGCGAACCAGACCTCCAGGGCCGCTGTGAACGCGTACGGCAGGAACACCCCGGTGTGGACGACGAACATGGGCGAGGCCAGCAGCAACGCCGCCGCGACGACCCCGGTCCGCCGGTCGAGAACCGCAGCACCCAGGAGTCCGGTGCCCACCACCAACCCCGCAGCAATCACCGGTAACGCCGCCACGTACGTTCCCGTCAGTAGCTTCGCGGCGGCGTACACCCCGGCGGGGAGCGGCCCGTATTTCGGGTAGAGGACCGCCCCACCATCGACGAAGAACCACGGCCGGAAGGCATCGGCGACCGGGGGATCCAGGACGAGTTGGCCCTCCACGAACAGGGCCGCCTGCTGGAGGTAGACGGCCTCGTCGTGATTCAACGAGTGATAGGGGAACACCCAGTACTTCACCACGAGTGCCAAGCCGGCCGCGCCGACGGCGAGTCCCAGGAGCAGGCCCCGGAATCGCCGCGGCGTCATTCGGCCGGATACCAGGCCAACGTGTGGTCGGCGACGAGGTCGACCCGCACCCGTTGATCGAGTTCGAACTCCGTCGCGTGGTTGTGCTGGCAATGGACCACGTCCCCACTGTCTAAGGCAACACGATAGACGAACGACGGTCCCGTGTACTTGCGTCCGACGATGGTGCCATCACCACTTTCGGACTCGGCCGGGACCGCCCGGAGGTCGTCCGGCCGGACGAGGACATCGATGGCCGCACCGTCGTACGCGGGGGACAACCCGTCGATGACGTCGGCCTCGAGCTGACCGATTCCGGTGGCCGCCCGCCCGTCGGAGAACCGCGCCCGGAGGAACCCGGCCTGCCCCAGGAACGAGGCGACGAACCGCGACTCGGGGTGTTCGAACACCTCCTCCGGCCGCCCGACCTGTTGGATGCGGCCGTCGTGCATCACCGCGACGCGATCGCTGATCGAGAGGGCCTCCTCCTGGTCGTGGGTCACCGACACCGCGGTGACACCGGCTTCCTTGAGGATGGAACGCACCTCATCACGCATCCGTTCCCGCAACCGCACGTCGAGGTTCGAGAACGGTTCGTCCAACAGCAACACCCGGGGTTCGGGGGCGAGTGAACGGGCGAGGGCAACGCGTTGGCGTTGCCCACCGGAGAGTTCGTCGGGCGTCGCATCCCGCTGGGCTTCCAACCCGACGAGATCCAACAACTCGTCGACGCGGGCCGTCTTCGCGTCGTCGTCTGCGTCGGTGAGACCGAACGCGATGTTCTCGGCCACCGTGAGGTGGGGGAACAGGGCGAAGTCCTGGAACACCAGTCCCACGCCGCGGTCCTCCGGTGAGACGAACGAGGTGTCCGCACCGGCGACCACCCGGTCGCCGACCGTGATTACTCCCTCGTCGGGGCGTTCGAGGCCGGCGAGCATGCGTAACGTCGTGGTCTTCCCACAGCCCGACGGTCCCAGGAGGGTGAGGAGTTCCCCGTCGCGAACGCGGAGATCGAGGTTGGTGACCGCTGTCTCCGGGCCGTAGTGGCGGGTGACGTCACGGAGTTCCAGTGCGATCTGCTCGGCCGTCTGCTCGCGATCCGGAGCCGTCTTGGGGTCGGTCAATCGCTCATCGGGCATCGGTCTCACCCCGTCGCAGGATCACCGCCATCGACGCCGCCGACAGCAGGACTAACAGCAGTGCCGGGACCGCGGCTTCGCCGTAGTACCCCGCGGCCCGCACCCGCCAGATGAAGGTCACGATCGTATCGTAGCCGGGCGGCGCGAGTAAGAGTGTCGCTGGCAGTTCCTTCATCGTCGTGAGGAAGACCAGTGCGGCACCGGCGCTCAGGCCAGGGGCGATCAACGGGAGGACGACACGGCGGAACGCCGCCGTCGGGGGACGGCCAAGCGTGCGGGCGGCCTCCAGGAGGCCGCGGTCGACCTGCAGCACGGACGCCCGGGTGGCGCCCACGGCCTGAGGGACGAACCGGACGACGTAGGCGAACACCAGCACGGGGATGGTACGGTAGAGCCACGGGGCGACGTCGAGACTGAACGACACGAGCGCGAGGCCGATGACGACCCCCGGGACGGCGTACCCGACGTAGGTCGCGCGGTCGAATACCCTGGCGACACGCGTGGGGTGACGGGCGGACAGGTAGCCCACCGGGAGTGAGGCGAGGACGGCGACCCCCGCGGCGAGCAGGGAGACGTACACCGAGTTCAGGGCGTAGCGCCACTCGAAGTCGAAGCCGCCGGCGGCGTAGGCGGGTCCTTCCTGGAACAGCCACAGGACGAGGATGGCGACTGGCAGCAGCAGGGCGACGCTGGCGACGAGTGCGGTGACGCCGGCGGCGACCCATCGCCAGCGACCGAGGCGGTAGCGACTGCCGCGTCCGGGCCCGCCGGCGTACCCGTCGGCGTCGCCGGTGGCGAGTCGGGACTCGGCGGCGATGATCAGGACCGTCACGCCGACCAACACGAGGCTGAGGAGGGTGGCGACGTCCTGTTGGGCGGCACCGGACCAGACGTAGATCACCCGCGTGAACACGTCGAAGCGCATGATTGCGGGCGTCCCGAAGTCCGAGAGGGTGTACAGGGCGACGAGGAGGGCGCCCGCGGCGATGCCAGGGGCGATCTGGGGGAGGGTGACCCGTCTGAAGGCATGGCGTCGGGAGTGGTTGAGGGTGCGGGCCGCGTCGACGAGGGTGGTATCGAAGGCGAGCAACGAGGCTCGCGTGGTGATGAAGACGTAGGGGTAGGTGAACAACGTCAACACCACCGTCGTGCCCCAGAATCCCGAGAGTGCCGGGATGGTCTCGATGCCGAATGGGGCAAGCATGTGGGTGAGGAGCCCCCCGGGACCGAAGGCGGAGGCGAACGCAAACGCGCCGATGTAACTCGGGACGACCAGGGGCAGCGCGACGGCGACGGTGAACGCACGGTGGAACGGGAGGTCGGTCCGGACGGTCAACAGCGCCAGTGGCACCCCGAGCAGGATGGTGGCGATGGTGACGGTCGTGACCAATGCCAGGCTGTTCAGAAGGACCTGGACGGTGCGCGATCCGGTGAGGATGGTCACCACCCGATCGAATGGGACGCTGAGTGCGTCGAGCAGTAACCACACGACGGGGAGGAAGACGAGCGCCGCGACGACACCGGCGAGGCCGAGGAGCGCGACCCGTCGCTCGGTGTCCGGGTCTAGCGTGGGGAGATAGTGGCGCCCGTCGGTCGCCATCAGAGCAGGCCCACCTCCCGCAGTAAGTCGAGTGTGGGGGTGAGGTTGGCCAACCGCGTCAGGTCGAGGTCCGGGGGATTGAGTTCGGCGATCGTCGGCAGGTCGCCGATGGGGGCGACACCTTCGATCATCGGGTAGCCGTTCGTGACAGTGGCGAAGAATTCCTGGGCCTCCGCGGAGAGGAGGTGGTGGACGAAGTTCGTCGCCAGCGACTCGACGCCAGAGTTCGCGAGAACGGCTGCGGTTGAGACGTTGACGAGCGCGCCTGCATCACCTTCGGTGAAGGCCAGGGCGAGTGGGGCGTCGGGGTTGGCGTTCTGGACGCGTAAGGCGTAGTAGTGGTTGGTGAACGCGGCATCGATCGCGCCGTCGGTGACGGCTTGTGCGGCGAAGAATTCGTTGGGGTACCGGGCGACTTGAGCGTCCATCATCCCGGTCAGCCAGTCTTTGGTTTGCTGGGGGCCCCGAAGGATCCGCATCGCGGTGATGAAATCATGGAATGCCCCGTAGGTGGGTGCCCAGCCCATGGCGCCGTGGAGGCGTTGGGTGTCGGGGAAGGCACCGATGGCATCGGGGATGTCGTCGGGACTGAGTTGGTCGGTGTTGTAGGGGATCGAACGGGCCCTGCCCTCGATCCCGACCCAGGAGCGGTCGGGTGAGCGGAACGTCTCCGGGACGAGTCCCGTGATGGTCTCCGGGAGCGGGGTGGTGGCTCCGGCGTCGGCGACGACGCCCATCGAGCCTGCGTCGACGGGAAGGAAGACGTCGCCGGCGAGGGCGCCCGCCTCGTACTCGGCGACGGTTTGTTGGGCGAGCGTCGAGGAGTCGTTGCTGCTGACGGTCAGTGTGAAGTCGGGGTATTCGGCGCGAAGGAGGTCGAACAGCCGGCGGTACAGGCCGCTTTCGCCCCCGCCGAGATAGAGTGTCAGTGATCCAGAGAGATCCGGGAGTTCCTCGATCGAGGTGCCGCCGGGTGCGGGACGGCCCTCGATGAGTGGGCCGGAGCCTCGGAAGTCACTGAGCGTGACCGCCTCCTTGTCGCCGCCGAATCCTGGGATTCCAGCACAGCCGGCGAGGCCGGTGGCGGTGGTCGTGCCGAGGCCCGCGAGGAACCGACGACGGTTCAGCTCGTTACCAACCATACGAAGAATTAGGCTGGCCTAAAACCCTTGAAGGTTCCGGTCTCATCACGGCCGGGCATCCTGTGGCTGTCGGGGGGTTGTCGGTCGGATTGCCTCAAGGCAGGCCAGCCAGTCCTGCATGTATTCACCGATGTGGTTGAAGAACGCACCGTTGCGCCACCGGTCGAAGTCACCGTTTGCGAGTGCTGTCCCAATCGCGTGACACCCGTCTGCGTAGGAGTCTGCAGCCGGATCCACGTCGTCGACGACTTCCCAGAGATGTTCGTTCAACTCGAGACCGGGCGCCTCGGCAGCGAGGTCGTCGAACGTCGATCGGGGGGCCTTGTTGTGCTGGCAGAGCGGGGGTCCGGTGAGGATCGCATCCCCGAGGTGATCGGCGATCCGTTTGAGGATCACGCCACTCCAGATGTCGTCGAATCGACCCACTCCCCACGGGTTGTCATCCATGGGGAGCTGGTAGAACGCGGGGACGATCTCCCGCTTGAAGGCGACGTTCATCGAGGAGATGGTGAGGTACTGGTGGCGATCGACCACGAACGGGTCTCCGAAGTCCCCGGCGGTGGTGCGGGTCCTCGCCTGGCCGTCGAGGTCGCCGTCATTGAGGATGCGGACGGCGTCCAGGTCGGGGACATTCGTCCAGAGGCCCTGGGAGAGGACGACCGAATCGATTTCGTCGGTGTGGGTCTCGACCTGGGCATCCATCGCGGCGTAGGGGTAGCCCCGGGGGTAGAGGTCGCCATCGCGTTGATAGAGGACGTTCACCCAGCGTTCATCCGATCGAGCGACGGTCAGCTGACCATCGTGCTCGAGGTTCCGGAGGTGGGTGCCGAAGAAGTCCGAGTCGGGGTGGGGTGCCGTGTCGTCGTCGATGAAGACGCCGTACTCGAATCCGTTCGCCCAGAGGTACAACAGGCCAAAGCTCGTCTGGGCGTGACTCGCGGCGGGGATGAGGTGGGCGTATTCCCCGACGTCGTGGTCCTCGAGCCAAGCCTCCCGGGCGGGTCCGTCGACGACCGTGCCCGCGACGCCCTCGTCCTCGAGCAGTTCTGCCATCGCGGCGGTGTCCCGGTCGGCTTCGGTCACGAGGAGCACGTGGAGGCGGTCGACGGGGAATCCGTTCTGGCGGGCGTTGTCGAGGTAGTCCCGAACGACGGCGGGATTGCGGATCGTCGGGACGATCACACAGATGTCAGCAGCCATCACCACCGCCTATTTAGGCCAACCTAAAATACCTGTCCATCGGTGCGTCCACCCGAACCCTCATACCGACCCCCGCCGACGCCTACCACATGGACAGCGTCGCCGTCGTCAGCACCGCGATGACCCAGTTCGGGAACCGAGACGCCTGGATCGGGGACCTCCTCGCCGAAGCGGGCGCCGCCTGCCTCGATAACGCCGGCGTCCACCCGGACGCCATCGACCACCTCCTCGTCTCGAACATGGCCAGTGGCGAACTCGAGGGGCAGACCGGCATCCCGAACATGCTCGCCCACGACCTCGGCGCCCTCGGCGCCTACACCGCCCGCATCGATCAGACCAGTGCCAGTGGCGGTGCCGGCATCTACGCGGCCTGCCAGTCGGTCGCCAGCGGCGCCAGCGAGATGACCCTCCTCGTCGGCGGCGAGAAGATGACCCACCGCTCGACCGCCGAAGCCACCGACGTCATCGCCTCACTCACCCACCCGGTCGAGTACAAACACGGGGTCACCCTCCCCTCGTTCGCCGGGCTCACGGCCCGCCTCTACCTCGACACCTACGATGCCCCCCGCGAGAGCCTCGGGAAAGTCGCCGTCAAGAACCACAGCAACGGCGTCGACAATCCCCACGCACAGTTCCGCAAGGAGGTCGACCTCGAGACGGTCCTCGAGTCCCCCATCGTTGCCGACCCATTGCGGTTGTATGATTTCTGTCCGATCACCGACGGCAGCGCCGCGATCCTGTTCTGCCCACCGGAGGTCGCCGCGGAGTTCACCGACGAGTACGCGCTCATCACGGGGATCGGGGGCGCCACAGACACCCACGTCGTCCACGAGCGTGAGGACCCAACCACCATGGCGGGTGTCGTCCATTCGGGCGAACGCGCCTATCAGATGGCCGACCGGACCCCAGAGGACATCGACGTCGCGGAACTCCACGACATGTTCACCATCCTGGAGTTCCTGCAAAGCGAGGATCTGGGCTTCTTCGAGAAGGGTCGTGGCTGGACCGCCGTCGAGGACGGCGTGACCGACCGCGACGGGGCCCTCCCGATCAACACCAGCGGCGGCCTCAAATCGAAGGGCCACCCGCTGGGGGCCAGCGGCGTCGCCCAACTCTATGAACTCTACCACCAGGTCCTCGGCACCGCAGGCCCACGCCAGGTCGATGCCGATGTCGGCCTCGCGTGTAACGTCGGTGGATTTGGAAACTGTGTCACCACCACCATCCTGGAGGCAGCATGACCCTCGATGCCCACCGGTGTCCCGACGGTCACCTCACCTACCCCGGGCACGCGCGTTGCCCGACGTGTGGCCAACCACAGACCGAGACCGTCGATCTCGCCGATCACACAGCGACACTGCTCACCTGGACCACCAGTACCGCCACTCCACCAGGCGTCCGTGAACCGAACCATCTCGGCATCGTCGCCTTCGACCTCGAGACCGACACCGTCACCGCAATCGGCCAGCTCACGACCGACGATGTCGAGATCGGCGACGAACTCCACCCGGTCTACGAGTCGGAGCTCCGCGACTCGGACGCCGGCATCCGCGAACCCGAGAGTCAGGACTGGGACGGCTACCGGTTCGCCCCCGTCACCGACGAGTAACCCGGATTACGGACTGTCCTCTTCCCCCGTGGGCTCCCCCTCATCCGCGTCGATGGACCCCGATTCGACCTCGATCCTGACCCCTTGGTCCCGCTCCGCTCCCGACGCCCGGAGTTCGTGTTCGATGGCCGTCCGCAATGATCGGGTTTCCGCGAGGAGGGTGCTGGCCTCGGCCCCGCCCGGGACCGGCGACCGCTCTAACTCCCGTTCCAGCCGGTCTAACGCCTGTTCGACCCGTTCGAGCGCCTCGCGATTGCGTCGGCCCCCCGTCCATTCCCCGAGCGAGGACTGGGTGCCCCGCTCGGGGGTATCGCCATCCTCCAGGAGTCGTTCGAGCACCCGGAGTTGGGCCTCCACAGCGACGAGGCCCACGGGGACGGCGACCTCCCGGGCCAGCGTCCACAGTCCTCCTCGGGGGCCTCGACGTGGTCGGTCGAGGTCCTCCCGCATGGCCTCGATGGCGTCTTCAAGAGCCGCCACGCGTCCAGGGATGTCTGTCTTCTCTGTCATGATTGGCACTACGGGGTGGAGCCCAAAGGGCATTCCGGCACGCACCAGTAATGGCCCCGAGACGTCGGTGTATCGGTACTGTCGAGGTCCAGAACGTTTATTACACCGAAGACCCACTGCTCAAAAGAGATGGACGAGACCAACGCGGAGGTCGAGGAATCTGAGACCTTCGCCGCGGCACTCGCCGCGATGAAACGAGACGGGAGTGTCCTCCTGACGACGGGCGCAAGCGTGGGGACGCTGCGATCGGCGTGTCAACGCCTCCTCGGTGATACCGCGACCACGCCACGCCGTCGTCTGTTCGTACTCACCGAACAGGTCGGCCCTGACCATCCGGCTCGCACCGGCGGTCCAGGGGACCACGTCCGGACGCTCAACTACCGGACACAGACCCGTTCGGCAGCCACGACCGCCAGTGGCCCCCAAGCGGGACACGACCGTATCGTCACGGGCGATCTCTCTGATCTGTACGCCGCCATCGAGGCTGAAGTCACCGACGCCGAACGGGACGCCCGGAATCTCGAACCCGCCCAGCTCCGGGTGTGTCTCGACTCCCTGGACACGGTGTTGGCCGCCCACGGGCAGGAAGAGACGTTTACCTTCCTCCACGAGTTCCGAGCGCTCATCCGGGGGGCCGATGGGATGGCCCATGTCCACCTCCCGGCCGCGATGGACGACGCTGTGGTCGGGGTCCTGACCCCCTTGTTCGACGCCGTCATCGAAGTCCGTGAAGGACCTCAACAACGGTGGCATCTGCGGGAACCCGAGTTCACCACCGACTGGTTGTCCCTCTAAGTGTCCAGCAGGTGAGCACGGGAGCAGTCGTTAGGAGACGAGTAACAACGGCAGCATGGCGAGGCCACCGGCGAGCGTTCCACCGATGAACTCGGGATAGCCGGCGTGGGGCACTGACTGACCGCTCTCGAGTGCCTCCGGGACGAACTCCGAGATCACCAGGTAGACCATCGCTCCAGCGGCGAACCCGAAGCCAACCGCCAACAACTCCTGGGCGATCCGGACGAACAGGAACGCCAGGACCGCTCCGATCGGTTGGGGGAGACTTGAAAATACCGCGTACCCCACCATCCGAGAGGGCTTTGCGCCCATCGCCCGCAACGGAATCGAGATCGCGAGGCCCTCCGGGATGTTGTGGATGGAGATCGCGATCGTCATGAACACCGCGAGAATCGGGACGACGAACCCGAGGATGTGGACGCCGCCAGTCAATCCGAGTTCGCCAAAGGACACGCCGATAGCGACGCCCTCGGGGAAGGAATGGACGGTCAGAATCCCCAGGATCAGGACCATCTTCCGACCATCGGCCGTGGCCAGTTCCTCGGCGTCGAAGTCGTAGGCCTCGAGGATCTCGTGGCTGACAATCACGAGGACGACCCCGATGACGATCCCGAGGCCCAACTCGGTCGGGGTGCCGTTGGCCAGGCCCTCGTCGACGAGGCCGAACAACGATGCTGCGACCATGATCCCCGAGGCGATCCCCCAGAGGACGACGTTCACCCGGTCGCTGACGTCATCGACCAGGAAGAACGGGAGCGCCCCGATGCCGGTGGCGAGGGCGGTGACGAGGCCGGCGAGGAACACAAACACCACTGACGCCAACAACGCCATAGTCACACCAGTGCCGCTCACCGTGTTACCCGTTCCGATTGCGTACTCGACTGGCCGCCACGACCGGTTTTATGCCGCCGCCGGTCGTCAGCCCCGACGATGGGTGACGTAGCGGGATTGTTCGACCCTGACCGGGTCGCTGTTGTCGGTGCATCTGAGGAGGAGGGATCGATCGGTCGAGCCCTCATCGAGAACCTCAGTACCTTCGAGGGGGAAGTTCTTCCCATCAACCCGAACCGGGAGACGGTGTTCGGGACAACCTGTTACCCGGATGTCGAGAGCGTGCCCGGGGACATCGATGTCGCTATCGTGGCCGTCCCGCCGTCCGTTGTCGTCGAGGCGGTCGATGACCTCGGTGCCGCCGGCGTCGACAAGGTCGTGGTCATCACTGCGGGCTTTAGCGAAACGGGTGCCGAGGGCGCCCGCCGGGAACGGGCGTTGGCCGACGTTGCCACGGAGCACGGGATGACTCTCGTAGGTCCGAACAGCCTGGGTATCCTCTCCTCGCGGTCGTCGTTGAACGCGACGTTCGGCCCGATCGATGCCGTCCCGGGTAACGTTTCGTTCCTGAGTCAGTCGGGGGCGTTCATCACCGCTGTCATGGACTGGGCCCAGACCGAGAATGTCGGCTTCCGGGACATCGTCTCACTGGGGAACAAGGCTGTCCTGGACGAGTCGGATTTCCTGGCGTCCTGGGGCGACGACGCCGGGACCGATGTCGTCATCGGGTACCTCGAGGGCATCGAAGACGGTCGGGGCTTCGTCGAGACGGCCCGCAGAATCACCGATGAGACACCGGTGATCGTCGTGAAAGCGGGACGGACCACCTCGGGAGCGCGGGCCGCGTCCTCACACACCGGCGCGATCGCGGGCAACGACCGCGCCTACGAGGCCGGACTGGCAGCCGGCGGCGTGTTGCGGGCGACGTCGGTCCAAGCATTATTCGATTACGCCCAGGCACTCCGCGGATTACCCCACCCGGATGGGGACGGCGTCGCTGTCGTCACGAACGCTGGCGGTCCGGGCGTGATGGCCACAGACGCCGTCGGAACGTCCGGGTTCGATCTCGCCTCCTTCGCGGAGGCGACCCGCACCGAGCTCGACGAGATGCTGCCGTCGGCAGCGACCGTCCATAATCCCGTCGACGTCATCGGTGACGCCTCGGTCGAGCGGTTCAGGAACGCCCTGGATATCGTGCTCTCCGATCCGGGGGTGGCCGCAGGTGTCGTGATCTCCGCGCCGACAGCGTTAGTCGATGCCACCGACCTTGCGGAGGCCATCGCCGGCGTGCAGGCCGACCACGAGACGCCGGTGGTCGCCGCATTGATGGGTGGTGACTGGGTGGAACCGGCCGAACCCGTCTTGGCGGACGCCGGCATCCCCAACTTCTTCGATCCGGCACGGGCCGTCGACGCCCTGGATGCCACCCGCCGACACCGCGAACTGGTGACGCGAGCGACCGACGATCCCCGATCGTTCGATGTCGACCAAGGTCGGGTCCACGAGGTCCTGTCCCGGGTCCGGGATCGAGAGGAAAACCATCTCGGCGTGGAGGCCATGGAGATCCTCGAGGCCTACGGTGTCCCGATTCCACGAGGGGAGATCGTCGACGGTCCCGACGAGGCGACCGCCGCCGTTGGGACACTGGAGGGGGATGCCGTGTTGAAACTCGTGAGTCCGGATGTCGTCCACAAGTCCGATATCGGTGGTGTCCGGGTCGGGGTGTCCACCGCAGATGCGGCAGACGTCTACGAGGATCTCGTCGCCCGCGCCCGCGCCTACCAACCGGACGCCACCGTCCTCGGTGTCCAGGTCCAGGAGCGTCTCGACGTCGGGGCCGGTACCGAGACCATCGTCGGCGTCAACAAGGACCCGGACTTCGGCCCGTTGGTCGTGTTCGGTCTCGGCGGCATCTTCGTCGAGGTCCTCGAGGACACCAGCGTCAGGCTCGCTCCGGTCGGCCCCTACACGGCCGAGGAGATGGTTACCGGCATCGACGCCGCCCCGTTGTTACAGGGAGCACGGGGTCGCGATCCCGTCGATGTGGGAGCAGTCGTCGATGTCGTCGAACGGATCTCCAAACTCGCTGCCGACTTCCCCGCGATCCTCGAACTGGACATCAACCCGTTGCTCGCGACGCCCGACGGTGCGGTCGCGATGGACTTCCGTGTCACCGTCGACCCCGACCAGTTATGACCCGCCTCATCACTTCGACGACAGAAAGCACCGGCAAGACCGGCGTGGCCCTCGCAGCGGCGACGTTGGCCCAGGACCGCGGTCGCGCCGTCGGGTACATGAAACCGCGGGGCACCCGCCTTGAGAGCGCGGTCGGCAAAACCTTCGACGCCGACCCGGCACTCGCCCGGGACCTTCTCGACCTCGACGCCGCCCTCGAGGACCTAGAACCCGTCGTGTACACGCCGACGTTCGTCAAGGCCGCGATCCGGGGCCAGGAAGACCCTACCGAGCTGCGGTCCCGGGTCAGGACCGCCTACGACTCGGTTGCGGCCGACACCGATTGGATGGTGTTGGAAGGTGGGGGCTCACTGGCGAGTGGTGGCGTCGTCGACCTGACCGACGCCGACGTGGCTGAACTCCTCGACGCCGATGCCGTGGTCGTCGCCCGGTACACCGATGAACGTACCGTCGACGACCTCCTCGCCGTCGCCGACGCGTTCGGTGACCGACTCGACGGCGTCGTCTTCAACGCGGTGCCCGAGGATCGGCGGGACGAACTCGAAGCAGACATCGCCCCGTTCCTCGCCGCCAACGACATCCCGACCCTCGGCGTACTCCCGCGCGACCCGGATCTCGCGGGGGTCACGGTCGGTGAACTTGCCGACGCCCTCGGCGCCGAGGTCCTCACCGACGTCGATACGTCCGCGACACTCGAACGGTTCCACGTCGGGGCGATGGGCGCCGAAACCGCCCTCACCCATCTGCGACGCACCAGACACGCCGCCCTGATCACCGGCGGGGACCGCTCGGACATCCAGACCGCCGCCCTGGAGGCTCCTGGCGTCGCCTGCCTCGTGTTGACCGGCGGCATCGATCCCGCCGGGGCGGTGGTAGGTCGGGCCACGGAGGCAGAGGTCCCGATCTTGTTGGTGAACGGGGACACGTTGACCACCGTCGAGCGGGCAGCAGACGTCCTCGACCAGGGCCGCACCCGGGACCGACACACGGTCGACCGGGTGCGGGACCTCCTCGTCGAACACGCCGATGTCGATGCGCTCCTCGACATCGATTGAGGGGTCAGGACGTCTCGGCGGCCTTATCGAGGGGGTCCTCTAAGTCGCCGGCGATGGCCTCGAAGGCATCGGTCGCCGTCAGCAAGCCCACCACGACACCGTCGTCGAGGACGAGTGCCAACTCCTGGTTCTGGGCTTGGAAGGCATCGATGGCGTCACTGACCGTGGTCTCCAGGGTGAGCACCATCGGTTGGGAGGAGATCGTCGACAGCGTCGTCTCACCCGCCGCCAGCGCGTCTTGCTTGCTGATGACCGTTCCGACGTAGACGATACCCTCGAAGGACTCGAACTCGCCCTCGACGAGGGGGAACCGTGTATACTGGGGATGGGCTTGCACCACAGCGAGGTTCTCCTCGAAGGACGCCTCGGTGTGCAGGGCGACGATGTCCTCGCGGTCGACCATGATGTCGCCGACGGTCCGCCCTCCGATCTCGAGGGCGTTGATCACCTCCTGGCGTCGCTCCTCGGAGAGCTTTGTCTGTGCCAGCGTCGACCCCATCTCGGCGCGGAGTTCCTCGCGTGTCAGTTCCCCCTCTCCCCCGTGCCAGGACCGCGTCATCTCGACGTTGAACACCTTCAGGATCGCCTTCGCGGTCCAGTCGGCGAACCGGATCACCGGACTCATCAGCCACGTCCACCAGTACAAAGGCCGGGCGGTATACCCCGCGACCGTCTTCGCGCGTTCGACACCGAGATAGGTCGGTGTCTGTTCTCCGATGACCACGTGGAGCAGGTTGATCACCGTCAGCGCGACCACGGCCGAGACCGCGGTATGGCCGCCACCAGCGGTAATGCCAAGCACTGCGAGTGGCGCCGCGAGGACGGCGGCGATCGCCGGTTCCGCGACGACGCCCAACCCAACGCTACAGACCGTGATCCCGACCTGACACCCCGAGAGGTACACCTCCAGTTCCTCGGTCATCGCCCACGCCCGCTCGAGGCCCGGAACACCCTGGAACTCTTGTTTCTCGAACTGTGGGACGCGGGTCATCGCGAACTCCGAGGTGACGAAGAACGCGTTGCCAAGTAGCAGCGCGGCCCCGCCGACGAGCCGAAGCCCCGTCTCCAGACCGACCATACCCCCGGTCGCGTGCCTCGCCGGGTTAAAGGTTCGACTCCCGTCTCACTCGACTGTTGGGCGGTCCTCGGGCCGACACAACTCGTCGAGGAGCGCGATGGCGCCCGCCTTCGAGAGCGGGTCGTTTGCGGTACCACACTGCGGGGACTGGACACAGCCGGGACAACCACCAGAACACGAACAGGCATGCAGCATCGAGCGGGTGTCCTCGAAGAGCGTCGCGACGTTCTCGTAGGCAGCCCGCGTCAAGCCGACCCCGCCAGGGTAGCCGTCGTAGACGAAGATGGTCGGTCGACCGGTGTGAGGGTGGACGGGCGTCGAGAGCCCGCCGATATCGCCCCGGTCACAAAGCACCCGCAGCGGCAGCATCGAGATGACGGCATGTTCGGCGGCATGGATCGATCCGGGCAGGTCATCCGTGGCGGTGAGGGTGCGTTCGAGATCCGTTGGGATCGTCCAGTACAAGCCCGTCGTCGTGAGCGACTGTTCCGGGAGGTCAAGGTCGACCGTTCCGAGCGTGTTCCCGGTGGTGTCATCCCGTCGTTCGTAGCCGACGACTGCTTCGGTGACGGTGAGGTCCGCAAGTCTGACCGGGACGTCATCCCGTGGAAGGGGCCAGCGTTCCGTGCGGTCCGCCTCGACGGTGATCGTCTTCTCGGTGAGGACCCGCGTGTAGTAGTCCGCCCACGTCGGCGTCAACTCCGCGATCCCGTACTCGAGGTCGAGGTCGACGACCTCGTAGGTCCGGCCCTGATGGTGATAGATGGCGCCCGGGTGGGCGTCCCGAACCGCGTCTGCCATCGGGAGCGTCCCGAGTCGGTCGCCCTCCCGTTCGGTGCGTAACACCACCTCGCGGTCGTCGATGCTGCGCAACCCCATCTCCCGATGGGGGGTCTCCCCATCCGTGGGAGTCCACCGGAGGCCGTGATCGGTCTCCCGCCGTTCGAGCCGATCGGTCTCGGTCAACGACCCGACGACGTCGGGGAACGATGCCCCGAAGTACGATTCATCGGCCGGCGAGACCCAGTTCTCCCGGGCGGCACAGACGACGTGATCGGGGAGAATCTCGGGGTTCTCCGGGTCGAGGACGGCGTCCTCTGGTGATTCTTCGAAGAGACTCGATGGGTGCGCGAGGACGTACTGGTCGAGTTGATCCTCGCCCCCGACCATGAGGACGAGTGCCGGGTCCTCGCCGCGTCCGGCCCGCCCCGCGCGTTGGAACGTCTCCATGCGGGTGCCCGGATACCCATCGAGGATCACGGCATCGAGGGTGCCGATGTCGACACCGAGTTCCAGGGCATTGGTACTCCACACCCCACGCACGCTACCGTCCCGCAACCCGGCCTCGAGGTCGCGGCGCCGGTCGTCCGGGAGGGCGGCCTGGTAGGCGGTGACCGACGAGGCGAGGTCGTCCTCGTCTCGAGCCCGGAGGTCATCGGCAGCGGCGGCGGCGTACCGTTCGGCCGTCTGGCGGGACCGGGTGAACACGAGGGTCTGGTACCCGCGCCCGACCAAATCACAGAACAGGCGCTTGGCGGCGACGTGACTCGACCGGCGGCGACCGTGGTCGGACGACCGCGACTCGTCGAGGTGACGAACCGGGGGATTCCAGGAAAGCCACCGTTTCGGGCCTGCATGGGCGCCCGACTCGGTGATCACCTCGAACCCATCGGCGGGCCGACCGGTCACGTTGGCAGCATGATCTCGAGGGTTACCGATCGTCGCCGAACAACAGACGAACTCGGGGGCGGCATCGAACCGGTCGCACAGTCGTTGCAGCCGTCGCAACACCAGCGCGACGTGGGACCCGAACACGCCGCGGTA
Source organism: Halobacteriaceae archaeon (assembly GCA_042216925.1). Taxonomy (GTDB): domain Archaea; phylum Halobacteriota; class Halobacteria; order Halobacteriales; family Halobacteriaceae; genus JBDGTJ01. The sequence continues at coordinate 21,163 of JBDGTJ010000033.1, forward strand.
GGCATGCACCTCGTCGACGACGACGGTCTCGAGCCCTTCGAAGAACCAGTCCCAGAGCCGATGACCGTGCGGGAGGATGCCGTGGTGGAGCATATCCGGATTCGTCAACAACACCGTCGGCTGACGGTCGCGGACCGCCCGCCGGTCTGCATCGGGTAACCGACCGGTGTAGGTGTCGACGATGACACGAGCGTCAAACCCGAGATTGGCAGCGATCGACGAAAGCGTCGTGGCCTGGTCGGCGACCAGCGCGTTCTGCGGTCCGATGTAGAGGGTGCGGCCGCCGTGATCGAGGGCGCGCTCGATTGCCGGTACCGTGTACGCGAGGGTCTTCCCGCTGGCTGTCTGGGTCGCCAACACCACGTCCTCGCCATCACGGACCGCGCTCACCGCCTTCGCCTGGTGGGTGTACAAGGCATCGATGCCAGCGTCGGCCAACGCGGACTCGAGCCGCGTGGACAACTCGACGTCGGCGTAGTCGGGGGCTGTCCCCGGGATGGTGCGGTCGTCACAGAGCTGTCCCTCGTAGTATGGGCGATCCTGCAGCCACGCGAGGACCTCGTCCACACTGCGGGGTCGGATCCGGACGGGGTTAAGCGGTTCCCCCGCGGCGAACCCGCCAGGGCTTTGAGGGGGTTGGGCCAATCCAGGCCTATGTTCCCCCGGATCGAGTACCTCGAGTGGATCGAGGGACGACCCGCCGCCGCCATCCACGACCTCGCCGCCAGCGATCTCCGAGGCGACCGGGACACCGGCACCGCGATCCCCGATATCCTCACCGAGTACGACGACGCACCGGCCGGCGTCTCCCTCGAGACCCAACTCGCAACCCGCTACGGTGTGGCTCCCGAGCAGGTGCTCGTCACCGCCGGTGCAAGCCACGCCAACTTCCTGGCCACGGCCGCCGCCCTGGATACTGCCACCGACCGCGGGGACGAGGACCCACGGGTTCTCGTCGAACGCCCAGGCTACGAACCGTTGGTCAAGACACCCATGGGATTGGGCGCCCCCGTCGATCGGTTCGACCGGCCACCGAATGAGGACTACGCCATCGACCCCGAGCGAGTCGCCCAATCACTGCAGGACGAGACCGCACTGGTCACCGTGACCAACCGGCACAACCCCTCGGGACGTCGCGTCGACCGGGCGACGCTGTCGACACTCGCCGAGACGGTGGGTGACCGGGAGAGTCGCCTCCTCGTCGATGAGGTGTACGCGCCCTACACCAGAACCTCAACGGGTGACGGCCCATTCGGGGGCCCGACAGCGGCCGATCTCGAGGATGTCGTCATCACGAACTCGGTGACGAAGTTCTTCGGCCTCGGCGATGTCCGCATCGGGTGGCTCATCGCTGACCAGGAGTTCGTCTCCCGGGCGCGACGGGTGATGGGGCACGTCCCGACGGTCGCCGAGACGAGCCGGGCATTGGGACGGCGCACCCTCCACGCCCACGAGGCACTCACCGCGGAGGCCCGCTCGCTCCTCGACACCAACGCCGACCTGATCACAGATTTCGTCGGCGAGACTCCGGGGATCACGGGCCCTGTCTACGATGGGTCGACGTTCGCCGCCCTCGGTCACGACACCCTCGATGGGGAGGACCTCGCCGCTGTCGCAGCCGACGCGGGCATCCTCGTCGTCCCCGGCCGATTCTTCGGCGTCCCCGATCGCGTCCGTGTCAGTGTCGGGCGATCGCCACGGGACTGTGCAGCAAGTCTGGACGCGTTCGCCCGGGTCCTCGAGGGCCACATCGCGACTGGATGAGTGACGATAGAAGGCCTAAGTTTATGCCACGCCGGGTTGACGGACGCTGCATGGACGAGACTCCTGAGGAGATCACTACGCTCGTCGGTCGCGAGGTGTACTCCACCAACGGTGTCTTCGTCGGGGAAGTCGAAGACCTACGGTTGAACCTCGACGACGAAGCCGTGACCGGACTCGCACTCACCCAACTCAACGCCGAACTGTTCGCAGACTACGATGGCGGCTCCCGCGGGGTGTTGTTACCGTACCGGTGGGTCCGTGCCGTCGGTGACGTGATTCTCGTCAACGACATCGTCGAACGGTTGTCCGACGAAGACGAAGAGGAAGTCCCCGCCTAAGATCCGTTCGACGCGGACTCGCTCTCGACGCCCATCGCATCGAAGAGTTTCCTGCGAACAGCCTCCCCAGCCAACTCCAGCAGCGTCTCTCGGTTGTCTTCGGAGGCGTCCAATCCGGTGAAGATCCCGAGCGGGATCTCGACGCTGGCCTGCGTTGAGTGACCGGCCGCATCGCCCATCTCGCCAAACGCGTCCGTGAGGACCGACCCGATGTTCAACCGGATGTCCTTCGATCGGGCGGCGAGGTGGATGTGATCGTCGACGATCCCGAAGACGGCCGTGGTCGTGATTCCTTCGAGGTTCAGTAACTGGTTGGCGGCCTGGGTCACCGCTTCGCGGTCGCGGATGAACCCGGCGTTCGAGACGAGGTGGGAGCCTTGGACGTTGCGGTTGGTGATCGCCTCGGCCAACACGTCGAGGGTCTCCGGACTCATGTTCGGGGATTCGACCTGTTCGAGCGTGTCGTGGTTGGCGAACGGGTAGAGGTAGGCGGCGGCTGTCAGGTCCGCGGGGGTGGTGTCCCGACGGAAGTCGAGGGTCTCCTCCCGGATGCCATAGAGGAGCGCGGTCGCGACCTCTTCGGTGACGGAGATGTCGAACTCCTGGATGTACTTCGTGAGGATCGTCGAGGTCGCCGAGACGTTGGGGCGGACGTCGACGAAGTCGGCTTGCATCTCGCTTCCTTCCTCGAAGTGGTCGATATAGACGGCCGGGTCGAAGTCCAGGTCAATGTCCCCGGCCTTGGCGTGATCGATCAGCGCGAAGGTGTCGTACTCGTCGAGGTCGATGTCCTCCCGGTCATGGAGTTCGATGCCGAGGAGGTTGACGAATGCGCGGTTCTCCTGGCGGCCGATGTCCCCGTAGTAGATGACGTCGGCCTCGACATCGAGGTGGTCGGCGATCGACTGGAGGGCGATGCCGGCGGCGATCGAGTCGGGGTCAGGATTGTCGTGGGTGACGATGGCAAGGCGGTCTCCCGATTCGATGACGTCGCCGAGTTGGCGGGCGTTGAACTCGAGTTCCCCGGACTCGAGGGCGCGGAGGGCGGCGTCGGCGATCACCGATGTGGGATTGATGACAACGTCGGCGCCGAGATCGGCGAGTTCGTCGGCGCTGACGGGGTCGCTGGCGCGGACGACGATGTACTGGTCGCTTTCGGCGCGTAAGGTCTCGACAGCGGCCTTGTTGGCCTCGACGTCAGAGGAGAGGACGAGGACGACGTCGCGGCCGGCGACTTGGTCGACGATGTCCTCGTCACGGATGTCGGCGGTCTGGGCGTTGAGGTCCTGGTCACGGAGGGCCTCGACCCGGTTCTCGTCTTTGTCGAGGATGAGGACGTCCCGACCGCGTTCGACGAGTTCGTCGGCGACGGCGTGGCCGACGCTTCCACAGCCGAGGATCGCATACGTGGACATCGACGAAATCGCCGCCTTGCTGCTCATGGCCCAGGATTTCGAAGCACCGCACTTAACCCCCACGGGTGCGAGTCACTCGCTGTTCTCCCCGATGTCGGCGTCGAGTTCCTCGATCGCTTCGGGGTCCAGGACCTGTTGGGCAATCTCGCTGTCATCGCTCGTGGCGCCGGTCGTCACGATGAGACTGAGGCCCTGACGGACCGTCATATCAACCTCGACGATCTCACTCTCCGGGACGAGGGTAAGCCGCCCGGCGGTCGGGTTGGGACTCCCTGGGAGATAGACGTTGAAGATGTCGCCGTCCTCTTGATCCGGGCGGGCGATATGGGGTGTCTTACTGGTGACGAGCCCGACGCTGTAGAGGTTCTCCCGGGGTATTCGAGGAGGACGACGCGGTCGAAGTCACTGGAGGTGCTGACCATGGAGTTCGCCATCTGGCGGACCGACGAGTAGATGACACTCACCAGCGGGATGAGATTGACGGCGCGATCGGCGGTCCCGAACAGGCGGCGGCCGATGCTACGCTGGGCGAGCCACCCGAGGACGGCGATGGTGATCGCGATGAGGATGGCGGCCAGCAACTGGGCGAGAAGGGTGACGTTGGCGGTGTACTGGGTGAGTCGGGTGTTCTGAACGACGGGATTGACGAACCGGAGCGTCCACCCGGATAAGATCTCGAGGACGATGGCCGTGATGACGAACGGCGCGACGAGGAGAAGGCCCGCCACGAAGTTGTTGCGGAACGCTGCGATGGGGCGCATGGTCGCCGCTCGGACGGGACGGGTAAAGTCGGTTGGGTGGGAAGGGAAACGGTTTTGCCCGGGCGACGGGTACGCCCCTGCGTCGTGGGCCGGTAGCTCAGTTAGGGAGAGCGACGGACTCTTAATCCGTCGGTCGGGG
>JBDGTJ010000051.1:0-13321 GCA_042216925.1 Halobacteriaceae archaeon
CCCGGCGTTGTGGAAGGTGAGTTTGACGTCGGGAGCGATGTCGGTGACGTCCCCGTACTGGAGTGGGATGGTGTGTTTGATCGCCTCGCGCACCATCTCGGATTCGTACGGGGGTGTGCGCCCCTCCTTGGCGGCGACGTCGAGGTAATCGAGGGTCAACAGCCCCATGAGGTCCCGCGTGGGTTCGGTGGTGTAAATCGGGCCGTCGTACCCGTACTTGAACAGGATCGGGATGAGCGCGGAGTGGTCGAGGTGGGCGTGAGTGAGGACGACGGCATCGAGGGTGTTGGCGCCGGCCCCGAGCGCCTCGGGAACCTGGAGGTACGGGACCTCGTCTTCGGCACCGGGTTTGTCCCCGCAGTCGATGAGGACGCGGGTCTCCGGTGTCGAGAGGATGAACGCCGCGCGCCCGACCTCCCGACAGCAGCCAAGCGTGGTGATGCGGACCCACTGGTCGTCGCTCATCTCCTCGCGGTGGATCTGGCGGCCGACGCGTTCGAGGATGTCCCGGCGATCCTGTCGCTCCTGTTTCAGGAAATTGCGGACGTTGGTCACCGTCGAGGACTCGATCGGGGGTGTCCGCACGACTTCCGGGGTCCACCCGACCTGTTGGGTGATCTCCCGGAGCGTCGAGCCGTGACGCCCGATGACCATCCCGGGTTTCGCGGCCTCGATGACGACCTCGCCGGTGTCCTCGTGGAAGTCGAGGTCGGTCACCCCCGCGTCCTCGGGGATGACCTCCATGATGCGTTCCCGGGCATCCTCGGGCCGGGAGAGCACCTCGGGGTCCGGCCGGACGGTGATGCGTTTCCGGAGTTTCGACGCGAGGCGACGGACCAGATCGCCGTCGCCGGCGAACCGTTTCGGATCCCGGGTGTAGACGACGAGTTCCGGGCCCTCGTACCGGACCTCGGTGACAGACACATCCGCTGGTGTTTCGCTGGCGATCGTATCCTGAATGTCCTCAAGTTGTCGATCTACCGAACTCATTGTAGGGAGGGGCGGGTCGGTCCCGCCGCCGTAGGCGCCGGGACAGTGGGACTGGTGTCGGCGGTGTGTGGGCCGCCCGAAAACCCGCTTGCCCTCGGGTTGCACCGGCTGGTTTTAAAACCCTTCGGGAAAGGAGTATGCGGGTTCGCCGCGGTGGTCTCGGCATGGACGTCACCGCGGCAACCGTTGACGACCAGCGCGAGTGGATGGTCGACCGCGCCGGGGTCGTGGTCCCCCTGATCAATACGGTGCGGTCGGACCTGGCCACCCAGTACGACGTTCCCGTCGCGACCGTCGAGGCGTCCACGTATCGGGACGCCGTCGCCGAGACGTTCGCAGATCCCGACCGCGGCGTCAACGTCGCCGCCCTCGTCGGATTGCTCCGGGAGCTCGATGTCCAACCCGACTACCCGGGGTTCGTCGTCGACGAACTGCTCGGACGAGAGCTGGCGGCGACGATCGCCGGCGACCAGCCACTGCGGCTGCTGGCCGAGGCGACCTTCCACTACACGGACGTGACGACCCGGGACGCGGATGGTGCCGGGGCCGACGACCTCGACGCAGCACTCGCCGCCGGGTATCAGACCGTGTTACCGGGGTGGGAGTGGCGGACCGAAGCCACGCCGTTCTGAGGGCGTGGTCCGTGGCGCTTATACCGAGTCCCGTCTCGGATAGGGGCATGAGCGGCGATCAGGAACTCGGGATCACCGAGTCCAAAGAACACAGTCCCGGCCAGTGGTACGCCGAGGTCGTGCGGAAGGCGGAGTTGATGAGTTACGGGCCGGAACAGATGGGCGGGTTCTACATCTGCCGACCGCGGGGGTACGCGTTGTGGGAGTCGATCCAAGACCACCTCGATACCTGGTTCAAGGAGACCGGCGCTCAGAACGTCTACTTCCCGGCGTTGATCCCGGAATCCTACCTGGAACGAGAACGGGACATCATCGAGGGGTTCGACCCGGAGGTCGCCTGGGTGACCCAAGGCGGCCACGAGGAGTTAGAGGAGCGGTTGGCGTTCCGGCCGACCAGCGAGAGCATCATCACCCCGTACATGGCCCAGTGGGTGCGCAGCCACCGGGACCTCCCGTTGCGGTTGAACCAGTGGTGTTCGATCATCCGATGGGAGGCAACAGAGACGAAGCCGTTCTTCCGCACTCGCGAAATCCTCTGGCAGGAGGGCCACACGGCCCACGAGACCGAGGCCGACGCGTGGGCGGAGACACTGACGCGCTTAGACCAGTACCAGCGACTGTACGAGGACGTGTTGGCGATGCCGGTGTTACGCGGGCGGAAACCCGAGCACGACAAGTTCCCGGGAGCGGATACGACGACGACCCTGGAGACGTTGATGCCCGACGGGAAGTCGGTGCAGTCCTGTACCAGTCATTACCTCGGGCAGAGCTTCGCCGCCGCCTTCGACATGTCCTTCGCCGACGAGGACGAAGAGGAGCTGGTCCCGCACACGACCTCGTGGGGGTTGGCGTGGCGGGCGATCGGGGCCATGGTCATGCTCCACTCCGACGACCAGGGCCTGGTCTTGCCGCCGACGATCGCCCCCGAACAGGTCGTGATCGTCCCGATCTACCAGGCGGACACCAAGGCCGACGTCCAGCAGTACGCCGTCGAACTTGCTGCAGAGCTTGGTGCGGAGTTCCGGGTGGAACTCGACGACCGCGACGAACGGAATCCGGGGTTCAAGTTCAACGAGTGGGAGCTGAAAGGGGTCCCGCTCCGCATCGAGGTCGGGCCGGCGGAGGTCGAGGACGAGGTGGTGACCCTCGTCGACCGACCGGACGGCGAACAGGTCGAAGTCGACCGTAGCGACGCGGTCGTGGCCGTCGACGAACGGTTGGAGACGATCTACCGGAAGCTGTACGACGACGCGGAGGCCCACCTGGAGTCGAACGTCCGTACCGCGGAGTCCCGGGAGGAGTTACTCGGGACGATCGGCCAGCACGGCGGGTACGTGAAGGCGCCATGGTGTGGGGACGAGGCGTGTGACGACGCCATCAAATCCGAGATCTCCGCCGAGATCGTGTTGATCCCCTTCGATGAGGAGACCGAGGGCGTCGCACCCGACGAGATCGACCCGGATGCCGACGAATGCGTGGTCTGTGCGGATCCAGCCGAACGCGTGGCGTACTTCGCCCGCACCTACTGATCGGCGGGGCCGACGATCTCGACCTTCGTCCCCGCCGGCCCCGTACAGTACAGGGCGTAGTACCCGCCTGCGTAGGGGTGTTCGTCCGGGTAGAGGAGGGTGGCGTCGTTGCGCTCTCGGACCGCAGCACTCAGTTCGTCGACCTGCTCCCGGGAGGCGGCGTGGAAGGCGACGTGGTTCAGGCCGGGGGCGTGTCGGTCGAACGGTGGCGTGTCGGTGTCGGCGGCGACCAAGACGACGTATGTCGGTCCACGGATCCAGGAGCGGCCCGTGTCCCACTCGTTCTTCGGTCGGTACCCGAGTTCGGTGAGCAACCAGTCCCAGAACGGAAGGGCCGCATCGAGGTCGGCGGCGGCGAGTTCGAGGTGGTGGATCGCGCCGGCGTGGTCGGGGTCGCCGTGGTCGAGTGACACACCCCGTAATCTCGGCCGGCGCTGATAGTGGTTCGGGCGGTCGTCACCGTTAACCGGTGCCCACGCGACCGCGGGGTATGGACTCGGTACTCGTCATCGGTGGCACGCGGTTCATCGGACGTCACACGGTCGAGGAGTTCCTCGCCCACGACAATGCGGTCACGATCTTCAATCGGGGCACCCACTCGAACCCGTTCGCGGATGACGACCGCGTCACCCACGTTGAGGGCGACCGCACCAACGACGGCGCCCTGGAACTCGCAAACGACCGGGTCGATCCCGATGTCGTCGTTGACTGTGTCGCCTACAAGCCACGGGATGTCCGGGCGGCGACCACCATCTTCGCTGACGTGGGCGCCTACGTCTACATCTCGAGTGGGTCGGCCTACGCCGAGGAGGTCATCCCGAAACGCGAGGGCGAGACGGCCCTCCACGACTGCACGCGGGAGCAAGCGACCGACGACTCCTCTGAGAGTTACGGCAACCGCAAGGCCGAGGGCGACCGCGCGATCGCCGCGGCGGCCGAATCAGGGGTGAACGCGATGGGGGTCCGCCCCTGTATCGTGTACGGACCCCACGACTACACGGAACGACTCGATTACTGGATCGACCGCGTCAACCGGTTCGACCGTGTGATCGTCCCCGGGGACGGCGATAACATCTGGCATCGGGCGTACGTCGAAGACGTTGCGGCAGCCTTGCGCACCGTCGCCGAGCACGGGGTGGCGGGCCACCTGTACAACGTCGGCGACCGCCGGTTGCTGACCCTCACGGAGACGGTCGAGGCGATCGCGACCGCCCTCGAGACCAGCGTCGAGGTGGTCCCCGCCAACGAGCGGGAATTGGCGGCCGGCGGTCTCGCTCCGGAGGACTTCATCCTCTACCGGGAGTACCCCCACGTCCTGGAGACGAGTCGACTCGCCGACCTCGGGTGGGACTCGACACCGATCGACGAGGCAATGGCCCGGACGGTCGCCGACCACCGCGACAGCGATTGTGACGGCAGCGACCACGACCCGGGTCGCGAGGCCGAAGAACGCGTGCTCTCGGTGCTCGATACCGTCTAGACGGGCCCGGTATCCCTGGTTCGGGTCACGGCTGCACGAGCCGGCATCGGCGCCGAATCCTCGGTCCGGCCCCACCGGTGGCTGTCCACTACTTGGGGCTCTTGACGATGCCCGGTCGCGCTGTCGGCCCGGGACCCTCAGCTACTAAATACTGCGATTAGAATGGCGGGGTATGTTCGGGAAAGCCACGTGGATCCGCCTGCCGCGGAACGTGGTCGTCGGCCACGATGTCCTCGGAGAGGTGGGAGCGGTCGTGGCCGACACCCATCTCCAGGGTCGGCCGGTGGTCGTGACGAGCCCGACCCCGCGCTCGGTGGCCGGTGATGCGGTCCGTGAATCTCTGGTCGATGCCGGGTTCGACCCCGTGGTAATCACCATCGAGGAGGCGAGCTTCGAGGCGGTCGAGGCGGTCGTCGACCGGGCCGAGACCATCGACGTCGGGTTCCTGGTCGGGGTCGGCGGTGGGAAGGCCATCGACATCGCGAAACTCGCCGGCGACGACCTCGGTGTCGGGTTCGTGTCGGTGCCGACCGCAGCCAGCCACGACGGCATCGTCAGCGGCCGTGGCTCGGTGCCGGAGGGTGACTCCCGGCACTCGGTCGCGGCAGATCCACCGTTGGCGGTCATCGCCGACACCGGTGTGTTGGCTGACGCTCCCTGGGAGCTGACGACGGCCGGGTGTGCGGACATCATCTCGAACTACACGGCGGTCAAGGACTGGCGGCTGGCCAATCGGTTGAAAGACGTCATCTACTCCGAGTACGCCGCGGCGCTCTCGGAGATGACCGCCGAGATGCTCGTCGACACCGCAGACACCATCCGCCCGGGGTTGGAGGAATCGGCGTGGGTGGTGGTGAAGGCGTTGGTGTCCTCCGGGGTGGCGATGAGCATCGCGGGCTCGTCCCGCCCCGCATCCGGGGCCGAACACCTGTTCAGCCATCAACTCGACCGGATCGCGGCCGACCCGGCGTTACACGGCCACCAGGTGGGGGTCGGGGCGATCCTCGTGGAGTACCTCCACACCGGTGCCAACGGCGGGTGGACGACGATCCGGGATGCATTGGCCACCATCGAGGCACCGACGACCGCCGACGGGCTCGGCGTGACCGAGGCGGAGGTCCTGGAGGCGTTGACGACCGCCCACGAGATCCGGGATCGGTACACCATCCTCGGTGACGGCGTCAGCGAACCCGCGGCACGTGAGGCCTTGCGGGCGACCGACGTGATTTAATCGACGTTCTGGAACCGGGGGAACGTCTGGCCGCTGAGCACGACTGCCCCGACGCCGGCAAGGGCGAGGCTGAACCAGAACGTCGCAAGCCGGTAGAGGACCGTGACCGCCCCGGCGACGGCCATGTCGAGGTTCGCGATGACGACCAGCAACCCGACGAGAGCGACCTCCACGCTTCCGGAACCCCCGGGTAACGGAGTGATGCCGGCGAGCCCCGCTGTCGGAACGATGACCATAATCGCCGGGATCGAGGCATGGGCCCCGGCTGCTTGCACGGTGAAGTACAAGGGCAACATCGCAGCGATCCACCCCAGCGCTGCGTACCCGGTCCCCCGAACCAGTGCCGCCCGATTGTGGGTCAGAGTATGAACGGTCTCGAAGAAGCGGTGGGTGCGGTCGGCGATGGCGTCCGGGTCGAGGGTCTCGGCGACGGTCGGGGACACGCGTCCGACGGTCCGCCCGAGGGTGGCCGCGACGGTGACGACCGCGCGGGTGACGGCCTCCGGTGCGGCAACGACCAGGATCGCGATACCGATCACGGTCACCCCGACTACCGCGATCGCGGCGACCGGTGCCGCGCGGGCGCTGACCGTCGACCCGGAGAGCAGGGCGGCACCCGTCATGACGACGACGAGCGAGACCAGGAAGCGGAGTAAGTCAGCTGCCAGGGAGGTGGCGAGCAACCGTTCGATGGGTGCCGATCCCGACCGGGAGAGGGCGACCGCGGTGAACACCGCGCCCCCGGACCGACCCCAGGGGACGAGCAACCGGAGCACCAACCCCGTGCAGTACGCTCCGGCCAGACCTGCTCCCCGCGGCGACCCGTCGACGGGCTGCAGTAACGCCGCGAGCGACAACCCCCAGAGAGCGAGGGCGGCGATCTCTGCGAGGAACGCGATCCCGAACGGTCGTGGATCAACGTGAGTCAAGGCGTCGAGCAACCGCGTGGGACCGAGGACGAGGACCACGCCGGCGAGGATGACGGCCGCCAGGACCAGACGGATGGCGACCCGGGCGTCGGCCATAGTGGGGCGTCGGCGGCGCGGGTCCAGTATCTTTCCCTTGTCCTCACACCGACGTCGCGGCGAGTGACTGCCGTGTGTCGTCGTGCCGTCTGACGGTTCGCCCAAGAGCTAAGTAGGTGTCGGCTCGTGGAGTAGTCCGGATGCTGGGGGGCGAACTCGTCATGGGGGCGACCGAGAATCCATCCTCAGAGAGTGTCGACGAGACGGCGGCGTTCGACACCCTCAGCAACGAACGGCGGCGGATGGTGGTCCGTGATCTGTTGGCGAACGCCGGTGGCGAGACGGAGATCGGCGATCTCGCCGCCCGGGTGGCCGCCTACGAGAACGACACTGCCCCCTCGGAGGTCACCCCCGCACAACGGCGACGAGTCTACACTGCCTTACAGCAGTCACATCTGCCGCGGATGGCCGACCAGGACCTCATCGAGTACGACTCAGATTACGGGGTGGTCCGCGCCACCGAGCACCTCGAGGACCTGCGGGTGTACCTCGAGGTGGTGCCCCAACGAGCCATCCCGTGGAGTACGTACTACCTGTTGTTGTCGGTGCTTGGGGCCTCAGTCGTCGCCGCTGCGGCGTTGGGGTTGCCGCCGTTCGCTGCCCTGCCGTCGATCGCGTTGGCCGGAGGGCTCGCGACGATGTTCATCGCATCGGCGATCGTCCACGTTGTCGATGCCACGCGTCGGCGGATCGATCGGCCGTCGTAGGTCAGACGTACTCGTCGAGGAACTCGACCGTGGTGCGGTAGGCTTCGATCCGGTTCTCGAGCTTGGAGAAGCCATGGCCCTCGTCCTCGAAGATCAGCGTCTCGACGGGGACGTGCTCGCTGGCCTCGGCTGCGATCTGTTCGGCTTCGCCGACGGGAACCCGCGGGTCGTTGCGACCGTGTAAGACGAGTAACGGGGCGCGGATGGCGTCGATGTTGTTGATCGGGGAGATGGATTCGAGGAAGTCGCGGTCCTCGGCGAGAGATCCGTACTCGGACTCGCGGTGTTCCCGGCGCCAGTCGCCGGTGTTCTCGAGGAAGGTCACGAAGTTGGCGATGCCGACGATGTCGACGCCGGCGGCCCAGAGGTCTGGGTACTCCGTCAAGGCGGCCAGGACCATGAACCCGCCGTACGAGCCGCCGTAGGCGACGATGCGGTCGGGGTCGACGTCGGGTCTGTCCCGGAGCCACTCGACGCCGGCGGCGATGTCGGCGACGGAGTCCATGCGATTGCGGACGTCGTCGAGGTGAGAGTACTCGGCGCCGTACCCCGATGACCCGCGGACGTTCGGTTCGAAGACGGCGTACCCTGACGCGAGCAAGTACTGTTTCACCGGGCGGAAGGAGGGGCGACGCTGGGACTCTGGGCCGCCGTGGATGTCGACGACGACGGGGTAGGGTCCATCGGCGGCGTCCGGGGTGGAGAAGAACGCGGGGATCTCGAGGTCGCCGGAGGGGTACCGGACGAGGTCCGGGGCGATGAAGGAACTCCGGGGGATGCCCGCGGTCGCGGCCTGGGTCCAGCGGGTGACACCGCCGTCGCTGACGTCGACGCCGTAGACGTTGGTGTTGTCGTCACTGGCAGTCACGGTCAGTGCGAACCGGTCGGCGCCGTCGTCGAAGGCGATGCCGCCGGCGACGCCGCCCGGCAGGTCCGGGGTGGCGCGGACGTCGATGTCGGTGCCCGCCAGGTCACCGACCGTGACCTCGGTGTACCCGTCGACGTTGCGGGTGTAGGCGATGCGGCCGGTGGTCTGATCGATCGTGAGGCCGTCGATGTTCCACTCACCCCCTGTTTCGACGACGGTTCGCTCGCCGGTCTCTGCGTCGAGGCGGGCGAGGTACAGGGTGTCGGCGTCGGCGTCGGTGACACAGTACAGGCCGTCGCCGTCTGGACCCCACGCCACCGACTGGTAGCGGATGTTACCGTCGTGTGGGGTGAGATGGGTGGCCTCGCCGGTATCGAGGTCGAGGACGTAGACGTCGTGGTCGAAACTCGCGTTCGGTTCCAGGAGCGCGAGCCGGTCGTCGCTGGGACTCCACCCCGTGGCGACGAGCCAGCCGCCATCGCCCTCGTAGACGCGGGTGGCGTCGTCGCCGCGGTCGGTGCGGTCCTGGACGTAGATGTCGAAGACCCCCTCTGTCCGCCGGTTCGAGGCGAAGGCGATGCGGTCACCGTCGGAACTCCAGCCACCCCACTGGTGTTTGGCCGAGGGATAGTCGGTGAGGGGGACGTCGTCGGCGCCGTCCCCGCTCAAGCGGAACAGTTGCACGCGTTCGTTGCCCCCTTCATCCATCCCGTACACGAGTTCGTCCCGGGTTGGTGACCACCGGACGAAGGTCACGCGTTCGTCGTGGAACGTCCGCTGGGTCGGCCAGGCCCGCGGTTCGTCGAGGGTCCACACCTGGGGGACGCCGGTCGTGTCCAGGAGGAAGGCCAGGCGACCGGTCGGTGCGAAATCGGGGGAGTGGGCGCTCCGGATGTTGAGGTACCGCTCGATGTCGTAGGGCACACCGCCTCCGTGGATGCCCCGGCAGTTAGTGGTTCGGCCGCCGGCAACGGGCGACCGGGAGGATTTTTTACGGGGCCAGTGGTGGCAGCGGTATGCACGTGGCGTTCGTCTCGGCGACGACTCGCCACCATCCGGGTGGCGCCCACGATCGGGCAGCCCGGATCGAAGGGGTGGCACGTGGACTCGCCGGTCGAGGCCACGATATCACCGTGCTCACGACGCGGTGGTGGGACGCGGACACGGAGACGGTCACCCGCGACGAGGTGCGATACCGGGCGGTGGCCGACACGCCGGGGATCGGGTTCACCCTCCGTGTACCATGGGTGCTCCGGGAGGTCGCTCCGGCGGTTACCCACGTCGTCCACGACGACCCAGCGGTCGTGGTCGCCGCGGAGTTCGGCAATGCTCCCGTCGTCGTGGACTGGTATGACCTCCCCGGTGACCGTGACGGCTCGGTGTCGCGGTGGATGCGGCGGCGGGCCGCCCGCGGCCCGGGGATGGTGGTGACGCCATCCCGGCTCGTCCAGACCAGCGTCCGGGAACTCGGGCGGCCAGCCGAGGGGATCGAGGTCGTGCCGACGGGGATCGAGTACGATCTCATCGAGTCGGTCCCGCCAACCGACCGCGGTGAGATCGTGTACTCGCGGCGACTCGATGCTGACGCGAACCTCGAGGACCTGTTGTTGGCGCTGGCGGAGTTCCGCGCCTTCGACTGGCGGGCGGTGGTGATCGGCGATGGCCCCCGGCGAGACGCCTACGAGACCCAGGCCCGGGACCTCCGGATCGACGACCGCGTCGAGTTCACCGGCGACCTCCCGCTCGAAGAGCGCCTCGCCGCGTTCAAGGGTGCTCATGCCTACGTGCATACTGCCCGTCGATCGTCGTTCCCCACCGATTTGGTGCGGGCGTTGGCCTGTGGCTGTATCGGTATCGTGTCCTACCACGAACAGTCGAGCGCCCACGAGTTCGTGGAGGCAAAGGAGCGGGGGTTCCTGACGACGAGTCCGGAGGAGATCGCCGACGCCATCCAGACCGTCGGTCAGTTGTCCCATCGCACCGTCGACGAGGAGTACGCGTCCTACGGCCAGGACGCGGTCCTCGATCGGTACCGGGACATCTACGCTACCCTGCGCTCGGCGTGGTGAACTGTCACGGTGTGTCCTTCGATGGACCGTGCCGCGTCGCGGCGGTGGTGTGGATGGCGGCGGCGTTCTCGGCGACGTCGTGGACGCGGACGACGTCTGCACCGCGGTCGGCGGCGAGTGCGGTGGCCGCGACCGTGGGGATACCCCGGTCTTCGGGGTCGGACCCCAAGGCCTCGAACATCGACTTCCGAGAGTGCCCGACCATGACCGGACAGCCCAGAGCGTGCAGTTCGTCGATGCGGTCGAGGAGGGCGAAACTCTGGGCGGCGGTCTTGCCGAACCCGAGGCCTGGGTCGACGACGATCTGGGAGCGGTCGATGCCCGCCTGTTCGGCGCGGCGGATCGGGGCGACGAGGTCGGCGATGACGTCGGTGACAACGTCGTCGTATAGCGGGTGATTGGTGGGGTCGACGGGGACGTCGACGCTGTGCATCACGACGACCGTGGCGTCGTGATTGGCGACGGCAAAGCGCATCTCGGGGTCTTCGAGCCCGGACACGTCGTTGACGATGTCCGCGCCGGCCTCGAGCGCGGGGCGGGCGACGGCTGCGTGGCGGGTGTCGATGGAGACCAGCGCGTCGAGGTCGGCGACCGCCTCGACGACGGGGAGGACGCGGTCACGTTCGACGGGGATGGGGACGGCATCTGCCCCGGGTCTGGTGCTCTCCCCGCCGATGTCGACGATGTCGGCCCCGGCGTCGACGAGAGTCTCGGCGTGCGCGATGGCGTCGGCGGCGGTGTCGTGCTCGCCGCCGTCGTAGAAGGAGTCCGGGGTGACGTTGACGATGCCCATGACGGCGGTATCGGCGGTCCATGGGGTCTGGACGGTGTCACTGGGACTGAGCGCGGTCGCGACGGGGGTTGCGAAGTGGCTGAGCCCATCGTCGCGGTCGTCCAGTGTTGTGCTGAACCGGTCGAAGGCGGCGGTCGTACCGGCGAGGACGACGGGGACAGGTTCCCGATCGACATCCTGGACCGGGGACAGCGTCGCATGGAGCCCCACCTCCTCCGCGAGGGACGCCAGGGCCCTGGCACGGGGTGTCTGGGCTCGAATCTCGATGACGTGGTGATCGAGGGTCTCGGACCGTCGATCCCGCCGGGGGATGTCGGCCGCACCGAGGATCCGGTCGGCTCCACCCGGCCGCGTGGTGCTGCGGGGAATGGCGATGCGGGTCCACCGACGTCGAGCCTCCGCCACGACGGCCAAGGACCCACAGACCAGGACACAGTCATCGGCGTCGGCGATGGCCACGGCCGACGCGACGGCGTCCTCGACCGCTGGTTCGATCCGCGTGTCGTCGCCCCGTCGGTCGAAGACCCTGGCGAGGACGGCGGGGTCTTCGGCGCGGTCGACGACCGCACGGCAGACGGTCACACTCGCGGCCGAGGGCAGTGCCGCGGCCATCCCGGCGAGGTCCTTGTCGTGCATCGCCCCCACCACGAGATGACAGTCCGTATACTCGAACTCGGCGATGGCATCGCTGAGAGCCGCGCACGCACCGGGGTTGTGAGCGCCATCGAGGACGACGAGTGGGTCGGTGTCCATCACCTCGACCCGTCCGGGCCAGTCGGTCCGCCGGAGGCCCGTGGCAAGCGTCGATGCATCGAGGACGCCGACCTGCCGCGCCAGCGCCGCGGCCACGCCGGCGTTGGCCGCCTGGAAGGACCCACGTAACGAGATCGGGGTCTGGACCTGCCACTCGGCTCCCTCGAGGGTGATGCGGGCCTCGAGCGCGTTCGTGGGCCCGTGGTAGGTGACCCGGGTGTCGGCGTCGTCGTCGGTCCCGACCCGGTGAACTGGGCCCGTCGTCGAGTGGATGGCCTCGAGGGCGTCACCGGTCGCGGCCGTCACCAACGGCGCGTCGGCCGGAGCGACAGTGGCTTTATCGGCGGCGATCTCGGTGATGGAGTCCCCGAGCACCGCCGTGTGTTCCAGGGAGACATTCGTCACCGCACTGGCCACGGGGTCGACGACGCTCGTGGCGTCGTAGCGCCCCCCGATCCCGACCTCCAGGACGGCGATGTCGACGTCCTCCCGGTCGAACTGCCAGAACGCCAACCCGGTCACGGCTTCGAAGAAGGTGGGGCTCTCCCCGTCGGCCGCGCGGTCGCGGACGTAGTCGGCGACGGTGTCGACGTACTCGGCGATCCGCTGTTTGGTGATGGGGCGACCGTTCACCTGGATGCGTTCACGGAGGTCCTGGAGGTGAGGTGAGGTGTACAGGCCGACGCGGTAACCGGCCGCCTCCAAGATGGTTGCGAGGAACCTGGCGGTCGACCCCTTGCCGTTCGTCCCCGCGATCTGGACGCAATCATACGTGGTGTGCGGGGCGTCGAGGGTCTCGAGAAGGGCTGCGGTGGTCGCGGTGCCGGGGTCGGGTCGGAACCGGCGGAGGCCGAACAGGAGGTCCGCGGCCTCGTGGTACTCCATGCGATGTGGGTCGCCAGCCTCGCGTTTAGAGGTGGCGGTCCCGCTCCCGATACGCTTTTCTGCGGAGGCAGGGGAATCGCGGATATGGTCGACCCCCTCGACGCCGTCTCCCCACTTGATGGCCGGTACGCCGAGACGACGGCGCCGCTACGACGGTACAGTTCCGAGGGGGCGTTGGCGCGGGCACGCGTCCACGTCGAGGTCGAGTACCTCATCGCGGTGACCGACCTCGAGGCGGTGCCCGTCACAGTCGATGCCCAGACCCGTGAGTCCCTCCGATCCCTCTATCGGGACTGGGACCGGGAGGCCGCCAACCGCATCAAACAGATCGAGATGGAGGGCACGGCAGACCGACCGCC
>JBDGTJ010000051.1:13421-24614 GCA_042216925.1 Halobacteriaceae archaeon
CAGGCCGCGAGTCCGACGACGTTCGGCAAGGAGATGGCCGTGTTCGCATCCCGCCTCGGACGGGCGATTGGCGACCTCCGCGAGGCCGATGACGCCCTCCAGGCGAAGGTGGCCGGGGCGAGTGGCACCTACGCCGCCCACGAGCTGGCACTCCCCGACGTCGACTGGCCGGCGTTCGCGACCGCGTTCGTCACTGACCTGGGATTCGACCACGTCGACCCGGTGACCCAGGTGAACCCGGGGGACGACCTGGCCCGCGTCTTCCATGCACTCGAACGGATCAACGGCGTCCTCCTCGACGCCGCCCGGGACGCCTGGCAGTACACGAGCGATGGGTACCTCCGGCCCACGGCCGTCGAGGGGGTCGGATCCTCCACGATGCCCCAGAAGGTCAACCCCATCGACTTCGAGAACGCCGAAGGCAACCTCGAGAAGGCGACCAGCGACCTCGCGTTCCTGGCGCGATCCGTTCAGACCTCGCGGTTACAGCGGGATCTCTCCGATTCGACGGTGAAACGCGGAATCGGGACGGCGTTCGCCCACTGCCTGTTGGCCTACACCCGGTTACGGGACGGATTCGCCTCGGTCACCCCCGACGCGGCGGCGATGGCCGCCGACCTCGAAGCCCACCCGGAGGTCCTGGCGGAGGCGATCCAGACGGTCGCGCGTCGCGAGGGCATCGGGGACGCCTACGAACGCGTCGCGGACGCGACCCAGGGGAAGGCCCTCGACAGGGACGCCCTCGGTGCCCTCATCGAGGACCTCGACCTGCCGGCCTCGGTCCGGGACCGGTTGCTGGCATTGGAGCCGGCGGACTACCTCGGGGTTGCCCCGGCCCTCGCCGACCTCGCCGACGAGGACGAGTAAGGCTTTTCCGTTGGCCGAGGGTCGCTGGGCGCATATGGGGGCGGGGATACTGGTCCTGGGAGACGCCCACGCGACGACCAAGGACCGGCGGAGCCAGTTGTTCGCCGCCTACCGGGCATCGGGTGCCGACACCGCCCTGCAAGTCGGGGATCTGGGGTACTACGACCTCCCACGGCCGACGTACTTCGTCGGCGGGAACAACGAGGACTTCGACATCATCGCCGCGTTACGCCACGGCCGCGTCGAGAGTGCCGAGGTTGGCAACGTGAGACTGCTCCATTCGACAGTCGCCGAGGTCGACGGTCTTCGCGTCGCGGGCCTGACCGGGAACTACGCGCCAAGCCGGTTCGACCGGAGCCGCGACGCCCTCGCCGGGGAGCGTCGCCGACACTTCGTCGAGACCGACGTCGAACGGGCGTGTGAACTCAGTGCCGTGGACGTCTTCCTCACCCACGAGGCCCCGCATGGCCTCCCGGTCTCCGAGGAGTACGACGTCGGCTGTACCCACATCGACACGATCCTCGAAGCCGTCGAACCACGGCTGTGTCTGGTCGGTCACCACCACGAACATGCCGAGACCACCTTCGGCCCGACGCGTGTCGTCTCGCTGGCCCCGACGTGGGAGTCCTACTACCTCCTCGATCCCACGAACCTCTCCCTGGACCGCCACGAGACACCGCCTGCCTGAGGGGCGCATAACCTTTGGTGGGGGGTCCCGTCGTCGGGGATATGACGACGATCCACGAGGACCAGCGGGTCGCGATCCTCGCCGACTCCCAGAACCTCTATCACACCGCCCAGAGCCTCTACTCCCAGAACGTCGACTACGGCGCCCTCCTGGAGAAAGCCGTCCAACGCCGCCGACTCGTCCGGGCAATCGCCTACGTCATCCGGGCCGACGCCCCGGAAGAAGAGCAGTTCTTCGACGCCCTCGAGGACATCGGGTACGAGACGAAGATGAAAGACATCAAGACCTACAGCGACGGGTCGAAGAAGGCCGACTGGGACGTCGGCATGAGTCTCGACGCCGTGACCTTGGCCGACCACGTCGATACGATCGTCCTCTGTACGGGCGATGGTGATTTCTCGCGGTTGTGTTCGCACCTGCGACACGAGGGGGTGCGGGTCGAGGTCATGTGTTTCGGCGAATCGACCGCCGAGGAGCTTGTCGATGCCGCCGATACGTTCATTGACCTGAGCGACCGGACGGAGACGTTCCTGTTGTGACCGGGGAACCGACATCGGTTTCCCCGTCCCCGGGCCATACGTGGCCATGACCGAGGCCGTCGATCGGTTGCGGGCGATTGCCGACTACCAGTTCGGGCCGGGCGCTGGCAGAGCCATCTTCCCGCCGGGTGAGGACCGCACCATCCAGACGAGTGCCTCGGGACGGGTGCGGCAGGTCGCCGTCGACGACGCCCATATCGTCACACTGGGGACCGACGGCCGGTTCACGTTGGGGTTGGGTGGCGGTCGCCGGCTCGTCGACGCCATCGACCCGCCACGGGGTCGGGTCGTCGTCGGGGATGAGAGCGAACCCTTCGTCCGTGAGGGTCGCAGCGTCTTCGCGAAGTTCGTCCAGGTCGCCGATCCCCGGGTCCGCGCCCGGGACGAGGTCGCGATCACCCACGAGTCCGGGGCATTGCTGGGGGTGGGTCACGCCGAACTCGACGCCGGGGCGATGGCGTCGTTCACGACCGGGGTGGCGGTCAGTACCCGGGACGGGGCGGAAGGTTAAGGTAGGGGCGCCCCCGAGGCCGGGGCGTGTTCGCACGGAGTCGCCCGTGGCTCGCCGCGGCGCTCGCCTTCCTCTATCCAGGGCTCGGCCACGTGTATCTCCGGGCCTGGATCCGGGCAGTGTCCTGGTTCGGGTTGGCGATTCTGACGGTGAGTGTCTTCATTCTCCCGGAGATGTCGACAGCTCCAAGCGCCGGGTTCTCGGCGTTCTACGCCGAGTTCACGAGCCTGCCGGCGAGGACGTTGTTTCCGTTGTTGATCGTCAACGCGTTCAACGTCCTGGACGCCTACCTGGTGGGGCGACGGAGCCTCGAGACTGTCGGGGGCGGCGGGGACGGGGCGGCTGCGTGTCCGAACTGCGGAGAGGAGTTAGACGAGGACCTCGATTTCTGTCCGTGGTGTTCGACCCGGTTGCGTGACGGTGAGGACGAGGCAGCGGCCTGATCGGGGCTTACCGTTCGACGATCGTCTCGTCGACGGGCTCACCGAAGTGGCGGCCGCCCGTGTCGGTGTACAGCCGGACCTCGTCGCCGGGCTCGAGGTCCGTGACCGGGGTGCGACCGTCGCGGGTGGCGACGGTGACCGTCTCGGCGTTCTGGAGGAGGGTTTCGATCTCGTCGCCGTCGACCGTGGCGGCGATCCGGAACATCGGTCGGCGTTCGATCTTCGCGCGGCCGACGATGGCCTCGCGGGTTCGGCCGTCGAGGTCGACGACCTGGACCTCGTCCCCGCTCTCGAGTTCGGCGAGGTATTTCGTCTCGCCCCCGGGCGTCCTGACGTAGGCGTGGACGGCGCCGGCGTTGACTCGGAACGGGCGGGCGTCGACGTAGGGAGAGTCGGCGGTTTCGGCGTGTACGAAGAACAGGCCCCGGCTCATCGACCCGACCAACAGGCCTTCGTCGTCGCCTAACAACGACCCGGTGTCGACACAGACGCGGTCGGCGACGCCGACCTGTTCGACGTCGGTGACCTCTGCCCACGCCAACTCCAGGCGATCCCGGTCGGCTTCGTCGCGGGCGGCGACCGCACCCCGGATCGCGTCGGGATCGTCGCTGTCGACGAGGACGCCATCGGCGCCGAGTTGCAGTGTCTCGAAGGCGGTTTCGGCGTCGGCTGCGGTCTCGACGCCAGCGACGAGATGGGTTGCATCACCGATGCGGGCGATCAGGTTCTCGAGGGGGATGACCTGCCAGTCCTCGGCAGCCACAATGGTGTACGCCGCTTCCGTGGCGGCTGCTTCGGCGAATTCGGCGTAGTCCTCGTCGAAGATGGTGACGTAGGCGCCGTCGACGTCGGCCTCCCGGCGGAGGGTGGTGAGGTCGGCGGAACCGCCGAAGTCACCCGGGAGGTCGACGGTGCCGTCGCCCTCACCGTCCCGGCCCACGACCCAGCAATCCGGTTCGGCGCCGGGTGATTCTGCCTCGTCGACGATGTCCGCGTCGCCGGTGCGGAAGGCAGCGACGTTGACGTCGCCGAGGTCCCGGACGCGGTCGATGTCGCCCTCGTCGACGAGCACCCAGTCGACGCCGGCCTCCAACCCGGTCGTGATGCGACGTTTGCGGGCCTCCCAGTCTCCGACCGCAGCGTCGGCTTTGACCCAGACGGACCGTGCCATACACCGGTGGTGTCGTGGCGTGGATTAAAGGGTGCCGCTCGCGATCAGAAGAAGAAGAGGGCAGCGATGATCGCGGCGGCGTCGGTGATGATTGCGACCGTCAAGAGCAACCATCGGGGGACATCCCCGTAGGACCCCGCGAGACCGGCACTGCCGACGACGAGACCGCTGAGGACGCCCGCGGCAGCGGGGAACAGGACCATGAAGTAGACGAGAGTCTTCTCCCGGAGAATGACGGTCGCCACCATGAGGCCGGCCAGGCTCAACAATGTCACCTTGAATCCGACGATCGTCCCCCCGCTGGACCGGCGGGACGATCCCATCGACGGTGCGTTACTCATACCCATCGCCTCATCGGTCCCCCCGGGAGGGGTTAGTGGTTACGGTCGACGGCCAGCCCGGACCGGGCCACCGCCTCCTCGACGGTCACGTCGTCGTGGACGATGGCGCTGACGGCGGTTGTGATGGCCGTCGGATCCTCGTGTTGGAAGATGGTGCGACCGAGGGAGACCCCCGCGGCGCCGGCCTCGATGGCGTCGGCCACCGCCTCGAGTGTCGCGCGGTCGCCCGCCGGGTCGCCGCCTGCGATGAGGACCGGGAGTCGGGTGGCGGCGGTGACCCGGGCGAACGAGGTCGGGTCGCCGGTGTAGGCGGTCTTGACGAGGTCGGCGCCCAACTCCTCGGTGATGCGGACGGCGTGGGCGGCGTCGTCGGCGTCGCTCTCGGTGACATCGGGGCCACGCGCGTACGCCATCGCGAGAACGGGGAGCCCGTACTCGTGGGCCGATTCGGTGATCTGGGCGAGGTCCTCGAGTTGGGCGGGTTCGTGCGGGGAGCCGACGTTGATGTGGATGGAGACGGCGTCGGCGCCCACGCGGAGGGCCTCCTCGACCGTGCAGGTCAGGCGTTTGTCGTCGCTGTCCGGGCCGAGGACCGTCGAGGCGTTCAGGTGGACGACGTACCCCGCGGCCCCTCGGTTCGGGTGGACACGGGGGGCCATCCCTTTCTGGGTGAGCACGGCATCCGCACCGCCAGCGGTGACGGCGGCCACGGTGGCTCCGAGGTTTTCGAGTCCCTCGACGGCGCCGAGGGTGACGCCGTGATCCATGGGGACGATGACGTATCGGCTATCCGTTCGGAGTCGGTCGAGTCGGGCGTCGACGCCGACGGTCATGTGTCGGGATGGCATGGCTGGGGCTATGTGGTTTCCCTTTCCAGGTCGATGCGATCTTCGCCGCCGGCGAGGGCGCCTGTTTTCAGGTCGGTCGCGAGGGCCTCGAGGTCGCCAGCGACGGTGGTGGGGGACTCGCCGGCGTCGACGCCGGCGGCGATCCGGTCGACGAGGGCGCTACCGACGATGATCCCGTCGGCACCGGCGGCGACCACGCTGCGGGCTTGGTCGGCGGAACTGATGCCGAAGCCGACGGCTTTCGGGACCGACCAGTCGGCGAGGCGGTCGAGAGTCTCCCGGGTTCGGTCGGCTGCCGTGGAGTCCGTTCCGGTGACGCCGAGCCGGGCCTGGACGTAGACGTACCCGGAGGTCTGGGCCATCAGCGTCTCGAGGCGGTCGTCGCTGGTGGTCGGGGCGACGATGGAGACGAGGTCGAGACCGTAGTCGTCACAGGCCTCACGGAGCGGGGTGCTTTCCTCGGCGGGGAGGTCCGGGACGACGAATCCGTCGATGCCGGCGTCGGCGGCGGCCGCGACGAACGCGCGGGGCCCGGGGTCGGTGCCGTACTGGTATATGAGGTTGTAGTAGGTCATACAGACCAGGGGGACATCGACGTCGAGGTCCGCGACGAACGCGAGGTAGGTCTCGGGGGTGAGGCCGGCGTCGAGGGCTCTGCTGACGGCGGCCTGGATGGTCGGTCCCTCAGCGATCGGTTCGGAGAACGGCAAGCCGAGCTCGAGGACGTCGGCCCCGCCGCTGACGACGGCGTCGACGTACCGCCGACTGGCCTCGAGAGAGGGATCGCCGACGGCGAGGTAGGGGATGAAGGCGGGTTCCTCGGCGAAGGCCGCCCGGAGCCGACTCACGTCGATCCCCCCGAGAAGACGTCGAAGGCAGGGGCTTCCTCGAGGTTGCGGTCGGCGGTGGCCTCGAGGACGCTCTCGAGGTCCTTGTCGCCGCGGCCGGAGACGGTGACGACGACCGTCTCGCCGAGCGGGTCGGATCCGGGGTCGGCGTCGGGGCCGGCGACGGCCTCGAGGTAGGCCAGTGCGTGTGCGCTCTCCAGGGCGGGGATGATGCCCTCGGTCCTGGCGAGTCGGTGGTACGCGGCGAGGGCTGCGTCGTCGTCGACGGTGGTCGCCTCGACGCGACCCGTCTCGACGAGGTGGGCGAGTTCCGGGCCGACGGCTGCGTAGTCCAGACCTGCAGAGAGGCTGTGGGATTCGACGATCTGGCCGTGGTCGTCCTGGAGGACTTTCGTCCGGGCGCCATGCAGGACGCCCTCCGAGCCGGTGGTCAGGGACGCGGAGTTCGGCGCCACGCCGGCATCGTCGTCGACGGTCAGGTCGGTGCCGCCGGCCTCGACGGCGTACAGGTCGACGTCGGCATCGTCGGTGAAGGCGGCGAACGACCCCATCGCGTTCGAGCCGCCGCCGGCACAGGCGATGACATCGTCGGGCAGGCCGCCGGTGGCGTCTCTGATCTGGCGTCTGGTTTCGGTGGCGATGACCGACTGGAACTCCCGCACCATCGCGGGGAACGGGTGTGGACCGACCACGGACCCGATCACGTAATGGGTGGATTCGACGGTCGTCGCCCAGTCCCGGAGCGTGGCGTTGATCGCCTCCTTGAGCGTGCCACGCCCCGCCTCGACAGGGGTGACGGTGGCGTCGTTCAGTCGCATGCGGTAGACGTTCGGGCGTTGGCGGTTGATGTCACGGCGCCCCATGTACACCTCACAGGGGACATCGAGGTGGGCGGCGGCCATGGCCGTGGCGGTGCCGTGTTGGCCGGCGCCGGTCTCGGCGATGACGCGGTCTTTCTCCATGTATGTGGCCAGCAGTACCTGCCCGAGGGCGTTGTTGAGTTTGTGGGCGCCGCCGTGGAGGAGGTCCTCTCGTTTCAGGTAGATGTCCCGATCGTATCGGTCGCTCAGGGTGTCGGCGCGTTGGAGGGGTGTTGGGCGGCCGCCGAACGTTCGCAGCCGGGTTCGGAGGTCCTCGCGGAACCCGTCCTCGTTGTCGATGACGTAGCGCTCGAAGGCCGATTCCAGTTCCTCGAGGGCGGGCATGAGGGCCTCGGGGACGTACTGGCCGCCGTAGCGTCCGTAGGTGCTGGCTGTCATGCGGTGACCAGTTCCCGGGTGCGGGTTGTGAGGTCTGTGGCGTCCATGATGGCGGTGCCGACGAGGGCGGCGTCGGCGCCGGCCCGACGGTAGCGGCGGACGTCAGCTGGATTCCTGACGCCGCTCTCGGCGACGAGGGTGACATCGTCGGGGATGGCGGGCGCGAGGCGGTCAACGGTGGTCCGGTCGACGGTGAGGTTGGTGAGGTCCCGGGTGTTGATGCCGATGATGTCGGCGTCGGCCTCGATGGCGGTGGTGAGTTCCTCGCGGGTGTGGACCTCGACGAGTGCCTGGAGGCCCCGGTCGCGGGCGGCACCGACCATGCCCTCGAGGTCGTCGATGAAGCGAGTGACGAGTAAGACGAT
The DNA here is from genome assembly GCA_042216925.1 of Halobacteriaceae archaeon. GTDB lineage: Archaea > Halobacteriota > Halobacteria > Halobacteriales > Halobacteriaceae > JBDGTJ01. Next base: position 21,302 of record JBDGTJ010000051.1, read on the forward strand.
GTCGGCGGGGACGGCGTCGAGATGGGATTCCTCGAGGAGGAAGTCCTTGCGGAGCACGGGGACGTCGACGGCTTCCCGCACGGCCTCGAGGGCGGCGGTGGAGCCGCCGAAGTGCGTGGGTTCGGTGAGCACGGAGATGGCGGTGGCACCGCCCGCGACCATCGCGGTCGCGGCGGCGACGGGGTCGTGATCGCGTTCCTGGTCGGTGGTGGGGCTCGTGGGTTTGATCTCGGCGATGATCGGCATGTCCCCGCGTTGTGTCGTGGATCGGATCGTCGCGGGCAGCGGGCGGGCGTCGACGTCGAGGGGGTCGGCCTCGACGGGGCGCTGCCGGGCCGATCGGAGGATGGAGGTGACGGCAGGCGCCACCTCACCTGATTCGTTCATTCGTGTACACGAATGTACTCATCTGTACAAAAGACTTGTGTCCTGGCGGCAACCTTCAAGCGGGCGAGGGTCCTGGCCCCGGTATGGACGGCATCTTCGCGCGGGAATCGAGTTACCTGGGCACCTACGTCCAGCTCGGTGTCGCCGGCGATCGCGTCATCAGCGTCTCCTTCCCGACCCAACCAGACGCAGACGCCACCGACGAGAACCCGGTCCTCGACCGGGTCTTCGCCTACCTGGAGGGCGTCGAGGATGACTTCCAGGACGTCGAGATCGGCCTCACCGTCGACACCGCCCACCGCGCGGTCCTCGAGGCCACCCGCCAGATCCCGTACGGCGAGCAACGATCCGTCGAGGCCATCGCGCGCATGGCCGACCTCGACACCGACGACGAGACCCTCGACGAGGCCCGCACCGCGCTGGCCGAGAACCCCGTCCCCCTGTTCGTCCCCGACCACCGTGTGCGGGACGGGCCCAGCGCCGCACCACCCGACGTCGAACAGAAACTCCGCTCCCTCGAGGGGCTGTGACCGGCGACAGCGACCCCCGCCCTACCAGTCCAGATCCTCGTGGACGACGAACTCCAGGACGTTGACCAGGTAGTGGGCGACGACGACCGTCAGTAGACTTCCCGACGCGAGGAACACCCCGGCGAGCGCGACGCCAAGCACCCCGGTGACGATCACGCCACCCGGGCCCTGCACCCCGTGGGCCGCCCCGAACAACAGGCTCGACCCGGCGACGGCCAGCCACACCGGCGCGCCGAGCCCGGTCGTGGCCACGCCCACGAGGGCCGCCCGGAACAACAGCTCCTCGGCGAACGCGACAACCGGCAGCACGCCGACGAACAGCGTCACCCACCCACCGACGCTGCTGGGCGACAACGACTCGCGCAACCGCTCGGACGGGACCAACCCGACGGCCCGGGCGAGGACGGTCAACACCTCGTCCAGGAGGTACACCACCACGCCGGCGGCGACGCCGAGCACCCCCGCGCTGATACCCCGAGTCGCGGGGCCGAGGCCCAGGACCGGGTGAGGAACCGCCGCGATCCAGGCCGTCACGCCGATCAGGATGACGACGACGCCGTGGGTGAGCAACACGTTCACCAGCAACGCACCGGTCGGCAACGACTCGGTGGCGTCCACCGAATCGTCGGCGTCCGGCCCGTGGGCCGCGGCCTGTGAAACTCGCGCCAGGCCGACCACCGCGATCGCGATGACGAGGGCGATCCCGACGAAGGACGGGTACGCGGGACCGGCCATACCCCGGTCTTCGACAGCCCCCTAGAAATATCGGTGGGACTCACCGATGAGCTGGCGAGCCGGTAGCGACCGCGAGAAACCGTGGTGGACGCCGGTTACTGTGGGCTGGGACTGCCGGTCGAATGAGCGGCCTGTTGGTCGAGGGCTTTGCCGGTGATCTCCTTGAGCCGGTCGACCAGCGAGTCCTTCTCCGGTTCACCCGCAAGTGCGACGTCCAGCACCTCCGAGATGTGGGAGACCGGTATCACCTCGACCATCTCCCGGTACTCCTCTTCGACCATGACGTCCTGTTCGTTGGCTGCCGGGATGATCACCGTCTTGAACCCGGCTTTGGCGGCCGCCTCGATCTTGTGGGTCACCCCACCGACGGGGAGGACGTCACCCCGCACCGACAGCGACCCGGTCATCGCGACCGTCTGGTCGACGGGGACGTTCTCCAGTGCGGAGATGACGGCCGTCGCGACGGTGATCGACGCGGACGGCCCGTCGACGCCCTGGTCGCCCAGTTGGACGAACTGGATGTGGACGTCCTTCTCGGAGAGGTTCTCGTCGCTGAACTTCTTGATGATCGCGGAGACGTTCTGGACCGACTCCTCGGCCATCTCCTTGAGCTGGCCGGTGGCGATCACCTCGCCGGGTCCCTGGGCGGGGGTGACCTCGGCCATCACCGGCAAGACGACGCCGGAGTCCTCGCCCATCACGGCCAGGCCGTTGACGCGGCCGACGACGTCGCCTTGGTTGACCTTCAGCTCGTAGTCGCGTTGCCGTTCGATGTACTGGTCGGCGACCTGTTGTTCGATCGACCGCGACCGTTTCTTCGCGCGGATGACGTGGTCCCGCGTGGTCATGTCGGCGTCCTCGGCGCGGGCGATGTCGCCAGCGACGCGGATCAACCCGCCGAGCTCCCGGAACCGGAGCGTGAGGTGTTCCCGCCGCCCCGATCGGCGTTTGGCCTCCAGGATCAGTTCCCGGACGCCATCCGGGGTGAAGTGGGGCAGTCGCCCGTCCTTCTCGACCTCCTGGGCGACGAACCGCACGTACTTCCGCCGCATCTCGGGGCTGTCCTCGATCGTGTCGTCGAAGTACACCTCGTACCCGTAGCCTTTGATGCGGCTGCGGAGCGCGGGGTGCATGTTCTCCATGGCGTCGAGGTTCCCCGCCGCGATCATGATGAAGTCCGTCGGGACGGGTTCGGTCTGGACCATCGCACCCGATGACCGTTCGGACTGGCCCGTGATCGCGAACTCGCCTTCCTGGATCGCGGTCATCAGCTTCTGCTGGCTGCGCACGTCCAAGGTGTTGATCTCGTCGATGAACAACACGCCTTTGTGCGCCTTGTGGATGGCGCCGGCCTCGACGCGGTCGTGGCTTGGCGTCTCCATCCCGCCGCTCTGGAACGGGTCGTGTCGGACATCGCCCAGTAACGCCCCGGCGTGGGCGCCGGTGGCGTCCTCGTAGGGGGCCGACTGCTTGTCGGCGTTGTTGATGAGGAGTTTGGGCACCATCGCGTCCGAGCCGCGGGCGCTGTACCGGAACGCGAGGTAGATCACGCCGGCGGCGAGGATGCCGATCAAGATCTGTTGGGCGATGATGAACGCGTACCCGATGACGATCGCGATGATGATCCACATCAGGAACGACCGCATCTGGTTGCGTTTCCG
>JBDGTJ010000043.1:0-24353 GCA_042216925.1 Halobacteriaceae archaeon
CTCAATCAGGTAGAGCGCCACTCTGATAAGGTGGAGGTTTGCGGTTCAAATCCGTACTGGCCCACCTCGACTCTTCGCTGACTCCGCCATCGATTGGTGGGTGTGGCCTCGTCGGGCACGGACAATCGTCTCCGACCGGTCACTCCGCGCTTCGACGGCTCGCTGCGATGGGTAAGAGCACCAACCCGACGCCGAGGAGACCCCCGAGGGCCAGCGTCCCAAGATCTGCGAGACTCGATCCGCCGCCCCCCGCGGCTGTGTCGGGAAGCGAGCCCACGATGACTGCGCCTTTCATCCCGTTGGCGCGGTGGGGCGAACAGTAGTACTTCGATACACCCGTGGACTCGAAGGTGTGTGAGAAGTGGGTTCCGGGCTCGGAGTAGAGGTCGCTCTGGAAGGCGCCATCGAGGTCGACGACGTTGTGGCTGCCACCGTCGCCGGTCCATTTCCAGGAGACGGTGGTGCCGGAGTCGACCTGGATGGCGGGCGGACCGAACCCGAATGGCAACCCGCCCTGGGGGACACCGACCTCGACGGTGACCTCGGCGGTGCCGCGTTTGTCGACGACACCACTGTAGTTGCCGACGTTGTCGAACCATCCGTCGAAACTGGGCGCGGCCGCAGCCGAGGTGGGGCCGACGGCCAGGCCGGCTGTGGCGGTGCCGGTCGCGGTGAGGAACCGACGGCGCGTCACCGTCGGGGCCGGGGATCGATCGCTTGTCATACCCAGTGGGTAGGGGAGAGACCCATTAAAAGGCCCGCGACCGGTTCCCATCACCTGGGAACCGGGTCATCGGTGCTCGCCGAACTCGCCGGCCCGCCAGACGGCGACGCCGGCCGCGACGAACCATGCCATCCAGATGCTGAACACCGCCAACCCCACCAGGTACCGGAGACCCGCCAGCGTCGAGGGCGCGACGCTTACGGCGGGCAGGACGACGTAGGCACCGAACAGGAGAGCACCGACCGCGGCGACTGTCGCGAGGTTCCGGCGGTTCGGGCCGAAGACCACCCGCGCGTACCGTCGATACCAGCCCATTGCCCGGTGGGAAGAAGCGGACCCGTCGGAAAGAAGGTTTCCACCTGCCGGCGTCTCGAAGGGGTTTACTGGCCGGGCCGGGTAGTCGGCGATGATGGATGACGGGTCGGGTGATCGCGTCCTCGCCACCCTCAAGCCTGCGGTCCCCCCGGCTATGGGGGCGATGGCCGGGTTCGTCGCGATCACGAGCATCGGGGCGGCTCACGTCGGTGCATTGAGCGACTCCGCCGGGTCGACGACGGTGCCGCCGTGGCTGACCTTCCTCACCGGCGGTGGGATCGTGGCCGGGTCGTTCCTGTTCACGGCGTTGCTCACCGACCACGAGGCGATCCGGATGGTGAACACCGCCTCGCTCCGGCTACCGTCGCCGACACGGATCTGGCGGGTGCTCCGCCCGCTGCTCCAGGTGGGCAGCGTCGGCGCGCTCGTCGTGGTGGTCGCCGTCGGGCTGGTAGGACCGAGGACACCCACGACGAACCTCACGATCCTCGTGGTGTGGGCGGGGTGGTGGGCCGGATACACCGCCTCGGTGTATCTCGTCGGCAATACCTGGCCCGTGTTGAACCCGTGGCGAGCCATCGCAACGGCTGTTCCCGGCGGCCGGTGGTGGGACCTCCCGGACGATATCGGGGCCTGGCCCAGCGTCGTCGGGTTGTTGGCATTGGTGTTCGTGGAGGTGGTGACGCCGGCCGCGGCAGACCCCCGGTTGCTGACCGGGTTGATCCTGGCATACACCGCGGTCACGGTGATCGGTGCGGTGGGGGTTGGCCCCACCGTGTGGTTCGAACGCATCGATTCCATCGCCCGGGTGTTCCGGTTGTACGGCGCCATCGCCCCCATCCAACACACGGCAAATGGACTCAGGGTGCGGCTACCGACCACGCCGTTGACCGACGCAGACACACCGCCCACGGGGGAGACGCGGTTCGTGATCGCGGTTCTCTGGGCGACGACCTTCGATGGACTGGTCTCAACCCCGGCCTGGGAGACCGCGATCAGCCCCCTGGTCACGGCAGGGGTTCCCGCCCTCCTCGTCTACGCGGTCGGGATGGTCGCCGGGTTCGGCCTGTTCCTGTACGCCTACCGGTTGGCGGCCCGCCGGGCCCGGCAGGCCGCAGACTCCTATGTCGATCCGACGGCGATCGGCGCGTGGTTGATCCCATCGTTGTTACCGATCGCTGCCGGGTATCACCTCGCTCACTTCCTGGGGTACTTCGTCTCGCTCTCCCCGGCATTGCTCGGGGCGGTCGGGGCACCCGTGACCGGGCCCCGGACGGTGACGGTCCTGGTCCTCCCGGGATGGTGGCCGGTGTTGCAACTGGGCGTGGTCCTCCTGGGCCACCTCCTCGCTGTGTGGGTGGCCCACGCCATCGCCCTCGACCTGTTCCCGGGGCGATTGCGCGCCATCCGGAGTCAGGCCCCGTTCGTCGTCGCGATGGTGTTGTACACCGTCACGAGCATGTGGATCATCGTCCAACCGGCCGGCCCACCCCCGTACGTATGACCAGACCCACACCTCCAGCGACCAGCGTACCCGCAGGCGAGGACCCGGCAGCGAGGTGCCCCTACTGCGATCGACCGTTCAGGACGGTGGCGGCAAAGGACCTCCACGTCGGGGAATGGCATCCCGAGGACTGTACGGCGGGCGAGTGGGCGGCCTACGAGGCAGCGGACGAGGCCGAACAGGGGGAGATGTTTTACTTCCATCTGAAAGTCGTGTTCGCCTTGGGGATCACCAACGCCGCCCTGATCCTCGCGTACCTCATCGTCCTCGGATGAACATGTTCGGCCAGCGTTTTTGGTTGTGGAACTCGAAGCAGGGGGCATGGCCACCGCGACCGTGCGACTCACCCTGCCCAAGGGCTCCTGGATCGGCGCACTCTCCCGCGAGCACGACGGCACACAGTTCCGGGTGGTCTCGGTCGTCTCCCGGGACGACGATGGCGGCATCGGGTTACTCGAGGTCCGGACCGAGGACCCCGCGGCCATCGTGACCGCTGCAAGGGACCACGAGGAGATCGCCGCCCTGGAGGTCCTCGAGGTAACCGATAACCGCGTGTTGTTCCAGTTCGAAACCGGTGCCCCCCACCTCCTCGAGATCGCAAAGAACGCCGGCATCCCCGTGGTCACCCCGTTTTCGATCACCGACGGCGAGGCAGTGTGGGAGCTCACCGCCGCCCGCGAACAGCTCTCGAACCTCGCCGCCGAACTCGCGGCCACCGGCATCTCCTATACGGTCGAGTCGGTGCGACCCGACGCCGACGCCGAATCCCTCCTCTCCGACCGGCAAGCGACCCTGCTCACCGAGGCCGTACAGCGGGGGTACTACGATACGCCCCGAACCTGTACGCTGACGGACCTCGCCGAGGCGACCGGCATCGCCAAATCGACGTGCAGTGAAACCCTCCATCGCGCGGAAGGCGCGATCATCAAGGAATTCACGGACACCCAACTGGCCGCCGAACAGGGCGTCCTCACCCCCAACGGTACCGAGTAGAACCGAGGCCTTCCCACTCTCTGGGAACAGCAACTCCCAGCTAAACGCGGTCGCCACCATCGTTCACCCAGTGACCAATCATGGTTGATCTCGCACCCTACGTGACCCTCACGAAGACCATCACCCTGCTGTGCGGTGGGTTGGTCACGGTGCTCGCCACCCGGGCGTATCGACGCACCCGGTCGCCCGCCCTCGGGTCGCTGGCGGTCGGGTTTGGCCTCGTCACGCTCGGGGGCCTCGTGGCCGGTGGCCTCTACCAGCTCCTGAACATCTCGATCTCCGCAAGTGTCGCCATACACAGCACCTTCACAGCAGCCGGATTCGGTGTGCTCGCTTACGCCGCCTACGCACGCCAGCCGACTGATACACCGGAGTCATCCGGTCGTCCCCAGGACCACCCATAAAACGGATGACCCGAACATATTCGTTGGCGTTCCCGGTTTACAGGAACCCGCGTCTCGGTTAAAGGTAGCCCACCCGATACAGGTGAGCGTACGGTGACCAAGATGTTTGATTCAACACGACGCCGCGTGATGCAAGCACTCGGCATAGGCGGTGCGGCGACGATCGCCGGCTGTAACGCCCCGACGAACGACAGCACGACGACAACGACGACACGCAACTACGCCGCCGCGAAGTCCGTCGACGTCGACCAGGTCGCCGCCGATCCGACGGACCTTCCTGACCCCGTCGACTGGTCAGAGCCCAAACACCACGACATCACCCTGACCGCAAAGGAGGTCACCGCCGAGATCGAGGAGGGTGTGACCTTCGATTTCATGACCTTCGACGGGCGGATCCCGGGTCCGATGCTCCGGGTCCGGCAGGGTGACACCGTCTCGTTCACCCTGGAGAACGCACCGAAGAATACCAAGCCCCACAACGTGGACATGCACGCGATCTACGGGACGGGTGGCGGCTCCGTCGCGACAACCGCCAACCCCGGGGAGTCCAACGCCGAATCGTTCACGGCAAACTATCCCGGCGCCTACATCTACCACTGTGCGGTGCCGAACCTCGATTACCACATCTCGAGTGGGATGTTCGGAATGATCGTCGTCGAACCCAAGGAGGGGCTCCCGGCGGTCGACAAGGAGCTGTACTACGGGCAACACGAGATCTACACGGACAAGCCCACGGGAACGAAGGGCCACCACGGCTTCGACATGGGGGCGATGAAAGCCGAAAACCCCACGTACGTCGTCTTGAACGGGGAGAAGTACGCCTACAGCGCCGCCAAGTACGGGCCCACCGAGGTCCAGAAGGGCGACACCGTCCGTGTGTTCATGGTCGACGGTGGACCGAACCTCACCTCGAGTTTCCACCCGATCGGGAACGTCTGGAGTACGCTGTACCCCCAGGGCTCGTTCACCAGCGATCCCCACCACGAGATCCAGACCCAGCCCGTGGCACCCGGGAGCTGTGCCGTCGGGGAAATGGAGACGCCGGTCCCGTCCCGGATCAAGCTGGTCGATCACGCCCTCTCCCGGGTCGTCAGGAAGGGGTTGCTGGCGGAGGTCGACGTCCTCGGCGAGAAGGAACCGGAGCTCTTCGATCCCGAGCCCGACGGTCCCGACGAGGGCCCGATCTACGGCGGGTCCTAATCGACTCGCTGCCGGCGAGGCGGGGGAACACCGATCGTGGGTCGTCACTCCGGAGTCGGAGCCCTCACGAATTTCGGTCCCGTATCCGAGGCCCGGGTTCGGTCCCTGCAAACAGTTGGCGGCCAAAGATTCCTTTTTTGATGGTGATACGTTAGGAAGGTTGTGGGATCAGGCCCACCGTCACGACGACGCGTACGGAAAGCACTGGGCAGGGCACCCACTGGCACCGCCATCGGCGGGGGGTTGCTCTCCACTGATCGGGACGCTCCCCAAACATACGAGAAGTCCATCAGTACACCGTCTCACGCTACCCAATCGATTCAATGACCAACACTAGACAAGGGTCCACACGCTTGCATGCCGCGTACCTGATACTCGGAAGTGCGGCCCGCGGGGCTCAGTATACATTCAGTCTCGAAACGATCGTTCTCTTCGCCGGGATCGTGTTCCTCGGTGGTGGCCTCGTGGGATGCTCGCTGGACGACTGGGCATATCTACACACAACCAACGCTTGGTAGCGGTCCTCCCCCCGATCGTGGCGGGGGCCCTCGTCATCTGGGTATTCCGGGTGCGATTCGTTCTTCCGCTCGCAATCGCAGTCGTGCTGACCGGTCTCGCACGGATGGTTCTTCCAGCGCGCCGAGAACTGGCGTGCAATCAAAGCAGCCCTTCCCTCGATGCATCCCAGTCGCCCCCGGTCCGTGTCTATTCACAACCGTCTCGATGCGATAGAAGATCTGAAGGAGCGCCCAACCCTCGAGCATCGGTCGACTCACCACAGCTGCTCATCGTAAAAGAGCGGGGCGAACATGCATCGCTTCGTCGTGCTTGCAAACAGTTTAGAAGAATGTAGAACAACTTTTATTATGAATCGCAACATTACCGTTGACCGGGTGGTCCGAGTTGGCCCTGCCCACCAGTCCTGCCGACAGCTGGATGCAGAGTCTCGACCTGCCGTCCCAATTGTTCGGGACGGGTGGAAACGACTACGACCTCTACGAGGAGGACGGCGAGTTCGTCCTCAGCATCGACATGCCGGGCTTCGAGCCCGACGAGATCCAGGTCAACTGGTACGACCGTCGACTCAACGTCGCCGCCGAACACGAGGACGACCGCCGCGGGCACAAGAAGACCTACCACCGGACGTTCCGGTTCCCCAAGGAGGTCGAGGACGAGGACATCACCGCCGAGTACAGCAACGGTGTCCTCGAGGTCACCCTCCCCGCGGTGGCCGACGTCACCACCCGCGGCAAGGAGATCCCGATCGACACCTGACCACTGGGGGCATAGCCGCCCCGTAGCGCAAGGTTGAAGGTCACTTCGGGGGCAGTTTTGTCCTGATGGCATCGTTCACGCCACTGCCCCTCGTCGACGACTTCCTGTTGTCCTACAACGTGGGTCAGGCCCTCCTTCTGTTGTTCGTCCTCGCAATCCTGGGCAGCCTGCCGCTGAAATCCCGGAAGGTCCTGTCGGCGAACCTCATCCTGTTCGGGGTGATCTTCCTGTTGACGCCGTCGAGTCTCGTGCCGCTGCACTACAAGTACCTCGGCATCGCCTTGCTGGTTGTGAGTCCGGTGCTGTACACGACGGCCCGGTCTTAGGCGGAGCTGTCCCGTCGTTCGGCGACGCTCCCGACCGTCGAGCCCGCGGTGACGATGGCGCCCCGGTTGAGCGAGTAGAGGATGCCGTCGCGGTCGGCGACGGCCTCCTGGCGGACGGCGTAGGTCATCGGATCGTACAGCGTGCCGAGGGGGTCCCCGGCGGTGACGGTGTCGCCGACGGTCACGTCGGGGTGGGGACGGAACAGCCCGGAGTCCTCGGCGGTGACCCGGCCGAGGTGGTTGCGTGCCAGGACGGGGTCCCCGTTGTGGGTGACCGGGCCGTCCAGCATGTCGAGGGTCGCCAGGACGTTTGTGACGCCGGTGACGCCGGTCTCGACGGCCGGTTCGACGATGGCACGGTTGTGGGCGAGTTCGGGGGTGATCGCGGGGATGTCCGCATCTGCCGCCGCGACCCGGAGTTTCCCGGCGAAGTCCCGGGCGTGCCACTCGTCGTCGGCGTCCTCGTCGGCGGGTTCGCCCAGGAGGAGGTCGGTGCCGAACGCCGTCGCCAGGGCGCGGGCATCCTCGTCGCCCTCCTTGAAGACGACGTGGGTGAGCATATCCCGGCTCCCGGTGTGGAGGTCGACGACCGCGTCGGCCTCCGCGACCAGCGACCAGAGGCTGGCGGCCATCCGTTCGTGGAGGGTGCCGTCGGCGTCGCCCGGCCAGACCCGGTTCATGTTGGCGTTGACGCTGTCCAATGGCTCTGGGGTGGTGTAGGACGCGTGATCGAAGGTCAGGGGATCGGCCACCGGGACGGTGACGACCCGGCCGTCGAGGGTGGCCGCACAGAGCTGGTCGTGGAGGCGGCGGAGGACCGCGGTGCCGTTGACCTCGCGACCGTGTTGGGCGGCCTGGAGGTAAAGAGTCGGTCCGTCGGTCTCCCCCTCGTAGGTGTGGACCGTCGTCGTCACCGGGATCCCGGAGGGGAGACGGGTGAGCTCGCGACGCTCGGCGGTGTGGGTGGCCATGGGCGCCCGTCACGGGGTCGTGCCTTAGGCGTACGGGAACCGACGGCCTTTATCCGGTGTGGTCCCGGGGAACGGGTATGGGACTGACTGGGACACTCCATACCAGCGAGGGCGACATCGACGTGGAACTGTTCGACGAGCGAGCGCCCCGGACCGTCGCGAACTTCGTCGGGTTGGCGACCGGGGAGCGGGCCTGGGACGACCCGGAGACCGGTGACCGGATCGAGGGCCAGCCCCTCTACGATGACGTCATCTTCCACCGCGTGATCGAGGGGTTCATGGTCCAGGGCGGGGACCCGACCGGGACGGGTCGTGGCGGGCCCGGCTACGAGTTCGACGACGAGTTCCACGAGGAGTTGACCCACGATGGGCCGGGCGTCCTCTCGATGGCCAACGCGGGTCCGAACACGAACGGGTCACAGTTCTTCATCACGCTGGCCGCCCAACCCCACCTCGACGGTCGCCACCCCGTGTTCGGGGAGGTGACGGCGGGGATGGATGTCGTCGAGGCCATCGGTTCCGTCCCGACGGACGAGGACGACCGTCCACAGACCGAGGTCAGCCTGGCGTCGGTGACGGTCCACGATGCCTACGACCATCTCCCGGTGGTCACGCGGCCCGACGAGTGAGTTACGGGGGTTCGGCCCGGACCACCAGGAATCGCGGGGTGCGTTCGTCGAAGTAAGCGAGGGGTTCGGAGTCGGTTTGGGGTCGTGGTTCTCTGAGCTCGGTGATGGCAAAGCCGGCATCGAACAATGGACGGGTGACCGCTGCCAGGGATCGTCGGTAGACGGGCATTGTGACGGCGTCGTCCCCGCTGCCCCACCGTTTCTCGAAGCGTTCGACGGCGTAGTAGTCCGCCTCGGTCGCCTGGGCGTTGCCGACGTCGGCTGGTTCGTGGTCGATGACGAAGTACGTAGTGAACGGGTGGTCGATCGAGAGAACGAGATCCCCACCCGGGCGGAGGACGCGGGCGAAGCCCTCGAGGACGGGATCCCAGTCTTCGATGTGGTCGAGGGCGAGTTGACAGACCACGAGGTCGACGCTGTCGTCGGCCAGGGGGATGGTGCCCCGGAGGTCGGCGAGTGCGAGGGCGATGGCGTCACCGTGATCGGTGTGGGCCTGCTCGACCATGCCGCGACTGGCGTCGATACCGATGACCGTCGCGCCGCGGTCGGCGAGCCACCGGGCGTAGTGGCCGGTGCCACACGCGGCGTCTTACACGTCGAGGTCATCGACGGCGGGGAGGACGGCTCTGACGGCGGGCCACTCGTAGCTGGCGCGGGCGGGCGAGGCGGGGTTGCGGTCGGCGTAGGTGGGCGCGAACCCGTCGTAGACCTCGTGGGCGTCCTCGGCCATCCGCCGGGGCTACCCCCAGCACCATCTTATACATTTCTGACATGGACAATCGGGATGGTTCCACGCCGGAGGGCGGAACCTTCTTGCCCTCGCGGGGTCCGCCACCGCGTGTGAACGCCGGATCAACCCCACCACCACCGTCGGGGTCGATCGGTCACCCCCGGAGCGGCCGATGACCGATATCGAAGCCCTCCCCGTGCCGGCTGTGGTCCGTGACCACTACCACGAGCGCGGCATCACCGAACTCTACCCGCCCCAACGAGTGGCCGTCGAGGCGGGTCTGTTCGAGGGTGCCGACATCGTCGCAGCGGTGCCGACCGCCAGCGGGAAAACCCTCATCGCGGAGCTGGCGATGGTCGCCGCCGACGGGGTGTCGCTGTACGTGGTGCCGTTACGGGCGTTGGCCCACGAGAAGGCCGAGACGTTCGCGGCCCTGCCGGACACCGAGGTGGTGGTCGCGACGGGGGACGTCACCGAGGACGTGGGCAGCATCGGTGACGCTGACATCGTCGTCGCCACCAGCGAGAAGGCAAACGCGGTGTTGCGCACCGGCCCCGACTGGGTGTCGGCGCTGTCCTGTGTCGTCGTCGACGAGTTCCATCTCCTCGACGACGAGACGCGGGGCCCGACGGTCGAGATGACCGTGGCGATTCTCCGAGACCGGCATCCGGACCTCCAGCTCGTCGGGCTCTCTGCGACCGTCGGCAACGCCACCCAGTTGGCAGAGTGGCTGGACGCCGACCTCGTCGAGACGGACTGGCGTCCCGTCGAACTGCGGCGCGGCATCGCCGTCGAGGACCAGATCACCTACGCGGACGGCACCGTCGCCGCACTCGACACCAGCACCGATTCGGTGACCGGGAGCCTGGTGACCGACACCCTCACGGAGGAGGGACAGTGTCTGGTGTTCGTCCACTCTCGACGCGCCGCCGAGGACCTGGCCGCCGAGCTCGCGTCACTGTCGGTGACCGCCGGTGGGTCCGTCGCCGCGACGCTGCGCCAAAGCGCCCGCACCGGAATGGGGCGGCGACTCGCGGATGCCGCGGCCGGCGGGGCGGCGTTTCATCACGCGGGACTGCGAGACGAACACCGCGCTCGGGTGGAGGCGGCGTTCCGCGACGGCGACCTCGCGGTCCTGTGTGCGACCCCGACGCTGGCGGCGGGCGTGAACCTCCCCGCCCGCCGGGTGATCGTCCGGGACCACGAACGGTACACCGACGACGGATGGACCGCGTTGCCGGTGTTGGACGTCCACCAGATGATGGGGCGGGCCGGTCGCCCGGGGTTAGATCCATACGGGGAGGCGATCCTGGTCGCCGACGACGCGGAGACCGCCCGGACCCTCGAGACCCGGTATCTCCACGCAACCCCGGAACCGGTTCGGTCGGCGTTGGCGACCCAGGACGCGTTGCGGACCCACGTGTTGGGTGCGGTGGCCGGGGGGTTCGCCGAGACGCGGGATCGGTTGCTCTCGGTCCTCTCGGGGACGTTCTACGCGTTCGAGGCCGAGCACACCACCCTGGTGGATGTCGCTGACCTGGTGTTGGACGACCTCGCTGGCGATGGGTTCATCGAGCGGGATGACGGCTTAGCGGTGACGGCCTTGGGGCGGACCGTCGCCGAACAGTTCATCGACCCGCATACCGGGGCGGCGTTCAGGGAGGCGTTGTCGGCCTTCCCCGCGCTTGCTGCAGTCACGCGACGCAGCGTCCTTGAGGTCGCCTGTAACGCCACCGACGTCGAGGGATTCTACCTCCAACGCGACGAACAGGGTGGGATGCATCGGTACGCACGCCGCCACGCCGGCGAGTTCGTGACCGATCCCACCGCCCTCGAAGAGGACTACGTCGACTGGTTGGCGACAGTGAAGACGGTGCGGGTGCTGGCGGCGTACCTGGACGGGGAATCGGAGGCGGTGCTCACCGAGCGGTACGGGATCGGTCCCGGGGACCTCCGCGTGACCGGGGAACAGGTGACGTGGATGGTGGGGGCCCTGGCCGCGATCGCCGACCTCGAGGACAGTCCGGCCGTCGAGCAGGTGCGGGCGGTGCGGGATGGCCTCGAGGACCGGGTGACCACGTAGGTTGGTCACTCCTGGGCGGTGATGGTGACGTTGTAGCCGTGGCCGACGAGGACGAACCCGTCGAGTGGGTGGGTGCCGATGTCCTCGACGGTGCGGACCATCCCCAGGGATTGTGGTTGGGTGTACAGTGGGAGGTGGGCGCGGTCGGTGAGCAGGGTCTCGATCGCCTCGATGTAGCGGGTGCGACGGGTCGCCCGGTCTCGGGTCTCGCGGGCGGCCTGGACGGTCTCGGCGACTCCTGTGTAGTAGGTGCCGTCGGTGCGGCCGGCTGCCTGGGGGCCGAACAGTGGGTGGAGGTACCGGTCGGGATCTGGGGCGTCGATCCACCCGAGGACGTAGGCGGTGTAGTCCTGGGGGTCACCACTCGTGTAGGTGTCGGCGAGGGTCGCCCAGTCGAGGCGGTCGACGCGTGCCCGGTAGCCGGCGGCGCGGATGCCGGCGGCGACCGCCTCTCCGAGTTGGTGGCGGGTGTCGTCGGGTGGGACGATGATCCGGGCCTCCCAGTCCGGTGGGACGGCGTCGCTGTCGTCGAGGAGTGTGGCGGCGCGGTCGATGTCTCGGTCGTGGGGGATGCTCGCCCACGCGTCGGTGGGGAACGACCAGGCGTCACTGATTTGGCGGGGGACGGGAGCGTACAGCCGGTCGCCGAGTGGGGCGACTGCGTCGGTGACGGCACGGTCGAGGTCGACGGCGTAGTCGATGGCCTCCCGGACGCGGGGGTCGGCGGTCGGACCGCCTCGACAGTTGAACCCCAGGTAGTAGTAGCCCAGACCCGCAGTCGAGGCGAGGGTGACGGCATCGAGGTCCTTGAGCGGTTCCCAGACGTTCGGTGGCACCTCGTTGATGACGTCGGCTTCACTGGCTTTGACGGTGATGACGCGTTTGGTGCCCTCGGGGACCGGTCGGAAGTCGACGCCGTCGATGGCGGGAGCGGGGTCGTCCCAGTAGTCGCTCCGGGTGGTGAGGCGGATGCCGCCGTCGGTGAGTCGATCCTCGAATTCGAAGGCGCCCGAGCCGACCAGGCGGGCGGCGGCGCCCTCGGGGGGGTCGGTATCGGGAAGCGAGGGAAGGTCACTGGGGACGATATACCAGGTCAGGACCGACGGGAAGGCGGGGTAGGGGTAGCTCAGGTCGAACTGGACGGTCTGACGGTCGATTGCGGTGACGTCGGCGATCATCCGCATCGCCGCCCCCGGTGGAGTTGGCTCGGTGCGGGGGACGGTGAAGGAGTGGACGACGTCGGTGGCCTCGACGGGGTCCCCACCCGGGAACGTCGCCGCCTCGTCGATGGGGACGACGTACCGCGTCCCCGACCGAGAGACCTCGGGAGGACCCATCGCGAGTTTCGGGACGAGGTCCAGGTCGGGGTCGTACTGGTAGAGTCCCTCGACGACCTGGTTGACGACGTGGGCCGAGCCCGCATCCCCCACCGCCATCGGGTCGAGGGTCAGCGGCGGACGCGCGGTGACGAACTCCAGGCGGTGGGGACTGTCCCCGAAGTCGAGGGAGAGACACCCGGCGAGTGCGGCGACGCTGGTGGTGCCGAGGAATCCCCGACGGGTCAGCGATCGGATCGCGGATGCGTGCTCTCCCATGGCTGGACTCGGGTGTTCGACCGGGCTACCGGCAGGACGCCAAAAAGCATACCGATGCCGTCACCGAAAGTGACTTCGGGGCCTGGTCGTGTAGGACCGGGTGCGCGGGGGTGGCTGAGCGGCCAAAGGCGGCGGGCTTAAGACCCGCTGGGGTAGCCCATCCTGGGTTCGAATCCCAGCCCCCGCATCTGGAACGCAACCACCTTGAGCCAGGGGCGACTACCTGGAGGCGATGACCGATCTGGGTGCGGCGTTGGCGGCGGCGCCTTCGTTCGAGGCGGTGGAGACCGGGTATGCCGTGTCGTCGGCGACCTTCGAGGCGGTGGCAGTTCCGGGTTCGGAGACGGTGACGGTGACCGTCGAGGTCCCGACCATCGACGCGGTCGTGGTGGGGGACGTCGCCGACGTGGTCGTCGACGGGTGGTACGAGACCCTGGTACGCCGCCTGGATGGGGTCACGACCGCGACGGCGGCGACGGTGGCCGCCCCGACGGTCGAACGACTGTCCGAGCAGGTCGTCGTCGGGATGGAGGTGACACCCCGGCCAGACCACGTCGCCGAGGACGTGGTGGCGGTCGTCAACTTCGTCGAGGGGACGTGGGTCGGGGGGATCATCCCCGGGTACGACTACGTTGACGAAATCGAGGGGTTGCGAATCCAGGCCGCGGAGACGGGCGGCACCGACACCACCCGAGATTAATAACGTGTCTGTATCAGTTACCAAGAATTAGCTGTTCACGCCGTCGTTATAGCAGCCGAATTAATAAGTCGGTGGGTGGTAGTCGGCGGTGATGAGCGACGAGGCGACGGTCGAGTTGACGGTCCCGGAAATGGACTGTGCCTCCTGTGCGGACACCGTCGAGGGCGCCCTCCGGCAGCTCGAGGGCGTCACCGCGGTCGATCCCCGACCGACGCCCGGCGTCGTCTCGGTGACCTACGACCCGGATGCGGTCGACATCAATCGACTCGTCGACAGCATCGAGGGCGTCGGATACGCCGTCGAGGACGGTGACGGCGTCCCCGCGGCCCGCGAGAACGTCTGGACCTCCCGACGCGCGATCAAGACCTGGATCGGCGCCGCGTTCCTGGCCGCCGGCCTGGTGTTGGCCTTTGTCGTTCCCGGCGGGGACGCGACCATCGTCGACGCGGGCGGTGTGTCACTGTCCCCGGCCGACCTCGCCTATCTCGTGGCGGTCGCGGCCAGCGGCCTGGCCATTCTCCGTGGCGGGTACTACGCCGCGAAGGCCAAGTCGCTGGGTATCGACCTCCTCATGAGTCTCGCCATCGTGGGTGCGCTGCTGGCGAGTCTGTTGTTCGGCCAGGACCTCTACGTGGAGGCTGCGACGCTTGCGGTGTTGTTCAGCATCGCCGAACTGTTAGAGGACTACGCGATGGACCGGGCCCGTGGGTCCCTGCGGGCGTTGATGGACCTCTCCCCGGACACCGCACGGGTCCGTCGGGACGACGGCGAGACGACGGTGCCTGCCCAGGAGGTCGAAACGGGCGACGTCGTCCTCGTCCGTCCCGGGGAGAAGATCCCGGTCGATGGCACCGTCACCGAGGGCGCAAGCCCCGTCGACCAGTCCCCGATCACCGGCGAGTCGGTCCCGGTGGACAAAACCGTCGGCGACACCGTCTACGCGGGGTCGATCCTCGAGGGCGGGTACCTCGAGATCGAGGCGACCGCGCCCGGCACCGAGACGACGCTGTCACGCGTCGTCGAACTGGTCGAGGACGCCCAGGCAGAACGCACCGAGCGGGAGGCCTTCGTCGACCGGTTCGCCGACTACTACACGCCCCTCGTCGTCGGGTTCGCGGTCCTGGTCACCGTCGTTCCTCCCCTGGTGTTCGGTGGGGCGTGGGCGACGTACTTCGTCTACGGATTGACGCTGCTGGTGTTGGCGTGTCCGTGTGCCTTCGTCATCTCCACGCCGGTCACGGTCGTCTCCGGGGTGACGAGTGCCGCCCGCAACGGCGTCCTGGTGAAGGGTGGATCGCATCTGGAGACCGTCGGCGAGGTCGACGCCGTCGCCTTCGACAAGACGGGGACGTTGACAACCGGGGACCTCGCGGTGACCGACGTGGTCCCCCTGGCAGGGAACTCGACGGCCGACGTCCTCGCCTGCGCTCACGGCCTCGAAACCCGGAGCGAGCACCCGATCGGGGCCGCGATCGTCGACCACGCCGACGCCGCCGACATCGACACCGATCAGACGATCGAGGACTTCGAGGCCTTGACCGGGCAGGGCGTCACGGCGACACTGGACGGCGAGCCCCACTACGCGGGCACCCCCACACTGTTCGAAGATCTCGGCTTCGATCTCTCCCACGTGCACGCGACGACCGACGGCGGGGTCGTCACCGCGACGGCCTCCCGACTCTGTGAGCAGAACAACTGTCTGGACCTGCTCGAGGACACGGTCCCGGCCCTCCAGGCCGAGGGCAAGACCGCGGTGCTCGTCGGGACCGAGGACAGCCTCGAGGGCGTGATCGCGGTCGCCGACCAGGTTCGCCCCGAGGCCGAGTGGGTGATCGAACGACTCCACGCCCAGGGCGTCGAGGAGGTGGTGATGGTGACCGGGGACAACGAACGCACCGCCACCGCCATCGGGGAGGCCGTCGGGGTCGACCGGGTGGCCGCAGAGGTACTCCCCGCTGAGAAGGTCGAGGTCATCGAGGACCTCGTCGCGGAGTACGAGGCGGTGGCGATGGTCGGGGACGGCGTCAACGACGCGCCCGCACTGGCAACCGCCGACGTCGGCATCGCGATGGGTGCGGCCGGCACCGACACCGCCTTGGAGACCGGCGATATCGCCCTCCTCCGGGACGACCTCGCCGCGTTGCCCTACCTCCACCGACTGGCCGGTCGCACCACGCGGGTCATCCGGCAGAACGTCTGGTCGAGTCTCGGGGTGAAGGCGGGCCTGGCCGCGTTGGTGCCCCTGGGGTTGGTCCCGATCTGGGTGGCGGTCCTGGTCGGGGACGCCGGCATGACGAGTGCGATCACCGCCAACGCCATGCGACTCGGTACGATCAAAGCCGAGACCCCACCCACCGACCGGCGATAAGCATTTTATGCTCGCAGACAGACATTTGTAGCCGGAGGGATCGACAGTGGCGACCGAACAGTCCACAACCCTCTCGACCGGCAGCGGTAGCACCGCCAAATGGACGAGTTGGTTGACGGCCCTCGTGGGCCTGTGGCTGGCGGTATCGCCGTTCGTGCTCACCGGCAGCATCGCCTCCGGCAACCCGCTGTACAGCACCGTCATCGGTGGCGCACTCGTGGTGGTTCTCTCGGCCTACACGGCCTGGACGTGGCGGTCCCGTGACGCCGAGGACCTCGCCGAGTACAGCGCCTGGCTCGCCGGGCTCATCGGGCTCTGGACGGCTATCTCGCCGTTCATCCTGACCGGCGCAATCCAGTCCGGGACCGTGCTGTACAGCACCGTCGCCGCTGGCGTCCTCATCCTCGTTCTGGACGCCTACGCCGGGTACGACGCCTAACTGCGGTCCCGGCCCCGCGGAGACGGGCGTGGTGCCCACGTCCGCGGGTAGTTCGGTGCTGTTGAGAACGAAGAGAGCCTGAGCCGGAATTTGAATCCGGGGTCTCGTCCTTACCAAGGACGCGCTTTACCAGGCTAAGCTACCCAGGCAAGCGTCCCGTGGTATGCCGGTTCGGGTCTTACGCGTTTCGGATTCAGTCAGGTGACCGGGGTCGTGCGCCGTCGGCGACCGCGGGGTCGCCCACGCGGTGGAGGACGTCCTCGATCCGTTCGGGCAATCCCTCCTCGGCGACCGGGAGTGGGGGTTCGCCGCGGGTCCGGGCGAGGCCGACGGCGTACTGGCGCAGGGGCAGTGGCGGGTCGTCGCCGGTGACGGTGGCACCCGCCGTGACAGCGAGTTCGAAGACACACGCCTCCAACCCCATCGGTTCGCGGGGCCGATCCTCGGTCGCGGTCTGTTCGCGGCCGAACCGTCGCACCGTCTCGACGGCCCGATCGGCGGCTTCGGTGCGGGCGAGCAACCGGAACCCGCGGGCGACCATGACGTCGGCGGCGAGGACGTCGACGTCGGCGGGGATGTCCTCTGGGACATCCTCGCCAGCCCACGGCTCATCCCGGACCAGGGCCCGTGTCAACCGCAGTCCCTCGTAGATGAGTTGGACGCCAGCCGCCCGCGTCTCGAGTTCCTCCGCATCGACGGTGGGGTCGACCAGTTGGGCGCTGAGGATGGTGAGGACGCCGGGAATCATCGACCCCGAGGCGAGTCGGTCCTCGATGACCGACTGCAACCGGGCGGGGACGATGTCGGCGACGGCCTGTTGTGCACCGCTTCTGGTGCGAGCGGCCTCTTCCATTACCCCAGTGTTTGCTCGGCAGACGCAAAGACCTTTGGAAACCCCTGGGAGGCTCCCCCATGATCGGTGTCGATCCCGGGGAGGCAATCACGACGGTGACCCTCGACCGGCCGGACCGCCGAAACGCCTTGGACCACGACGCCCTCGTCGACTTACGCACGGCGATCGAGACGGTGACCTCGCCGGTCACGTACCTCCACGGGGCCGGCACCGCCTTCTGTGCGGGGGCGGATCTCGACATGGTTCGCGGGGTGGCAGCCGACCCCGGGGCCGCCCACGAGCTGGCGGCGGTCGGCCAACGCACCATGGACGCCATCGAGGACGCCGACACGATCGTGGTCGCCGGCATCGACGGTGCGGCACGCGGTGGCGGCGTCGAACTCGCCGTGGCCTGTGACCTCCGGGTGGCCACGCCGACGGCCACCTTCGCGGAACCGGGGGTCGACCTCGGGATCTTCGGGGCGGGGGGTGGCACCCGCCGTCTCCCGGACCTCCTCGGTCGGGGTCGCGCGCTGGACCTGGCGGTGACGGGTCGCACGATCGACGCCGACACGGCCGAACGGTGGGGGTTGGTCACGACGGTCACCGATACGCCCCGAACGGTCGCCGAGACCGTCGCAGCCGGCGACCCGGACGCGGTCCGGGCACTCAAGGGGCTGCTCCGCACCGACCGGGACCGGGCGGCGACCAACGCCGCGGAGGCGTCGGCGTTCGCCGCGTTGGCGAGTGCGGGGTCGATCGATCGCTAGTCCGGGGTCGGCGGCATCGCCCGTTTGTGGGTGGACGCGTTGACGAGGTCGTCCACCCGGTCGACGGCCTCGACCGGGACGTCCAGGACGGCGGCCGTGGCCTCCCGGGGCGCCGGGCCATCGACGTGGAGTGCGAGGATCCCGTCGATGGCGTCGTAGGCCAGTCCGAGCTCCTCCTCGTCGGTCTGGCCCGCCCAGAGTTCGGCGCTCGGTGTCTTCTCGACGATGTCCTCGGGGACGCCGAGGTGCCTGGCGAGTTGGCGGACCTGGCACTTGTAGAGGTTCCCGATCGGGTTGCAGTCGACGGCCTGGTCCCCGTACTTCGTGAAGTACCCGACGAGTGCCTCGGTGCGGTTGCCCGTGCCGAGGACGATGCGGGACTCGTGGTTGGCGACGAGGTAGTTGTACACCGCCCGCACCCGCGCACGGACGTTGCCCACGGCCTCCATGTCATCGGCTGCCTCGGGGTAGTCGTCGACGATGGTGTCGACGGTCTCGCCGATCTCGATGACGTCGATCGGGATGCCAAGGTCCATGGCGACGGTCTCGGCGTCGGTGGTGCTCTCGGGGCTGCTCACCGTCCCCGGGAGTGCAAGGGCGTGGACGTTCTCGGCGCCGATGGCGTCGGCGGCCAGCGTCGCGGTGAGGGTGCTGTCGATGCCCCCGGACAACCCGATGACGGCGCCGTCGGCGCCCGCGGCGTCGACGGTGTCCCGGATGAACGCGGTGATGTGGTCGCGTCGGTCCTGGCGTTCGGCCGCCGAGAACGCGAGGAGGTCCGTCGGGTCGAGCTGGGCGTCGGTCACGGGTCGACCGACGGCGGGCACCGCCAAAAACCCCGAGCTTGCGACGGGCGAAGTGGACGGTTGTCAACCCCGGAACGCTACGTTGAAGTGACGCCACCGGATAGTTGGCGACGCCGGCGCCGGTGGTCTAGTGGTAGGACATGAGCTTCCCAAGCTCATAGCCCGGGTTCAATTCCCGGCCGGCGCACTCGGTCAGTCCTCTTCCTCGAAGTCGAGGGCGGCGCTGTTGATGCAGAACCGCTTCCCGGTGGGGTCGGGTCCATCGTCGAAGACGTGCCCGAGGTGGCCGCCACAGGTCGCACACACGACCTCGGTGCGGACCATCCCGTGGCTCCGATCTTCGCGGAACTCGACGGCATCGTCTGCGGCGTCGAAGAAACTGGGCCAGCCGTGCCCGGCCTCGTACTTGGTGTCAGCGTCGAACAGGGCGGTCCCACACCCGGCACACCGATAGATGCCGTCCTCGTCGGTGTCCAGATACTCGCCGCTGAACTTCGGTTCGGTCCCGCGTTCCCGGAGGATCTCGTACTCCTCCTCGGTGAGTTGCTCCCGCCACTCGGCGTCGGACTCTGGCAACGCGTCGGGGTCCTGGCTCATACCACCTCGATAGGAGGGCCACGGGGATAGGGTTTATTCCGTGGGTCGCCCACCCGGGCGTGTGGACGAGTCGGTATCGGTGGCCAGGGCGATCCGTGCCACCCACGAGTCGGTCCTGGCCGCCGTCGACCGGCGTGGGACTGAAGTCACGCGTGAGTGGCCGGCCGACGGCCTGGGCGACGGGCGACGGGCGGCCACCGACCTCGACACCGCGTTCCGGGCGGAGGGCATCCTCGAGCGGTTGCCGCCCGTGCTGGAGACGGCGGCGGCCACGCTGGGGACAGCACCGGTCGCCGATCCGGTGGCGGCACCGCCATACGTAGTCGTGACGAGTCGGGGACCGGTGCTCCGGGCGACCCTGCCGCGGTGGCGGGTGGTCCTCACGTTGGCGGTGGTGACAATCGAGACGGGGCGGTACCACCCCAGGGAGGACATCACACTCGAGGTGGCCTGTCCCGACCGCAGAACGGGGCCCACCTAGGCGCTGACCTTGGACTGGATGGCGTCTTTGACCTCGTCGATGTCGAAGCCGTCGTCGGTCTCGCGGTTGTCGTAGACGGTTTCGTCGTCGACGGTGACGACGAAGATGCCGCTGTCACCGGTCTTCAGGCGGACGCCGTCGAGGCGTTGTCCGAATTCCTCTAAGAGTTCGCGTTGGGTGTCGATGGCGTTATCGAGGTGGCCACACGGGACACAGTACTGGATCTCCACATCGGTCATGGGTTCGGATGACGGGTTTGGACTGCAGGCCCTTACGCCCTAGGTTACCGGCGGGCCACGCTCCACGATGTCCGCCAGCGTCGCGGCCGCATCGGCATCGAAGCGGAGCGGGCGTCGCCACCACGGGCCGGCGCCCGAGTCGGTCGAGAGCTGGGTGACGAGATGGTTCGGGTCGGTGCCGCGGCCCGTGCTCAACGGGATCGCGGTCTCGAAGAGCGTCGAGGCCGCGGGGTCGCCGCTGAGGAGGACGGCGGCGTCGAACCGGTCCCGGCGGAGGTGGGCGTTCTCGGCGTAGGGAGCCCTGTCTGGTGCGGAGAGGGCCTCGTACTCCTCGCCGGTGATCGGGTCGCGGTCGAGGGTGAACCGGCCGATGAGGTAGGCGCCCCAGTCCGGGGTGACCCAGTCCGGGTGGTCCTCGCCTCGTGGGGTGAGCGTGGCATAGAAGTAGACGTGGTCGCCGGCGGCGAGGTCGAGGAGGGGTCGGGCCTTCACCCCCCAGGGGTCGCCGTAGGTGTAGGTGCTACAGTGAGCGTACTCCGCGAACGTGGGATCGAGGTGGACGGGGTCGGTGGGGTCGGGGACGGCGGTGTCGAGGTCGAGGTCGGCGTAGGTGGGTGGCGGGTCAGTCGTGGGTTCGGGCTCCGGGATCGGGACGAACTCGATGCTGCCATCGGGGTAGATGGGGCCACGGACCCCGGGGGCGGTGGTGTTGGCGCCGACGTTGATCGCGACGGCCCGCACGGTCACTCGGTCCGGTGGGGGTCGACCGGGTCGTTGTACGGGGAGGGGCGGTTGAACTCATCGAAGACCTCGAGGTCGTCGTCGACCGTGTAGGGGAGTTCTCGGTCGCTGCGGTTGTCGGGGAGGGAGTCCTCGACGGTGCCGGACTCGTCCTGGAACCCGGGTTTCGGGCCGAGGCTGTGGGCGGGCATCCCGACGACGACGTGGTTGGCGGGGACGTCGCCCTGGACGACGGCGCGGGCGCCGACCATGGCGTTCTCCCCGATCTTGACGCCGGCGCGGAGTAACGCGCCCTGGGTGATGCGGGCGTCGTCCTCGATGATGGTGTGGTAGTTGGTGACCTCGGTCTGGTCGACGACGTCGTGGTCGTGACTGTAGACGTGGGCGCCATCGGAGATGCTGACGCGGTCCCCGAGGGTGAGTCGGCCCCGGTCGTCTAAGTGGACGTCGTCGTGGACGACGGTGTTGTCACCGACCGTGATGTTGTGGCCGTAGGTCATGGTCACGCCCTTGAAGAAGCGGACGTCGGAACCGACCGATTCGAAGAGGTGGTCAGCGATCATGCGGCGGAACCGCAGCGCGAACGCGACGTTGTCCGCCAGCGGGGTCCGGTCGAACTGCCGCCACAGGTACTGGAGTGGTTTGGCGGTGGCGTAGGCGACCTCGTCTTTCTCGGCGTAGTACTCACTCTCCAGGGTGGCATTGTCCGGATGATAGGACTGGAGGCGGGCGCGTTCGACCGGAGAGACGCGGTCGTCGTTCTGCCAGGCCTCGTAGGCGTCCCGGTCGCCGTTGAGGTCGATGAGGACGTCGGCGACGACGTCGGCCAGCGTCGCCGCGTCCCGGGCGGCCGTCAACCGGTCGTCGACGTCGTCGATGAACCCGCGGAGCCCGGCCTCCGCGGCATCCGGGAGGTCGACGTGGCGTTTAGTCATACCCCGTTGTAGGGGAGCCGGTGGGATATGGATTTCCGTCGGCGTGAGAACCCCCGCGTCTTAGGCGAGGAAGACGTGTCGGGGTTGGTCGGCGAGGACGTCCCGTCCCCAGGCGACGGTGTCGGCGAACGCGTCCGATCGGAAGAACGTCATCGCGTCCTCGCGGCTGTCCCAGCGGGAGGCGATGAACATGTCGTGGTCGTCCTCGACGTTGGCCAACAGCGTGGTGCCGCGGTGCCCGTCCATGTCGGCGAGGAGGTCCTGGACCTCCGCGAAGGTGTCGTGGAAGTCCTCGAGGTACTCTGGTTTGACGGTGTAGAACATGCCCATGGTCCCCCAGCCGTCGCCGGCGTCGTGGGCGCGGCCGACGATCCCGGGGAGGTCATCGAGGAACCCGGCGGCGGTGTCTGCGGCGGAGGCGGTCTCCCACAGCGAGACGACGGCGGTCTCGCCGTCGCCGATGGGGTCGTACACGGCGGTCTTGACGTGGGTGTCGTAGTGCTCGAAGCTCTCCCGCAGATCGAAGACCTCCTCGCGCAGGGTCTCGGTGTCGGCGGTGGAGTACAGCGCCAAGGCGTGGACGTCCTCGCCGTGGGGTGTGCCGGCGTAGACGTCCAGGTCGGCCAACGCCGACCGCACCGAGTCCACGTCCGCGTCGGCGGGTCCTGCCGCCTCGCTCTCCTGGGCTGGCTTGCCATCGGCCGCGTCGGTGGGCACGGTGTCGCCGTCGAGGTACGCCTTGAGGTCGTGGGGCGGGAATCGGCGGCCGACGACGAACCGGCCGAACTCCCCGTACTTCGAGGAGGCGTCGTCGAACCGCATCTCGTAGACGACGTCTTTCAGATCGGTGGGGTCGTCGGCGAACAGGGTGACACTCCACTCCCAGTCGTCGAGGCCGAGCGAGGAGGCGACGACCTGCTGGACGCGGCCCGCGAAGTTCCGGCCGGACTCGCCGTGGTCGGCCATGAGGTCTGCCCGGTCCGCGAAGGGGAGGTCATACCAGTTGTGTTCGGGGCCGCGGCGTTTTGCCATCGGGTAGAACGAACAGTAATCGACGTCGGGGATCTCGGGGTGGAGTTTCGCGTCCATGTACCGACGCGTCCCCGCGTCCACCTGGTCGGGGTCCTCGAAGTACGCATCCGAGACGTACCCGCTGATCTCGGTGACCGAGAGGTAGGAGTCGACCTGGTCGGTGTACCCAGCCAATGCCGTCTGCTCGAACTCGCGTTCGACGCGGTCGAGGGCGTCGATCGTGGGGCGCAACACCAGCACGAGGAGGTCTGCCTTGTGGCCGGGCACCGCGAACAGCCCGGCGTCGCCGTCCGTGTCACCGCCGTCGATCACCGACTCGAGGTGGGCGACACCCTCCTCGAGGGCGGTGTCACGGTCGCGGGCTGGGGCCTCACGCCATGCGTCCCAGTCGATGGCCCGGAAATCGTGTAACACGTACCACCCCTCCTCGGTTTGTGGCGGTTCGGTCATGGTCCGGTGTTGGATCCGCCGGGGTTTGTGTCTTCCGTGTACCGCCGACTGCCGGCGGGCCGTGTGCCGACCGAAACCCTTTCCCCCACGCCCCGGGATTCGAATGACGATGCGGAAAAGCGGCCCACCGAAGGGGCTCGTCTCGTACCTCGTCCTGGAGTTACTCGAGGAGAAACCCCGGTACGGGTACGAAATTCTCAAAGAGATCAAGGACATCAGCGGCGGACACTGGGAACCATCCTACGGATCCGTGTACCCGATCTTGTACAAGTTCGAGGAGAACGGGTACGCAGAACGGATCGAACGCAAGGACGAACCGGATCGCAAATACTTCGAGATCACCGAGGACGGACGGGCTGAACTCGAGGAGAAACGTGCGGAGACCGCGGGAACCGCACGGGACTTCGCCGACGTGATCTTGGGGTTCTACCACGTGTACGCGGCGATCGCGACAGACGACCGGTTCGCGGTCCCACCAGCCGATGAGGGGTGGCAGTTCGACGAACTGTTCAGCCGCTGGATCGTCGAACAGTGCATCCGGCACCACGAAGCCTACTTCGCGGAGTTCGAGCGGGTGCCCGAGACACCCGAGGAGTTCGCCGAGCGCGTCGGCCTCAGTTGAGGAGTTGGGCGCCGAACAACAGTAACAGCAGGCTGGCGAGCATCGTGAGTTGGACGGCCAGCGTCGCCGCGGTGACGACGCGGTCACCATCCTCGATAGGGAGGTAGGCGACCATGGACTCGATTGCGGTGCGGAGGATGTGACCACCGTCGAGTGCGAACGTTGGGACGCAGTTGAACACGCCGAGGTTGAGGTTCACCCACGCCGTCCAGAACAAGAGGTTCGCGAGCACCAACACGAACATTGGCGCGGTGTAGAAGTTGGCGATGCCACCGGCGAACCCGGCGAAGTTGAACGGGAAGACACTGGAGCCGGTGATGCCCACGAGGGGGAACTGCAAGGCCAGCCACACGCGATCGAGTGTCGATAGCTGGAAGGCGGGGGCGTCGACACAGGACCCGCCGAGTGCACACAGGTAGTTCGCGGCGGGGTAGGTCTGGACGCCGAGGTCGTTGTACCGGATGCCGGTGACGCCGCTTGCCGAGGTGAACACGCCGAGGAGCCCCGACCCGTCCTCGTCTGTGCCGAGGGTGACGTTGTAGGTGCGATGGACGCCCTCGTCGTAGGTTTCGAGGGTGACCGTCTGCCCGGG
>JBDGTJ010000035.1:0-24225 GCA_042216925.1 Halobacteriaceae archaeon
TAGGACTCTTCAATCCTCACTGATTGTCGAGGAGCAGTATGGGACCGCCCGGATTTGAACCGGGGTTGCAGCGTCCCAAACGCTGGAGGATGCCAAGCTACCCCACGGTCCCGTACCCGACAGTACTGCCGACCGCGGCCTAAGGGTTTCGTTCGGCCCCAAGGGCTATTCACGCACCGATCCAAGGACTGCGTATGGCGACTGGACTGGAGATCGGGTTGCTCGTCCTGGTGTTGGTCCTCCTCTTCGGGGCCTACACCATCATCAAGGCGATCAAGCCCCTGATCGTCAACGCCGTCGTGGGCTTGATCGTGTTGTTCCTCGCAGAGGCCATCCTCGGCCTCCAGGTCGCACTCACCCCGATCGCGATCCTCGTCGTCGCCGTCGGCGGCATCCCCGGTGCGATCCTCGTGTTGTTGCTGGCCTACGCCGAGGTGGCCTTCGTCCCGATGCTCCTGATCGCATTGGCCTGATCGGTCGCTGTCTTCAAGACACCGCCGACCGTCTCATCGGCGAGGCCACATGCCACCTACGCTCGCGCTTCTCGCTGTCCTCGCCGGTGTCTCCGTGGACGTCTGGGTGGTGTTGGCGGTCGTGATGGTGGCACTGGCGTTGTTCGTCACGGAGTGGTTACCAGTCGACGTCACCGCGATCTTCGTGATGGTGGCCTTGATCGTACTCGGCCCCGATGGCGTCGCCAACTACACCCACATCTCCGCTCAGGAGGGGATCTCGGGGTTCTCGAACCCGGCGACGGTGACGGTGTTGGCGATGCTGATCTTGAGTGCCGGGATCAGCCGCACGGGTGCCGTCCAGATCCTGGGGCGGCGCATGGCGTCGTTCGCGGGGGACGACCTCAACCGACAGATGGTGGCGACGATCGGGATTATGGGTTTCCGGGGTCGTGAACAACACCCCTGTCGTCGCCATCCTGGTGCCGGTGATCTCGGACATCGCCCACAAGGGCCGGGTGTCGCCCTCGAAGCTGTTGATCCCGCTGTCGTATGCGTCGATGTTGGGTGGGATGTTGACCCTGATCGGGACGTCCACGAACCTCCTCGCCAGTGACGTCTCCGATCGGTTGCTCGGCGAACCGTTCTCGATGTTCGAGTTCACCCACCTCGGCATCATCGTCCTGGTGACCGGGGCCATCAACCTGGTGACCGTCGGCCACCGGCTCCTCCCGGAACGCGTGCCGCCCACGGAGGATTACATCCAGGACTACGGGATCGAGGAGTACCTCACCGAGGTCGTCGTCGACCCGGATTCGCCGTTGGTGGGGCGGACCGTCGAGGAGGCGATCGATTCGGCGGCCTTCGATGCGGACATCCTCCAGATCGTTCGGGAGGAGACGGAGTACCTCGAACCGATCGGGCAGATGGTGATTGAATCGGGGGACATCCTTCGGGTGCGGGCCGACCGGGATACACTCGAGTCGCTGTTGGAGCGGGACACCCTCTCGGTGGCGGGACATCCCGACTCAGAGTCCGACCTGGAACCGGCGGACGAACCCGAACAGACCCTCTTCGAGGCCGTCATCCCCCGTGGGTCCGCACTGGTGGGTGAGTCCCTGGAGAGTGTGACCTTCCGCCAGCTCTTCGACGCGAACGTCCTGGCGTTCCGCAGTCGTGGCGAGGTCGTCCGCGCCGGACTGGGGGCCCGCCGGATGCGCGTGGGGGACACTCTGTTGGTGCAGGCGAGGCCCGACAGTCTCGATCGGTTGGCGCGGACCGACGATTTCATCGTCGCCCACGAACCCCCAACCCCGGATTACCGGACCGAGAAGATCCCACACGCCGCCGCGATCATGGCGGGGGTCGTCGGGTTCGTCGCCGTGCCGTGGGCGGCGGTCGGGTCGATGCTGACCACCCTCACGGGCGTGGGGGCGTTCACCGCGTTGGACGCGTTGTCGCTGCCGATCTTGGTGACGGCGTTGGCCGGGGTCGTCGCGATGGTGGCGACCGGTGTGTTACACCCGACGGAGCTCTACGAGTCCGTGGAGTGGGACGTCATCCTCCTGTTGGCCGGCGTGATCCCGTTCGGCATGGCCGTCGAGCAGACCGGCGGTGCCGATCTCCTCGGGTCGGCGGTCGCGGGGACCGCGACCGTCCTGCCGGTCCTCGGCGTCCTGTGGGTGTTCTATCTCGCCACCGCGGCAATCACGGCGGTCGTCAGTAACAACGCCAGTGTCGTGTTGATGCTGCCGGTCGCCGTCGAGGCCGCCACGCAGGTCGGTGCGAATCCGTTCGCGTTCGTGTTGGCGGTGACGTTTGCAGCGTCGACGGCGTTTCTCACCCCGATCGGGTACCAGACCAACCTGTTCGTGTATGGGCCGGGCGCCTACCGGTTCAGTGATTTCGTCCGGGTGGGGGCGCCGCTACAGCTGGTGTTGTCGGTGGTGACCGTCCTCGGCATCGCCGTGTTCTGGGGGGTCTGAGTCACCGCCAAGTCGCATGCCACAACGAGGCGTACCCGACGACCTCGCCCAGGGAGACCCCGTGATCGCCGGTCGAGTCGTAGTCCAACGTGTACACCAGTTCGCCGACGACGTTGGCGTCCCGCAACACGACGGTGCCCGAGTCCTCGGTGAGTTGGTAGCCGAAGGAGGCGGTGCCGAGGTCGACACCTTTGACGGTGATACCGGTGTAGGTGTCGGCGCGGTCGCGTTCCTCGCGGTAGGTTGTGTAGGCGGTCTCGAGGTCGGTGTGGGCCAGCACCGACGCCTCGAGGATGTACCCGGTGACTGCCTGACTGTTGTCCCGTTCGAACCGGGTTGAGTTGTCGTCCTCCCGCTGGAGGGTCCAGTCCTCGTCGGTGGGGAGTTCGTCGACGCGGAGTTTGAGTGTGGGGATGTCGGCGTCGATGAGTGGGGCGGTGCTGTTGATGGTGCCCGGGTCGGTGGGATCGGGGGCTTCGGTCCGGGTGGTCGATGTTGTCGTTGTCGGGGATCGGGTGGTCGTCGTCGTCCCGTCGTCACCACTACACCCGGCCACCCCGGCGAGGGCGGCGGTGGCGGCGATTCGGCGGAGGAGGGCGCGGCGCTGCATACCCTCACTACCGGTCGCCACCTCCTAAAACCGCGGGGTCAGGTCCGCCAGTCGGCGTACATCCGCTCGGCGAACGTCGTGGCGTCCTTGACGGTGGCCTCGTTGAACCCGGCGCTGCTGTGGGAGACCTTCGCGACGACGTTGGCATCTCGGAACACGACGCTCGCGGAGTCCGAGAGGATGTAGCCGAGTCCCTCGACCCCGAGGCCGACACTGGTGGGATTCACTCCGACGTACTGGTTCGCCGTCTCCTCGAGGTCGTCGTATTTCTGTTTCGCCGGGGCGACCGCGTCGTACTTGAAGACGCGGGACGCGACAGTGGTTGCGTCGTCGTGATTCTGGTCTTGCTGGCGTACGAAGCGCGTGTAGTTCTTGGACTGGACGTCGGCGGCCACCCATCGGTCGGGGGATTTCAGATCCGACCGTTCCAGCAACAGCGCGGCCAACGGCTTCTCGATGAGGTCGGCATCGCTGCCGTCCGGGACGTCGATGCCGGCGTCGACGGTCGTCGTCGTTGTCGTCGTCGCCGTCCCGGGGTCGGTCGTCCCGTCCGGGGCGTTGCTCCCGCCGGACCCACAGCCCGCGAGGGCGGCGGTCCCGGCGGCGACGGCTGCAAGGAGGGCACGTCGGCGCATACCCACGGCTGAGCGGCGCCACTCACGTAAGCCTATCTCTCGTGTCGGGCCCGAACCCGGCGTCAGTCCTCGTCCTGGAGTTCGACGTCGGCGACGAGGGCATAGGGGTCGAGACCGGATCGGATCCCCTCGCGGAGCGTGGTCGTGGTCCCCGGCGCCAGGAAATGCCGGGTCACCACCCTGCCAAGCGGCGTCGGTTCGATCCCGTCGATGAACCCGTACTCCAACAGCTTCGCGACGGCGTGCTCGGTCGGGACCGTCCCGACCATCCGGTCGTTCAACCGTTTGGCGCCCTGTCCCGCGACCACGATGTTCGCCAGCGTCTCCTCGATTGCTGCAGCCTCGTCGTAGGTGGTCTCGACGTCCTCCATCGCCCCCTCCAGGAGGGTGAACGCAACCTCGTCTTCCGTGCGGTCCATGGACCCATGGTAGGTGCCGTCCGGTTCCACGAGCAACCAGACCTGTCCTCTGTCGTGGTAATCCGGTCGCCCCGCCCGCCCCAGCATCTGTTCGAACTCCTGGACGCTCAACCACTCGATCCCCATCGCCAGGGCGTCGAAGACGACCTGGGACGCGGGAAAGTCCACTCCCGCCGCGAGTGCAGCCGTCGTGACGACCGCCGCGAGGTCCTGGTCGGCGAACCGTCCCTCGATCCGCTTCCGCGCCCGGTAGTCCAACCCCGCGTGGTAGGCCGCCGCACCCGCGTCGATGCTGCGAGCGAGTTCGTGACACCGGCGCCGACTGTTCGTGAACACGATCGTCTGTCCCCGATACCCCTTCGAGGAGCTGTGGTCGTACTCCCGGGTCACCAACCGATCGATGATGTCCCGTTTCTCCCGGTGGGTGGCGAACGTGACGTGGCGTTCGATCGGGACGGGCCGGTCCTCGAACTCGACGAGGGTGGCGTCCAACCGGCGTGCCAGCCACTCGGGGTTGCCCACCGTCGCCGAGAGGTACAGCCAGTGGGCTCCATCGTACCCCGATCGGTCGGCGGCACGGGCCGCACAGTAATGGTGTAACCGCGCGATCAACCCGTCGAGGCGATGCCCGCGGTCCGCGTCCTGGAGCGTATGGACCTCGTCGATGACGACGGTGCCGACATCCCCGAGATCCCGTCCGGTCCGGAGGGCATGGTCGATCCCCTCGTAGGTCCCGACGATGATGTCGGCATCCGGGTCGAACGTGGCGCCATCACCCCGTACCCGACTCGCCCCGACCCGGATGGTGACGTCGAATCGGTCGCCGTAGGCCGCCTCGAGGTCCTCGTAGGTCTGGTTCGCCAACGCGACCAACGGCACCAGGAACAACAGGCGGCCCCCGCCCCGACACAACCGGTCGATCCCCGCGAGCTCCCCGATGAGGGTCTTGCCCGTGGCGGTCGCACTCACCACGAGCTGGTCGGTTCCATCGAGCAGTCCGCCCTCGACGGAGAGGGTCTGAACCGGGAGTAACGTCTCGAACCGGTCGCTGAACAACGCCGCCGCGTCCGGGTGGAGGTCGAGTGTGGATACGGCCATCGGGTCGACGGCCTCTGTCGTCGCCGAGATCGTGTCCACCCGCGTGAGGTCGGGGTCCAACTCCCCGCTCAACAGGTTCGTGATCCGTTCGAGGTCCCCGACCTCGAGCAACAAATCCTCCAGCCGGCGGCGGGCCGCCCCCGTGAGATCGCCCCGATACGCGAGTTCCCGGTCGAGTTCCTCCCGGGCACACGCGGGGCACAACGACTGCTCTCCCGCCGCGATCGCGGTGTCGTCCGTCAACGGCGTGTACCGCGCGTTCCGTGCACAGTACGGACAGGTCCGGACCGCCTTCACCTTCTCCGCGAGCTGGTAGCCCTCGAACAACGCGGTCACCACCCGGCGACGGGCGGGACTGGTCTGTTCGCTGAGTCGGATGCGGTCGGCGCGACGCGCGATCTCGACGAACTGGTCGGGCGGGCGCCGATCCTCGCTGGCGCCGCGTCGCACCCGGAACCGAGCGGGGCGTGGTCCCGCGTCGGTCTCGGTGACCTCGAGGATCGCTCGCAGGACGCGGTCACCGTCGTTGAGCACCGCCACCAGGAACTCGTCGCCGCGCTCGTGGAGGAACAGCGTCTCGACGCGTTGCACCGGTTCGGCCACGTCACCCGCTTGGCCAGGACCCTATTTCAGCCGTTCGCCTCGGATTAGAAGACATACCGGTCGAGGAGCTGTCTGAGGAACGTGTGCCGGCGTGGCACCTGGGCATGGGTGAGTAACACCGTCGCGTCGGCATCGCTGGCGAGGCGATCCGGGACCGCGCCGAACGCGACGTCGTACAACCAGTGGTGGGCGGCCGTGCTCGCCACCACGAGGTCCGCGTCCTGGACCGCGGCCACCAGGGCGGCGCCCGCATCGTCGGCCGGCAGGATCTCGCTCTCGACCGGGCCCGGGACCGCCGCGGTCAACGATTCGTGATAGGCGGCGATGGTCCCCACCCGATCTTCGGTCGCGTCGGCGTCGACGGCCTGGACGAACCGGAGGCGTGCGCCGTTGGCTTGCGCGACCGCGTGGGCGACCTGCACCGCGAACGGATCGAACGGGCCGCCGGCCGAGGCAACAGCGACCGTCTCGATTCCGTCGAGTTCCCGGAGCCGACCGAACACCAGGTCGGTCCCCGAATGCCTGATGTACCAGTCGTCGTCCCGGCCCAGCAACTCACCACCGAACGCGTCCGGCTGCCACGCACCCAACACCACGGCGGCCCCGGCCTCGCGGGCGTAGTTCACGACGCCGTGCCGAACGTCGTGGGTCACGACCGAGGCGGTCTCGACGGTGACACCGAGTTGCTGGGCCAGCGCTGCCGTCTCACGCTCGAACAGTTCGTCCGTCGCCGTTCGCTCGGTCGCTCGCTCCAGGGTCACCTGGTCGGGCACCGCCTCGAACTGCACCACCTCAACCCGGCCACCGGTCCCTACCACGAGGTCACTCCCGACACTGAGCAACCCCACGGCGTCGGCGGTCGGCGTCTCCGGCGCCACCACGATCACCACGTGGGCGATGCCGTCCCCGGCGAACGCCTCGCGCACCCCCTCGACGGCGTACTCGTCGGTGGTCCGGCGGATGGCGTCCACCGCGGCGCCCTCCCGGTCGGTCCGCTCCCGACCGTACACCCGATACCACACCACGCCGACGACGACGATCCCCACCGCCCCCACGAAGGGCAGCCACCCCATCTGGGTCAGCAACACGAGTCCCCCACCGATGCCGACCAACTGGACCCACGGATACCCCGGTGCCACCCACTCGGGATCGTAGCTCGGCAACCCACTCTCCCGGAACGCCACGAGTGCCGCGTTCACGAACACGAACACCAGCAACTGGAATGCCGACGCCAGCTTCGCCAGACTCACCACGGGCACCCCCGCGATCAACACCACCAACACCACCCCCGTGACACCGATCGCGTAACTCGGGGTGCGGAACCGGTCGCTGACGACGCTGAACGACCGCGGCGCCAACCCGTCCCGACTCATCGCCAACGGGTACCGCGACGCCGCCAAGATCCCGGCGTTGGCCATACTCACCAACGCCAACACCGCCACCACCGCCACGACGGTCTGCCCTCCACTCCCCAGGAACCGCCCCGCTGCGACCGCCATCGGCGCCAACGACGCCGCCAGCTCGGTGCCCGGCAAGACACCCACCGCGACGTAAACCACCAGGGTGTACACCGCGATCATCAAGGTAATCGACCCGACGATCGCCAGGGGAATCGTCCGCCCGGGATCTTCGACCTCCTCGGCGACACTCGCCACCTTCGTCACCCCGGCATAGGACACGAACACGAACGCCGCCGCCGACAAGATCCCCGCGCCGCCACCGGGGTAGAACGGGTGGAAGTTCGCCCGCGTCACGTTGATCGCCCCCACCGCGACGAACCCGACCAACGCCGCCAACACCACCGACACGACCAGGGACTGCAACCACCCGCTCTGACGCACCCCGAGGAGGTTCACCCCGACGAGTCCCACGCCCAACACCAGGGCGACCACCGTCTTCGGCACCGCCGCCAACACCACCAGATACGCCCCCAACCCAACCAACGCGAACGCGCTCTTGAACACCAGCGTGAACCACGCCCCCAACCCCGCGACCGTCCCCGGCAACGGCCCCATCGCCCGGTCGATGAACAGGTACGTCCCCCCGGATTCCGGCATCGCCGTCGCCATCTCCGCCTTCGACAACGCGGCGGGCAACACCACCAACCCCGCCAACGGATACGCCAGGATCAC
Source organism: Halobacteriaceae archaeon (assembly GCA_042216925.1). Taxonomy (GTDB): domain Archaea; phylum Halobacteriota; class Halobacteria; order Halobacteriales; family Halobacteriaceae; genus JBDGTJ01. Next base: position 7,935 of record JBDGTJ010000035.1, read on the forward strand.
CGCCGGCCCCGCCATCTCCGCCGCCAATCCCGGCAACACGAAGATGCCACTCCCCACCATCGCCCCGATACTGATGGTGAACGTAGCGTACAATCCCAGATCCCGCTCCAACGTCTTCGCCATCCGCCCACAGAGCAGACGCGGAGCCGGTACTTCAACCCGTGGGCCCCCGAACCTGTTTTATCCCCAGCGCACCCACGTCCCTCCATGCGCGGCTACACGATCGGGCGAGCGTTCGGCATCCCAATCCGCCTCGATCTCACCTTCCTGTTGGTCCTCCCCATCTTCGCCTGGATCATCGGGTCACAGGTCGGGCTCTGGGTCGATCAACTCAACGCCATCTGGGGTCTGGGCCTCGACGCCGCCCCGCTCCAGGCCGGGATGACGCCGTGGCTGCTCGGCATCATCGCCGCCGTCGGCCTGTTCGCCGGCGTCGTCCTCCACGAACTCGGACACAGCCTCGTCGCCAAGCGATACGGGTTCCCCATCGACTCCATCACCCTCTGGCTGCTCGGCGGCGTCGCCCAACTCAGCGACCAACCCGAGGACTGGCGTCAGGAACTCACCATCGCCATCGCCGGCCCCGCCGTCAGCATCGCCATCGGCGCCATCGCGTTCCTCGCGATCGGCCTCGTCCCCACGACCCAACCCGGCGTCCGCTTCGTCCTCGGCTACCTCGCGTTGATGAACGTCTTCCTCGCCGCGTTCAACCTCCTCCCCGGCTTCCCCATGGACGGTGGCCGGGTCCTCCGTGCCCTCCTGGCCCGCACCCGACCGTTCGCCCGCGCCACCCAGATCGCCGCCGAGGTCGGGAAGGGGTTCGCCCTCCTCCTGGGGTTGATCGGTCTGCTCGGCCCCAACGTCTTGCTGATCGCGTTGGCCTTTTTCATCTACATCGGCGCCTCCAGTGAAGCCCAACGCACCGTCATGAACGCCGCCTTCGAGAACGTCGCCGTCAGCGATATCATGACGCCCGCCGCCGACATCGACGCCGTCTCCCCCGACCTCAGCGTCGCCGACCTCGTCGAGCGCATGTTCGAAGACCGGCACACCGGCTACCCCGTCATGGACGGTGACTACCTCGTCGGCATGGTCACCCTCGAGGACGCTCGCAGCGTCGACCCCGTCGAACGGGATGCCTTCACCGTCGAGGACATCATGACCACCGACCTCACGACAATCGACGCAAACAGCAACGCCATGGACGCCTTCGACACCATGCAACTACAGGGCATCGGCCGCCTCCCCGTGACCGACGAGGACACCCTCGTGGGTCTCATCTCCCGGACCGACCTCATGACCGCCCTCGACATCATCCAGAGCGGTGGCCGCGAGGTCACCCCGCCCGACGCCCGCGCCCACCAGCACTAATCCGGCAGCCACCAGACCTCGAAGCCCCCGTCGCCGTCCGCGTCGAGGGCCGCCCCGTACTCCCCGACATCCGTGGGCACCGGCACCGCATACCACAACGTCCGGTATCCACCCGGTTCGATCGTGAACGTCCCGCCGTCGATGGGCAGGTGGTTCCGCTCGTCGGCGTAGGCCAACCACCACAACTCGAACTCCCCATCGACTCCCGGATGCGGGAACGACGACACCGCGGGCCGCACCGACCCGTCGACGACCGCCCCGAATCGTCGTCCTGGGATCGCCGGTTGATGGTTCGTGGAGGTGTTCTTCAATCGGATGTCCACCACGAGCAACGCTTCCCCCGCTGGCATCGAGAGGGTGCGATGATGGACGGAGTCATGGAGGACCTGCCGGGCCGCCACCCGGTCGACGACCACGCGGTACGGACCCGTCGCATACCAGTCCCCCACCGCCAACGCCGGCCCGCTCCGCGTGGTCGTCGTCGACGCCGCCGTCGTGGCAGTCGTGGTCGCCGCCGTCGTCGACGTCGAGGTCGACGTCGTCGTCTCATCCCCGCCACCCCCACCGAAACACCCGGTGACCGCGACGGCCCCCACGGTCCCCAGGAACGCCCGTCGACGCATAATCACGCCAACAACCTCCCCGTAAATAAATGACCGGGGGGTGCGCTCCGGTCCCCGAACCCCGCGCCACCCCGCCGAACACCCGCTCAAACCCCCGAACTGTTAAACGTAGACCGCCCCACCCCATCCGTGATGAGCGCCGACGGGACCGGCGCCGACGTCGTCAACGCCTACCGCGTCGAGGACACCTACTACTTCAGACACTACTTCGACGAGGACGCGGTCTTCGACAAACTCAAACCCCACTACCAACCCTACGACTACCGGTTCGAAGTCCCGGCCAACCGGTTCCCCGAGATCAAAGACTTCCTCGAGGGCCGGGGCTATCACCTCCGCGAGGTCGAGGACCCGGCGGCCCTGGCCGTCGTCGTCCGCAAGTTCACCGACCACCCGGAGGTCGTCTTCGACGAATCGGTCATCCAGACCGGCGTGAACCGGTTCAACGTCTTCCTCATGAAAGACCGGGCCAGTGCAGACCGTGCCATCGCCGCCGGCGCCCGCCCGCTGTCCGACACCGACCTCACCCTCACGCTCTGAACGAGGTCGCCGTCCTCACTCCTCGGCCGGGTCGACGGCTGGCTCCGCGATCCCGGCGGCTCCATACAATGCCTCCCGCGAGATCCGGCCGTGGTCGGCGCGTCGATGACAGGAGACACACAACGAGACGACGTTCTCCAGGGTGTGGGCATCCCGCTCCTCGAACCCGTCTTCGTTCCGGAACCACCGGACGGGGACGATGTGATGGACGTCCGGGTTCCGCCCGATCGCCGCCTTGTCTTTCCCACAGATTTGGCAGGCGTACCCATCCCGTTGTAAGGCCTCGGTCCGGACCCGGTTCCAACCCGTGCCATAACTGGATGACGGGCCACCCGCCCAGTTCGGGTGGCCCTCGCCTTCGAACGCCGCAGAGAGCCATTTTGCCTGACAGTCCTCGCTGCAGACGGTGACCTCGCTCGTGATCTCGCTGGGAAACCGTTCGATGGACTCACCGCAGATCTCGCATTCGACGTCTACTTTCCCGCCTTTCCACCGTGGGCTATCCTCCCCCTCCAGTCCGGGAACCGTCCGCCATCCTCCCGCTTCGACACATTGCGAGCAGTAGAGTCCAGGTTTCTCGGATGGATAGTACGTGAACCCCTCGCCACATGATTCACAAGTGGTGTGTTCCCGTTTTCCCTGGAAGTTGGCGTTCTTTTCACCGGCGTAGGGCGCTGCGGCCTCTAGGCACTCGTCCGAACAGTATTTCTTCTCATGTGAAGAGAAGAACCGGGTGCTGCACTGGGCGCAGGATCGATTGGGTAGCCGTTGGTCGTGCATTTGACTGTGATGCACTCGCAGTCCACGAGTTGAGTCGAACTCGCGTCCACACGTGGGACACCTTTGCGCCCCCATGGGATATCTTCGTTGACCATCATATTTGAAGAAATGGCCGATCTACTCGGTGCCACGGACACATCCAACCAACAACACGAAAATGTAAAAAATCCGAGTAGTCCGGGTGCGGGAATCGAACCCGACTTCTCAGCCCCCACAAGGCTGAAGGATGCCATTACCCCAACCCGGACACGCAACGTAACCTAGCCTGCTGGCGCCCAAATACGTTTCGACATTCCTCCCGACATCCATATCCCCCTCCCGATCTTAGACCGAGGTCAGGATGGCGATTACGGACAAGATCTACGTCAAGAACCATCGCCAACTCGCCGCCCAACTCGACGTTTCTCTGCCCCGTGGCGCCTTCCATGGGGCCACCCTCGATCTCCTCTACACCGGCGACGGTCTCACCGACCTCGACGACGCGAACCGCGACCGCGTCCTCGCGTTCGCCGAGGATTTCCTCGATTGTGACTGTGACACTAACCCCTACTGTGGCCATCCGGAACGTAAGTTCATCCAGTATCTCCTCGAGCTCCGGGCCGACGGTCACTCCCCGGAATCGATCGTCGACACCATGACCGCCGACTACATGGTGTATGCCTACCCCGGCGACATCCTGTCGTTCCTCGACGACGCCATCCGCACCCTCGAGGCCATCCAGGATCTGGCCGAGGTCGAGAACCGACACGACTACGCCGACACCGCCCGACGTCGTCGCGACGCGTTGCTGCAGTGAGGGGCTACCGGAACTGTGTGGGTTCCTCGTCCAAGGAGAACTCCCGCTCGCCCTGGTCGTCGAGGTCGTCGAGATGGAGGACCTCGTCGACGGCCTCCTCCTCGTCGTCGAGTTGCTCCCGGAGGGAGGCGATGTATTGCTTGTGCTCGTCGAGTTGCTCCCGGAGGTGCTCGGCCTCGAGTTCGAGGCGTTCGTGTTCGCGGACGAAACTCCGGGGGACCTCGACCGTCGGTGGGAACTCCTCGTCGACACCGGAGGCCGTCTCGGGCTGGACGCTCACCCGTCCGTCGTAGGCGACGAGTGCGTCGACGTAGTCACGGAACACCTGCGAGAGGGAGATGTCTCGCTCGTCGGCGATCTCTCGCAGCGCCTCGAAGGAGTCTTCCTCGACGCGGAAGGAGACGGTCTTGTTCTTCTCGCCCATGCCGATACCGGGGATAGAGGGGAGCGGTCCTTAAGCCTTCGTCAGACGGTGGCCTCTTCGGCCTCGGCTTCGAGACTCTCCAGGGCCGCGACCACGGTGTCCCGGTACTGGTGGGGGTCGATGTCGTACTCGGTCTCGACCATGCGGGCGTACTCGTTGGCCTCGTCGTCGAAGGCGGCCAACCGTTCGAGGGTCCGTTCGGCGGTCTCGACGACCCACCGGTTGCGGACGGCGGCCGTCACCGCCGAGATCGATTCGGGGCGGATGGAGACGTTGACCTCCCCGTCGTCTGTCTCGTAGGTCCGGGGTTTGCCGACAACGGCGACGTACGCCGGGGGTTCGAGGTCTCGGAGGGCGGCGGCGGCGTCGGGCTGGTACTGGCCGGCGTACACGTAGAACGTGTCGCCGTTCGGGTCGACGATGCGGCCCTGCCAGTACTCGCTGTCCTCGCCGACGTCCTCGGTCTCGGTGAGGGTGCCGACGACGAACACGCGGTTGGCGCGTGCTCCCGTCGGTAACAGGAGATAGACCGGGGCGCGGTCGTCGTCGGATTCCTTGAACGTGTAGGTGGCGTCGTTGAACTCCGCGGCGAACACGCGACGCGCGACTTCGCGGGTGGGGGCGTTTGCGCTCATCTCACATCGACCTCGCTTTGATCAGCGTACTCTCGGCGTCGGTGGGTTCACCGAGTTCCTCGGCGTCGTCGACGAGCAGGTACCGGCCCAGTGTCGGGCCGGTGACGCGGTAGTATCGGCCCAGGATCTGGTCGCGGATGTCCTCGACGACGATCTCGGTGTCCAGTGCGTCCATGGCCTGTTGTTTGGCCTCCTCAAGGGTGATGCCGGTGAGGTCGGTGGTGGCCGCCTCGTCGAAGATGACCTCGTGGACGGCGGTGCCGTCGTCGAGGACGGCCTTGATGCGGAGGTCGAACTCGCCCTCGACATCCCCGTGCTCGCTGCACCGACCGTTCTGGAGGACACGGGTACAGCCCTCCTCGGGGCAGCGTTTGATGAGGCCGCTCCCGGACTGGATGTCGACGAGGGCGCCGTCGACGGTGTCGGTGTTGTCCCCGACCTCGAGGTCCTCCTCGAGGCGTTCGATGGTGGTGGTCCGGTTGAGTTTCACCGAGTACCGGCCCTGGTACTCGTCGGTGACGACGTTGCCCAGGTGGTAGACCGCGCCCTCCTCGAGGCTGGGGAGGTCGGATTTGGCCCAGGCGGTGAACTTGATGGTGCCGGTGGGGTCGCCAAGCAGACCGACCTGGCCGACGGCGTCGCTGCGGGGTTCCCACAGTTCGACGACTTTCGCGGTGAGGTCGACCCACCGTTCGGGGGTGTCGATCTCCTCGATCTGGACGGTGTCGTTACCACCACCGCCCCCGAGGTCGTCCCGGTCGAGGTCGGCTTCGTCGAGGTAGTGACTCTCGACGGAGCGCCGGGCCTCTTCCATGGGGACCTTGTACTCGTCGACGAGGACGTGGAGGCGGTCCTCGATGTCGTCGACGGTGGCGTCGATGTGGTCTGAAAACTGGTCGTGGATGTCTTCGGCGTGGGTGCGTACGTCGCTCATGGTCGCTCTGTCTCCACCTTGGTTTCGTTGGGAGACACCAGATGATTGGGCGCGCCGGCATAAAAACCCTCGCGGACCGGGGTGAAAGTGTCGTCGTCCTGTGGTTCGCTGGAGGGTGGACCAGCCCCGCGGGCCGGATGGTTCCCCGGGGGTGGCGGCTCTGCCGGACCTGGTGGCCTTTTGTGGGTCCGGGGCCAGACCCGGGTATGCAGACCGTCGCCGTCCTGCTGGCAGGTGGTGGGGGGACCCGGTTGTATCCAGCGAGTCGCCCGGACCGCCCGAAGCAGTTCCTCGCCTTCGGTGACGGGCCGTCGCTGGTGGAACGGACCGCAGACCGCACCGGGTTCGCCGACCGGACCTACGTCGTCACCACCGAACGGTACGCCGACCAGGTCCGCGAGACCGTCCCGGAGGCCGCGATCCTCGTCGAACCCCAGGCCCGGGATACCGGGCCGGCCCTGGTCTATGCCGCCCACCGCATCCGTGAGGCCGTCGGAGACTGCGTGCTGGCGTGTCTCCCGACCGACCACTACGTCGAGGGCGCCGTGACGGAGACGCTCTCGGCGGCGACGCGGGTGGCCGCCGAGTCCGACGCCCTCGTTACGATCGGCGTCGACCCCGACCGACCCGCCACCGGGTACGGGTACATCGAACCGGGCCCCTCGATCGCCGACGGTGCGGCCCGGCGGGTGGTGGCCTTCCACGAGAAACCGGGTGCGGACACCGCCAGCACCTACGTCGACGACGGGTGGCTGTGGAACGCGGGGATGTTCGCGTGGACGCCCTCGGCGCTGCTGGCTGCCGCCCGGGACTCCCCGCTGTCCGGACTGGTCGATGCACTGGCGGCAGACCACCCGATTGCGGGGTTCGAGGCGGCGCCCGCGATGAGCATCGACCACGCCGTCCTCGAGTCGGCCGAGGACGTCGCCGTCGTTCCCGCCGGCTTCGCGTGGGACGACGTCGGGTCCTGGGACGCGGTCGCCCGCGTGTTCGGCACCGAGTTAGCACCGCACAGCACCCGCATCGACAGTCCCGACACCGTCACGGCCGCCGACGACGACCACCACATCGCCGTCCTCGGGGTCGAGGACCTGGTCGTCGCGGCCTACGACGGTCGGGTGTTGGTCTGTCCACGAGAGGACGCCGAACGCGTCAAAGAACTCGTCGCGACCCGCACCGAGTAGCGGGTCACCCGCCCCAGAAGTTGTCCCGACTGCCGAGCCGCGGTGCGTCGTCGTCTTCGCTCGCCGGTTCGTCCTCGTCTGTCGATTCTGCCTCGTCGTCCTCGTTTGCGTCCTCGGATTCGACCGGTTCGTCGGGGAGTTTCTCGACGAGTTCGCCGCGAGCGAAGTTCGGTTTCACGGTCTCGACCCGGATCCGGGCTCTGGCGTCGGGGAGGACACCGTCGACGAGGACCACGAACCCGTCCTCGGTGTGCCCGACGCCCGCACCGCTCTCGTGGAGGTCACTCACCTCGACGACGACCTCCTGGCCCGGCACCACCGGGGCGGTCTTGAGATCCTCGATCGGTTGACCGTAATGATTGCACCACTCCTTCCCGCCGCGGTCCCCGTAGTACTGACAGCCCATCCCCTCGATACGTTCACTGAAGCTGGGGCACTCGTCCGCGAGTGGGCAGTCGGGCATGACACCCAGTACTGGACGTGTCCGTTAAACGCTTGCGGCACGCGGCGAGCCCCGAAAGAAAGGTAAGTACACCCGTCCTACGACCGCGGGATGCTGTTGGTCCTGTGCGTGGATCTGGACGACGATGTCGGCCGGAAGACCGACGTCACCACGCCGGTGGTCGGGCGGGATGCCGTCGAGTCGGCTGCGGTGTCGCTGGCGACGGCCGACCCCGCGGACAGCGACGTCAACGTCCTCTTCGAGGGGGTGCACGTCCACGACGAACTGGTGGCTGCCCAGGAAGCCGTGGAGGTCGCGGCGGTCACGGGCACGGAAGCCGCAGACGTCAGCGCCAATCGCGAGGTCGGTGCGGAGGTCGACGAGGTCCTGGCTCGGGTGAGCGGAGACGAACCGGTACAGGCCATCGTCGTGACCGACGGCGCCCAGGACGAATCGGTGCTCCCGGTCATCCGGTCGCGGGTGACCGTCGATGGGGTGCGACGGGTCGTCGTCCGCCAGGCCCAGGACCTCGAATCGATGTACTACACCCTCAAACAGGTGCTTGACGACCCCGAGACCCGGGGGACGATCCTCGTCCCGTTGGGGGTGTTGTTGTTGATGTACCCGTTGGCGGTGGTCGCCGACGCCCTCGGGCTACCTGGCCTGGTGTTGGGCGTGTCCTCGGCGCTGGTGGGATTGTACGCGTTGTTCCGCGGGCTCGGGTTGGAGGCGACGATCGACGAGACCGTCAACCGGGCTCGGCAGAGCCTCTACGCCGGGCGGGTCGTCATCATCACGTACGTGGTCGCCGCGGCGTTGGTGCTGGTCGGCGCCGTCCAGGGCGTGGCGGAACTCCAGGCGGTCGAGGCGTCGCGGCCGTCGCCCCTCGGCGTCGGGGTGATGGTGTCGGCGTTCGTCCAGGGCGCCGTCCAGTGGGTCGCCGCGGCGGGCCTCACCTCGAGTCTCGGCCAGATCACCGACGAGTACCTCCACGACCAGTTCGAGTGGCGGTATCTCAACGCCCCCGTATACATCGTCGCAATCGCCGGGGTGTTACACGCGGTGAGTGCGTTCCTCCTCGGCCGGGTCGCCCTGGAGTACCTCGCCGGTGTGTTGACGGCGGGCACGTTGCTCGGGGTGTTGAGCACGCTGGCGTTCGCGGTGGTCGAGGCGCGTCGCGCCCGTCCCGCCTAACGGTCCCGTTCGACGACGAACCGCGCCAGGGCCTCGAGGTAGCGACGCGCCTCGCCATCGGGGAGTGCGAGGTCATCGATGGAGTTCCGCGCCCGGTCGGCGTGCTCGCGAGCCATCTCGGCGACCTCGTCGGGGCTGCGATCGGTGACCTGGAGGATCGATGGCCGGTCGAGTTCTGCGTCCAACCCCGTGGGCTTCCCGAGATCGTCGGCTTCCCCCACCTCGTCGAGGACGTCGTCCCGCAGCTGGAAGGCGACCCCGACGTGTTCGGCGTAATCGCCGACGGTGTCGATGGTGGTGGCGTCGGCGTCGGCGGCGATGGCGCCCAGCTGTGCGGCGGCCCGGAACAACGACCCGGTCTTCCGCGTGGCGAGTTCGACGTACTCGTCCTCGGTCTCCGGACGGTCGACGAGTTCCGTTGCTTCACCCTGCCCGAGCTCGACCATGGCGTCGGCGACGACCTCCGTGGCGCGTGGGTCGCTGGCGAACAGGGCAAACGCCTCGCCGAGCAGCCCGTCGCTGGCGACGATCGCCTGCCCGTGGTCGTAGGCCGCCCAGGCGGCGTCGTCACCGCGACGGATCGCGGATCGGTCGATGATGTCGTCGACGACGAGGGAGGCGTTGTGCACGAGTTCGATGCCGACGGCGAAGTCAAGTGCCGCCTCACTGTCACCGCCCAACGCCTCACACACGAGCAGGGTCAAGGTGGGTCGAACTCGTTTCCCGCCGGCGAGGGCGACGTGTTCCATGCGGTCGACGAGCTCATCCGGGGCGGTTGCTTCGAGGACCTTGACGAGGCGCCGATTGATTTCCTCCCGGTACCGGGCCGCGTATTCCATTCACCGACCAAACGACGGCACTCCAGAAAACTGTGGCGTTCGCGCGGACGGCGAAACAACGGGGATTACGCGGCGGTGGTCGTCGTGTTCGTCGCCGGGTCCTCGTTCTGTGCGTGGTCGCCACCGGCGAAACCGCTCACCATCTCGCCGAGGGCCTCGACGGTACCGTCGATGAAGCCACCGATCGCGTCGTGGATCTCACCGACGAAGTCCGGGACTGGCGCCGGGAGACTGCTCGGCGGACCTCGCTCACCGACCGTGGCGCCGTGGTCGCCGGACGCGGTCGTGTTCGTCTGACTGTCCGCCTGGTCGTCAGCCGGTGTGCCCGATGGGGCGTTCCCGGGCGCGGCGGCCACCGCGCCAACGCTGACGATTAAGACTGCCATCCCGATCGCGGCGATCTTGAGTGCGTTCATGATCGATCACTGCACCCGGGGAAATCACTGCCATGTACTTGAACAACCCACGCCCTGCACCGGGATTCAAGTCGGTTAATCCGGATTAACGTGGGTTTGGGAACGGCCTCGAGGCGTTCACTCGAATTGTTCGATGAGTGGGGGTACGACCTCGAAGAGGTCGCCCACGATGCCGATGTCCGCGATGTCGAAGATCGGGGCGTTCGGGTCGGTGTTGATCGCGATGATGGTGTCGGCGCCTTTCATCCCGGCGACGTGCTGGACCGCGCCGCTGATGCCGATCGCAAGGTAGACGTCCGGGGTGACCTGTTTCCCGGACTGGCCGACCTGCCGGTTTTTCGGTAACCACCCGTTGTCGACGATCGGACGGGAGGCCGAGAGGGTGGCGCCCGTGGCCTCGACGAGCTCCTCGATGAGCTCGAGGTTGTCCTCCTCCCCGATCCCGCGACCGATCGAGATGAGGAAGTCCGCGTCGGCGATGTCGACGTCGCCGCCGGCGACCTCCTCGAACCCGGTGACTCGCGAACCGACGCGGTCCTCGTCGACGGTGAACTCCGTGGCCGTGACCTCGGCGTCGCCGACGCCCTCGGCGGCCGGCCACTCCCCGCCGCGGATCGTCACCACGAGGTCGGTCGCGTCGACGTCGACGACCGTCTCGACTTTCGACCCGTACATCTCCCGCCGCGCCTCCACGGTCCCATCGACGGTGAACCCGACGGCATCGGTGACCAAGGGCAGATCGAGGCGGTTCGCGACGGCGGGCGCGTAATCCAGTCCGTTGACGCTGTTCGGGACCACGACGATGCGGGGGTCGATCGCGTCGTGGAGCTGGGTCACCGCCTGCGAGTAGACATCGTGGTTGAACTCCTCGCCGGTCGCCACGGTGTGGATAACGTCGACGCCGTCCCGGTTCAGTTCCTCGGCGAACTCCTCGACGGCCCCGCTGATCACCGCGGCGTGGAGGTCGCCTCCGGTCGCCGCCGCTGCCTCCCGACCCGCGGTCACCACCTCGAGGCTCACGTCCCGGAGCTCGCCCCGACGGTGGTCGGCGACCACCAGCACATCGTCGCTCATTCGCCGACCACCCCGTGGTCCCGGAGGACGGTGGCGAGTTCGGCCGCCTGATCTGCCGGCGACCCCTCGATGTATCGGGCGTCACTCTCGCTTTCCGGTTCGTACATCTCCCGCACGGTCAGGTCACTCTCGACGGCTGCCGCGTCCAGATCGAGGTCGGCCAACCCCCACGTTGCGATTTCCTTGGACTGGGCCTGGCGGATCCCGCGCAGACTCGCGTACCGCGGTTCGTTGATCCCGGTCTGGATCGTCAACACGGCGGGGAGATCGACCTCGGTGACCTCCTCGACACCGCCCTCGAGCTCCCGGTGGACGTGGGCGACGTCGTCTTCGAGTTCGAGGGCGTTGACCACGGCCGCCCACTGGTAGCCGACCGCGTCGGCCACCGACACCCCCGTCGCGCCGAAGGCGTCGTCGTTGGCCTGGACGCCGGTCAACACGAGGTCCGGTTCCTCGGCCGCGACGACACCGGCCAGGATCTCGGTCTTGGCGGCGACATTGAGGAGGTCGGCCTCAGCCAGTGTGTCGTCCCAGACCCGGATCGCACGGTCGGCGCCTTTCGCCAGCGCCATCCTGATCGTCTCCTCGGCCCGTTCCGGCCCGATCGTGACCGTCACCACCTCGACGTCATCCCCGGCTTCCTGGAGCTGGACGCCGGCCTCGATGGCGTAGTCATCCCACTCGTTGAGGTCGTAGGTCAGATACGACTCATCGATGCTGGTGCCCGAGATCTCGAAGTCGTCTGCGACCTCGGCCACCTCTTTCACCGCAACGAGCACCTTCATACCTCAGAGATGCCCCGGCAGCCCGGTAAATGCTTTCGAAGTCCCCCACCTGACAACAGGACCCTTAAACCACACCGCGGACAACGGAGTCCTGATGGGGATCCTCGAAGACAAGGATCGAGCCCGGATCTTCTACCGGTACCTCTCGACGGTCTACGACCAGGTGAACAAGTTCGTCTGGACCGAGGCGATGCGAGACGACGCCATCGATACCCTGGACCTCGCGGCCGACGACCGAGTCCTGGACGTGGGGTGTGGCACCGGGTTTGCGACTGCGGGGTTGCTCGAGTACGTCGACAGTGTGGTCGGCATCGACCAGAGTGTCCATCAACTCGAGCGGGCGTGGGACCGCCTCGGCAAACACGGTCGCGTGGCCTTCCACGTGGGTGATGCCGAACGGTTACCGTACCGAGCGGACAGTTTCGACGTGGTCTGGTCTTCGGGCTCGATCGAGTACTGGCCCGACCCGGTCGCGACCCTCACGGAACTCCGGCGGGTGTTGCGTCCGGGCGGCCAGCTCCTCGTGGTGGGGCCGAATGCCCCGAGCAACGCCGTACTGCGGCGGGTGGCGGATGCCATCATGCTGTTCTACGACGAGGAGGAGGCCGATCGGATGTTCTCATCGGCCGGGTTCACCGACATCACCCACCGTGTCGACGGTCCCCGGCACTGGCCGACCGCGGCGCTCATCACGCGAGCTCGCGCGCCCGGTGACTGACGCCCGAGCCACACCGATCAACCGACCGTCGGCGTACAACCGCACTACGACGGTCGCTCCAGGGGCCACTGTCGGGTTGTTCGTGTCGGCGACGGTGAGACTCGCCCGTTCCCCGGGGGCCCACCGGGGATCGGCCGCCGTGTTGAACGGCCCGGTCGGCCCGCCACGGAACCCGTCCGCGGCGAAGAACGGGACCGGGGGCTGGTAGCGGAGGGCCTGTCCGTCGACGGTGATGGTCACGCGTAGCGAGCGGACATCGAGTACCGGGCCGCCACGGTGGACGAGGGTGATGGTCCCGTTCGCTGCAGCTGTCGCCGTCACCGTCACCCTACCCGTATCGAGGCCGCTGTCGGGGATGGTGTCCAGCAGTAGTCCACCGGTCGCTGCCGCGAGGATGACCGCGATCGTCAGCCCGAGAACCTGTGACTGCGAGACTGTCGCCCGGGACACACGCCTGGCGTTGGCACCGGGCCAGCCTTTGAACGTTCGCCAGTCAGTCCCCGGTCGGGGTGACGACGACGGCGATCTGTCGGTCGCCGTAACTGACCGTCACCGCGAACTGGTCGGCTGGACCGACCGTCCACAAGACGCCATCCGCGCCGGTGGTGCCGACCCGCCGACCGTTCACGCGCACGACGCCGTCCAGTGGGTCGCCGGTGGCGGTGTGGAACGCCACCCGCAACGGGCCACCGGGGTAGGTTCGGTTGACCGTGACGACGAGTTCGTCTCGCTGCGAGGTGACCGGTGGCCCAAGCGGGAGGTCGGTGACCGTCTTGGATTGGGTCTCGCTGTACACGGCAAGGGTGCTCGCGTCGAGGTAACTGACGAGGTCCCCACCCTCGAACGGTAGGGCGGCGCGGTAGGCGCCGCTCAACCCCGTAAAGTCCACACGACCGTCATCCCACACGCTCGGGTACAGGGCCGCCCACCGATCGAGGGCGGCGCTCGCGTTCGAGGTCCCGGGTTCGTCGGCGAAGTTATCGAGGCGTACGGTGTCGTGGACGAACACTCCCTCCCGGACGGTCGACAACGTGATTCCGGTGTCGCCGACGCCGAGGTACAGGAGCGGGGCGTCGGTCTGTCCCCGCACCGCCGTCATTACCAGGCGGCGGACCGGCGTGTTGAGCATCGCGAGCTCCGCCCGCACCCGCAACACCCTGGTCTTCACCGTGTCATCTGTCGGGATGGCTTCCCCTTGGTTGAGTGCGGCGATGCGGGCGACGAACTGGTCGAGGGCTTTGGCGGACGCCTGGAGCGCTGCCAGCCGGTTGAGCAGCGTCTCCCCGTCGATGCTCCCGTTTTGATACGCGATCAACGCATGTCGTTGCTGGGTTCGCAAGCGGGTGGCGGCCCGTACTGCGCGGTCGACACCCCGTTGGAGGACGGCCAACCGTTGGGCATCGGTGCCTGCTGCCTCGAAGGCTTCGGTGAGGGAGTATGTTGCCAGTCGCCAGGATGTCCGCCGATCCTGGACGGACAGGGCCGTCGAGAGGTCGGTCGTCGGGTCGACGAGCCCCGAGCGGTTTGTCGACGGCAACCGAAGGACGTTGGAGGTGTTCGTGCGGTTGACGAACTCGGCCGTCGTCGCGTCGGGTGCCGGACTCGGACCGGTGGTGGCGCCACCGGCCACGGCCGTGGCGACGGTGAGGAGTCCGATCAGGGCGAGGACGGGGACCGGCCGGGCCATCGTCACTCCGTATACCGGGCGCTGACAAAAGCGATGCGGACTCCGTAACGGACAGCTGACACCGTGACCGATCACCGACGGCGGTCGTATCCACTGCATGGAAAGCATTTTCAACGGGCGCGAATCACCGGGAGGTATGCGGTCTCCCGGGGTCCGCCTCGCTGCTGTTGCCCTTCTCCTCGTCTGGTCGGTCGGCATGCTCGGGGTCGTCCCGGGTGTGGCCGCGCAGGCGTCCGAGCAAGGCGTCCTCCTTGAGATCGCCGTCCAGGAGGACGGCGACGCGCGATGGACCGTCACGGCACGCTACACCCTGGAGACCACCAACGAGACCGCGGGGTTCGACCAGCTCATCTCCGACTACGTCGACGGCGCCGATATCGGCCCGACGGTCGCCCCGTTCCGTGCGCTTGCCGCCCGTGGTGAGAACCGGACGAACCGCACGATGTCGATCCGGGCCGTCAACCGCTCAGGCACGATCTTGAACCGCTCCCAGGCAGGGGCGGAGACGCCCGGGCACGCGACCGGCGTCCTCGTTCTCGAGTTCCGGTGGACCGCCTTCGCTTCGACGACCGGCGATGGGATCCGTGTGGGGGACGTCTTCGGAGGGAACTGGGACCTCGGGGCGGACCAGACCCTCGTGGTCCGCCCGCCCCCGGGGTATAGCGTCGACACCGTCCGCCCCTCCACCGCCGTCAATGGCGGGGTGTTACGGTGGGAAGGACCCCAGTCCTTCGGGGAGAACGAACCCGCGGTGGTCTACCTCCCCTCGAACGGGGTTTCGCCACCGGGTGACGGAAATCTGCTGCTGATCGCCGGGTATGTTCTCGGCGTCGGCATCGCGTTGGTCGGCGGGGGCCTCGCCGTGTACGCCTGGCTCCGACGGGATCGCTTCTTCGGCGATGGGGGACCCCTCCCGCTCGGCGGCGACTCCCACCCCGAGAGCGCGGACTCGTCCCCGGCGGACACCACCGACGAGCCCGCTGCCTCACCCACGGGGGCCACCGAGGACGATGCGGATCCGACGCTCCTCAGCGACGAGGAACGCGTCGAACGACTGCTGGAACGGGAAGACGGCCGCATGAAACAGGCGGCGATCGTCGAGGAGACCGACTGGTCGAACGCGAAGGTGTCCCAGCTCTTGTCCTCGATGGCCGACGAGGGCCGGGTCGAGAAACTTCGGATCGGTCGGGAGAACCTCATCACGCTCGCCGACGCCGACATTGACGGGGACGAGGAGGCCTGAGCTACCCTACTTCGAAATGTCCTTAAGCGGCCCAGGCGGAGTCCGCAGACAGGAATGCCCAGCCAGGAGGTCCTCGAGCGGATCAAGGAGGCAGAAGCGGAGGCCGACGAGATCATCGCCGAGGCCGAAGCCGAGGCGGAGACGATCCGGAGTGACGCGCGGGCGGAAGCCGAGACGATCCGGGAGGAGGCCGAAGCCGAGGCCGAACAACTGAAAGAGCGACGGCTCGAGGAGGCCCGGGAGACCATCGACGCCGAACGGGAGGAGATCCTCGAGGAGGCGGCCGAGGAGCGGGCGGCACTCCTCGAGACCGCCGCCGACCGATCCGAGGAGGCCGTCGAGCACGTCCTCGAACAGTTCCGGGAGGCGGTGCATGCTCAGGCCTGAACGGATGAGCAAGGTCTCGGTGACGGGCTCGCGTCGCGTCATGCCTACCGTCATCGAGGCGATCCACGATCTGAATCTCGTCCATCTCAGCGAGTACCGGGGCGAGTTCGAGGGATTCGAGAAGGGGTCGCCGGTGGAGGGCGCCGAGTCGGCCTCCGAACGACTGGTGACGATCCGTTCTCTCGAATCGATTCTCGGGGTCGAGGCCGACGAGGACGCCGG
>JBDGTJ010000050.1:0-24199 GCA_042216925.1 Halobacteriaceae archaeon
GCCCGAGACCGCCCCTCGTAGGCCGGCGTTCCTGGATCGTGGGAACCGACAAGAAATAACCCTCGCAGGGGCCAAGCAGCGATATGGTAGCTCCGTTTGTGGTGATCGGCGGTGACGCCGCCGGCATGAGCGCCGCCAGCAAGGCCCGGCGAGCGGACCCGGACCGGGACATCGTCGTCTTCGAGAAGGGCGAATGGGTGTCCTACGCCGCCTGTGGGATGCCATACTACGTGAAAGGCGAGATCGAGGACCTGGATGACCTCGTCCAGATCACCCCCGAGGAGTTCCGGACCGAGCGGGACATCGACGTGCGGGTACGCCACGAAGTCACCGCCATCGACCCCGCGACCAAGACCGTGACCGTCGAGGGCGACGACGAGACGTTCGAACAGGACTACGACCAGTTGTTGATCGGGACCGGCGCCCACGCAGTCAAACCACCGTTCGAGGGCATGGATCGTGACGGCGTGTTCACCGTCCACCGCATGGACGACGCGGCCGCCCTCGATGAGTACATCGCGTCCGAGACCCCGGAGACCGCCGCCATCGTCGGTGGCGGATACGTCGGCATCGAGATGGCCGAAGCCCTCGCGGGACGAGGCCTGGCACTCCATCTGTTCGAGATGCTGCCCCACGTCCTCGACCCGTTCGGCGAGGCGGTCGCCGAGGTCGTCGAGGACCACCTCGAGGCCGCCGGGGTCGACCTCCACCTCGACACGGCGGTCGCGGGGTTCACCGGCGAGGACCGGGTGTCGGGAGTCGAACTCGAGGGCGGGGAGACGGTCCCCGCCGATCTCGTGATCGTCGGTGTCGGCGCCGCGCCCAACGTCGCCCTCGCTGAATCGGCCGGGGTCGACATCGGGCCCACGGGGGCGATCGCCACAGACGAATACGGCCGGACCTCGGCCCCGGATGTCTTCGCCGCGGGCGACTGTGCGGAGGCCACGAACGTCGTGACGGGTGAGCCCGACCACGTGCCTTTGGCGTTGACGGCCAACCGGTCGGGGCGAGCGATCGGCCAGACCGTTACGGGATCGCCGACCCCGGTGGGTGAGATTGCGGGGACAGCCATCGTCAAGGCCTTCGAGATGGGTGCCGCCCGGACCGGCATCATCGAGGACGCAACCGCCCGGGAGGCCGGGTTCGACCCGGCGCGTGTCGAGATCACGGCGCCGACTCGCGCTCACTACTATCCCGGCGTCGAGGAGCTGACAGTCACGCTCGTCGCGGACCGTGACTCCGAACGCCTCCTGGGCGCGAGCCTCGTCGGTCGAGAGGGCGTGAAACGGATCGACACCGTGGCGACGGCATTGCATGCCGGGCTCACGGTGACGGAGCTCCAGAATCTGGACCTGGCGTATGCGCCCCCGTTCAGCCCGGTGTGGGATCCGGTGGCCACGGCGGCGAAGGTGTTGGCGGGGAACCTCTAGGGTTCCGACTCCAGCAACCACCCGAACCGCTTCTCCCAGAATTCGGCGTCCCGTGGTTTCTTGCTGCGGCCGAAGGTCTTCTGGTCGCGGATCTGGCGGGTGAGGACGTCGCGAGCCTCGTTGAGCGCGTGGGCGGCACCGTACCCTTCACCGGTGCCGATGAACAGGCCACGATCGGTGTGCAATCGGACTCGCACGAGGAGCAACGGCGTGCCCCGCTGGGTCTCGTCGTGTTCGTGGAAGTGGATCTTGGCGTCGAGGACGCGCATGTCCCGGTCCATCTCGTCGAACTCGTCGACCATCGCCACGATGTCGTCGTACGAGAGGTCGTCGACGAGGTCGATGTTGTACACCTGGACGCCGCGGTTGCCACCGGCCTCCCAGGTGAGGGCATCGAGGATGTCGGTTTTCGTGATGATGCCGTGGGGACTGCCATCGGTGGTGACGACCAGGGATGACCCGCCGAACTCGAGCATGGTGTCGACGGCCTCGTCGAGTGGTCGGTCAGGCGTGATCGTCTGGACGGGCGAGACCATGAGATCACGCACCGGGAGGTCGAGGGTCCGGTCGCGTTCGCCCTCGCGGGCGCCGAACCCGCCGCGGCCGACGGGACCGCCGGCGTCGGGGCCGTCGCCGCCCTGGGGCTTCTGGGCAGCACGAACCGTGACGGTGGTGACGTCATAGAGGCTCAACATGCCGACGGCGGCATCGTCTTCGATGACAGGGAGGTGGGTGATGTGATTGTCGCGGAAGATGTGGAGGGCGGTGCCGACGGTGTCCGTGGGGGCCACCGTCTGGAGTTCCGTGGAGGCGGCGTCGTGGACGTCGAGGGCGTCGAGGTAGGGTTTGACGGCGTCGAGGATGGCGTCGACGGTCACGACGCCGGTCAGGGTCGCCCCGTCGAAGACGGGGAGGAGGTGGGCGCCGCTGTCGATCATCAGGCGAGCGACGTCCCTGACATCCTCGCCAGGATCGAGGCGGGGGACATGCCAGACCAGCGAACCGATGTGTTCGTCGGGCGGGTGATGGGAGGTCAACAGTTGGCGGCGGGTGACGACGCCATCGTAGCCGTCGGCGTCGGTGACGATGACGCCCGTGATCGCGGGGTCTTCGAAGATGCCGATGAGTTTCGACACCGGGGTGGTCGACGGGAGTGATTCGTAGTCTTCGGTAACGAGATCTGCGATGTCCATGGGTTTGCCTCTGGGTTCCGGCGGTGGGTCGTCTGGAGCGGTACCGTCGGTTGAGGGTACGCCTGGTGTGGCCAAGTACCCGCTGGGCATTCCCGCAAACTGGTAACCGATCCCCGGTTAGCCCGTGTCGAGGTAGGTCATGGCGTCTGCGTCCGAGACCTGGTCGAACCGGTCGTAGAACTGGCCGACACCCATGAAGCTGGCTGGGGTCGACAGGCAGACGACCTCGTCGGCGATGGCTTCGAGGGCGGCGACCGTGTCCGGGGGCCCGACGGGGATGGCGACGACGATGCGGTCGGCGTCCTCGGCCCGGAGCATCTCGATACAGGCCCGCATGGTCGACCCGGTGGCGACGCCGTCGTCGACGAGGGCGACGGTCTTGCCGGCGAGGTCCGGAGCGGGGCGGTCGCCACGGTACTTATCCGCCTTTGCCTGGGCGGCCTCGGCCGTGCGTCGGCGTTCGCGCTCGAAGTAGGCCTCGTCGGCACGCGTGTTCGCCATCGCGTCCTCGTTGCGCCAGACGCTGCCGTCGCTTGCGACGGCCCCGATCGCGTACTCGGGATTGCCGGGGGCGCCGATCTTCTTGGCTACGGCGATGTCCAACGGGACCTCGAGTGCGTCGGCGACCGCTCGCCCGAGGGGAAGGCCACCGCGGGGGATGGCTAGGACGATGTCCACGTCGAGGTCACGGTCGCTGATGGCGGTGCCGAGTTGGGTGCCGGCGTCGGTTCGGTCCTGGAAGCGGCGGTAGTCTGATGACATCGGTCGGTCCGGGGGTTGTGCCCCCACCGATACCGGGGGTACCGGGCGGTTGGCACATGGTGCGGTGGTCAGTAGGCAGGTCGTTGACTACGGATGATCGCGCCGAGGTACTGTTGTTCGTCGGCAAGCAGTTCGGTGAGGTCGTCGGCGGTGAGGATGCCGACGAGTTCGCCGTCCGCTGCACAGACCGGGAGTCTGCGGACGCCGTTCTCGCTCATGACCTCGGCGGCCTCATAGAATCCGGTGTCGGATCCGACCGTACAGAGGTTCTCGGTCATCACGTCGGCCGCAGTCAGATCATCGGAGTCGGCGTCGGCGGCGAGGACGCGGGTGGTGAGGTCCCGGTCGGTGACGATACCGATCGGCTGATCATCCTCGGTGATGACGACGCTGCCGACCGTCTCGTCGCGCATGCGGCTGGCGAGGGTGGTGACGTCGGTGTCGGGACTGGCCGTCACGACGCTGTCGCGGGCGAGGTCTTGGATGGGCATTGTGTGTTCCTCGTGAGGCTACGGTCGGGGCGTGGTTATAGTGGGTGGGCGTTCTCAGCTCGTTGGAACGGTCCTCACCACTCCGATTCGAGGGCGGTGAGGAGACGGTCGATGTCCCCGGCCGTATTGAAGACGTGGACGCTGGCACGGACCGCGTCCGGGTCGGGGAGTTCGCGGATGACGATATCGTCGTCCTTGAGCCGGTCGACCGTCGCGGTCGGATCGTCGACGTCGATGGTGACGAGCCCGGACTCCGGCGTGGCGGGGCTGAGCAGGCGTTCGTCGGGGATGCCGTCGGCGAGGCGGGTGGCCAGGTCCTCGATGTGGGCGTCGATGCGCGGGAGGCCGATGGCCTCCAGGGTCTCGATGGCCGCCTGCGTGGCGGCGTAGGGTGCGGGGTTGGTGGTCCCGATCTCGAGGCGGTGAGCGCCGGGTTTGTACTCGTACTCCGCGTCGGTGGGGGTGACGACACCGCGGTACCCGATCGCGCGCGGAGAGAGGGTTTCGGCGACGTCGTTGTCGACATACAGGTAGCCGGCACCCCAGTGACCGAGGAGCCATTTGTGACTGGCGGCGGCGACGATGTCGGCGCCCCAGTCCGTGACAGACACCGGGGTCTGGCCGGGGGATTGGACGGCGTCGACGAGGACGAGGGCGCCGGCGTCGTGGGCGATGTCGACGAGGGTCTCGACGGGGAGGCTGGTGCCGTAGTTCCAGGTGATAGAGCTGACACAGACGAGGCGGGCGTCCGTGACGGCGCGGCGGTACGCGTCCATGTCGAGGCGGCCGGCCTCGCTGGGGACGACCCGGACCTCGATGTCGTCGGTGCGGTTGAGTCGTTGCCACGGAAGGATGCCGGCAGGGTGTTCGAGGTCCGTGCGCACGATGGCGTCCCCGGGCTGCCAGTCGAGGGCACACGCCACGCGGTTGATGCCGTCGGTGGTGCTCTGGGTCAACGCGATCTCGGCGGGGTCGGCATCCAGGAACGCCGCGATCGTCTCGCGGGTCTCATCGTAGGTGTCGAAGGCCACGGTGTACATCCCCTCCGAGGTCGGGGCGGTGTACTCCTGGTGTTCTAAGGTGGTTTCGGCGGCCTCGACGACGCGGCGGGGACTGGGGCCGCTGGCCCCGGTGTTGAGGTAGGTGCAGTCCTCGAGTGCTGGGATGCTGGCGCGGAGGTCGGCCGGGTTCACGACCGATCACCCGCGTCGGATCGGCGTTGCCGCCGGTTCGGTCGGTGGCTGACCGAGGGGGTCCATACAGGTTGAGCGTCCACGATCGGGGTTGGAGCTCCCATACGCGACGTTCAACCGGGGGCCACAAAGTGGTGCGCCCCGTCCACCCGGTCGACGACCGGGGCCGGTCAGGTGGAGCCCGGTGCAGAACGTCCTCGTTGGGTCCTCAGTCGTCGGCGGGGGCCGGCGTCCCGTGTTCGATACTGGTGTCCAGGACCTCGAGGAACTGGGCGATCCACTCGGGGTGGTCGGGCCAGGCCTGGGCGGTGACGAGGTTATGGTCGGTGGTGACCTCGTCGACCCAGGTGCAGCCGGCGGCCTCGACCTCGGGCCGGACCGCTGGGTAGGACGTCATCTCGTAACCATCCAGGACGCCGGCGGCGGCCAGGATCTGGGGACCGTGACACAGGGTCGCGACCGGTTTGTCGGCCTCGAAGAAGTGTCGAACGGCATCGAGGACCGCCTCGTACCCCCGGAGATACTCGGGGGCGCGGCCGCCGGGAACGACCAACGCGTCGTAGTCGCTGGGGTCGACCTCGTCGAAGCCGTGGGTAAGCGTGAAGTCGTGGCCACGCTCCTCGAGGTAGGTCTGGTCCCCGCGGAAGTCGTGGATCGCAGTCTTCACCGTCTCCCCCTCGTCTTTGTCCGGGCAGACGGCGTGGACCTCGTGGCCGACGGCCTGCAGTGCCTGGAAGGGCACCATGATCTCGTAGTCCTCCCCGAAGTCACCGACGATCATCAGGATGCGTTGACTGGACATATGCGGGCCACACATACACGGGCCAGCCCCAAAAACAGGTGAACCGATTCTCAGGTGATGAGACTCCAACTGACACCTATACCCGTCTCCACCGTAGTTCGTGAGTACGCCCACCAACAACAGGCCTCCGGGTCAACCCGGTTGCCCGGTTGCGGCCCGCGTGGTCGATCCTCGCCATGCGGAATCGGCATCGCGGTCTCCGGTCTGGCGCGACGGACCGAGGACCCGAACTGGTGATTGATTCAATCGGCGAGGAATCCTGCGTGTGGATTGCCGATTCCGCCATCGGTGTCGGTCACCCGAGAGGATATGCACTCGGCCGGAGAAGGCTCCTGTATGGCACCCGCCGACGAGGAGATCCTCGACATCCCGGTCGATGACGTCGAACTCGAGGGGATGCTCGCTGTCCCCGACGACGCTCGAGGGATCGTCGTCTTCGCCCACGGCAGCGGGTCCAGTCGGAAGAGTCCGCGGAACAACTACGTCGCGGATGTCCTCCGCGACCGGAGTCTCGGGACGCTGCTGTTCGACCTGTTGACAGAAGAAGAGGACCGCGTCCGGGAGAACCGATTCGACATCCCGTTGTTGACCGATCGCCTGGTAGCTGTCACCGACTGGGTACGGTCGTATCCCATGACTGAATCGTTGACCATCGGATACTTCGGATCCAGCACGGGGGCGGCCTCGGCGTTGCGCGGTGCCGCCCGCCGTCCGACCGAGGTCGCGGCCGTGGTCTCCCGTGGCGGTCGGGTCGACCTGGCGACGGCGGTCCTGGACGAGATCGCGGTGCCGACCCTGTTCATCGTCGGGGGCGAGGACACCCAGGTCCTGGCGTTGAACCGCGAGGCCTACGATGAACTCGACTGCCGGAAAGAGCTACACGTGGTCGCCGGGGCGGGTCACCTCTTCGAAGCTGCGGGCGCCCTCGAGGAGGTCGCCGACGTTGCAGCCGACTGGTTCGCCGACACCATCGGGTGAGAGGCCCCGTCACAGACCCGGTGTTATCAGTGGCTGGGAAGGCGGCTACCGTTTGATATCCGTGCGGGTCGACCGTACTAGTGGTATGAACGTCGACGAATTCATCGGCACCGTCCAACACCGCCTCGAACTCCCGGGGACAGGCGAGACGCTGCGAGCAATCCGTGCGACCCTCCTGACACTCGGTGAACGACTCCCGGCGGGAAACGCCTAGGACCTGGCCGCCTCACTCCCGATGGAGATCAAGTGGTACATGACCGGGGCCGTCCACGAGCACGGGCAACGGTTCGACTGGCAGGAGTTCGTCACCCGCGTCAGCGAGATCGAGGGCGTCGACCGACCGGACGCCGCCCACCATGCCCGCGTCATCATCGACCTCGTCCACTCGGTGAGCGCTCCCTCTGATTTCCGACAGCTGCGCGAATCGCTTCCGGAGAGCGAGGACGACGAGAACTGGCGAAAGCTCTTCGAGATCGTCGACGACGGCGGCTGGCAAGAACAGGCGTCGGCCTAACGAGAGAACCCACCGACAGGTGGTGGGATGACAGAGCGGCCAAACGTGCCTGCCTGGAACGCAGGTGGCCGAGCGGCCACGTGGGTTCGAATCCCACTCCCACCGCGTCCCTGACCCCACGGAGACCACCCATGGCAAATGCAACGTTCGAACTCTACGAGGATCGATCCGGCGAGTGGCGGTGGCGCCTCGTCCACGACAACGGCAATATCATCGCGGACAGCGGCGAAGGGTACGCCAGTCGACAGAAATGCCGGCAGGGACTCGAGAGTGTACGCCGGAACGCCTCGACCGCACCCGTCGTCGATCTAGCAGACCCGCCACCACAAGGGGTCTCTGGCCGGTCCGGGTGAACCAGAGGAGCCGTTACTCGGAGTAGCCTTCCTGGAGGAAGGCGCCCTCAGTCTCGTACATGGAGACGAGTTCTTCGAGGAACTCCTCGATCGTCTCGTCCTCTTCGAGGTGGGTTTCGATGCGGTCCTTGAGATCATCGCTGAGTTCGATGGTCTCGGTCATGGTAGCCGTCATCCGTTCCAATGCCGGCCACGGGGAAATAGTCTGTCACCCGTTCCCGCGGCGTGACAACACCCTCGGTCAGGCCACGCCCCCGAAGAGGGTGCCCACGCCGTAGGCGACTGCCGCTGCGAGCATCCCGACGACGAACATCTCGGCGCCGTTTATGGTCCAGTGGCGGTCGGTGACGAGGCTGCGACTGGCACCGACCGCGAAGAAGGCCACGTCCGTGAAGGCGATCGACCACTCGAACACCGGATCGATGGTGGCGATGTAGGGAGCAACGGCGCCCACCCGGCGACGACGAACGCCAGGAACGTGACCGCAGCTGTCCGACCGGGTGCCTTCCCGTCCTCACGAGTGTCTGCGGTGCCGGCCCTCGAACGGGCGCGGTGGTAGTCGATCGCCGAGCGGCGGCTGAGGTAGTTGCTCATCCCCATCGAGAACCCGTCTGCGAACAGGTTCGCCGCTCCGAGGATCAGGACGATCGACGGGTTCAAGGCCGCGTCGGCAACCCCGGAGACAACGGCGAACGTGGTGACGATGCCGTCGTTGGCGCCGTAGATGACCTCGGCGAGATACCGGCCGCTGGCGTCGATGTCGTCACCGAGCACCGCCTCCATCATGGTGGTCATTCCCTCGCAGAGCCAACCCAAAGTCCCACCGGTGGAAACACCTTCCTGGCATGCCCGCGAACGACAGGGTATGGCCGAACGGATCCTCGTCCCCTACGACGGGTCTCCGCTCTCAGACCGTGCTCTCGATCGCGTGCTCGAGTACCATCCGGACGCCGACATCACCGTGTTGTACGTCCTCGACCCCATGCAGGCGATGTACGAAGCTGAGATCGAGGGGTTGGGGGCGGCCAGTTCGTGGGCGGACCGCATGCACGAACACGGGGACCGTATCCTGGAAGCGGCTGCCGACCGCGCGAGTGCCGCGGGCGTCGAGGTCGTGACGGCGACCGAACTCGGACGACCCGCCCGCACCATCCTCGACTACGTGGACGCCCACGAGATCGACCACGGCGTCATGGGAAGTCACGGGCGGTCGGGTGTCTCCAGGTTGGTGATGGGGAGTGTCGCCGAACGGGTCCTGCGACAGTCCCCCGTGCCGGTGACGATCGTCCGGTGACCGCGCAAGCGGGGTGCCAACCGATTTGTGCGGGCGCCGTGTTGTCTGCGGTATGGACCACGTCGAATACGCATACACCGAGGGCCTAGACGACCGGAGAATCGAGGACCGGTTGACCGACTCCGCGACCGGGGTGTTGGCATTGGCCGACGCGGGCGAGGCCTACGCGATTCCACTCGCCCATTTCTACGATGGCGATAGTCTCTACTTCCGGGTGGGGATGACCGTGGACAGCCGGAAACAGGCGTTTCTGGAATCGACGACCCGGGCGACCTACGTGGTCTACGGGACATCCCCAACCGAGGACCCCCAGGGGATCGACTCCTGGAGCATCCTGGTGTCAGGTCCAATAACGTCGGTCCCCGTTGAGGAGCACGACCGGTTCGACACCGCGGCGATCAACCAGCGGTTCGCACCGATCCGGATGTTCGACGAGGCGATCGAGGACATCGAGATCGCGATCCTTGCACTCGACATCGAGTCCATGACCGGGCGACGCACCCTCGGACGACCAGATGCCGAGGAGACCGAACAGTCACTGGGGTGACGGCGGTTCAATCCGCGGTGATTCGGGGTGACGACCCCCCTCGTAGAGGCGACAACGGGTAGCCCGGCGCAGGAGGCGTCCGGTGGCCGCCCCAATCGCCGCAATTGGCGCCATGGTTCCGTGCGTCCGGTGCATCTCGGTGCGTCGTCGGCCACCGGAACCATGGCACCGGTCCTGTTCTGGGGTCCCGGATCAGCGTTCGAGGTCGGCGGTGTCGTCGGTGAGAATCCCGCGGGTGTTCGAGCATTCGGTACACCGGAATACCTGGTCCTGGTTGTCCCCGAACACCCGGGCGAACTGTGGGGTGACGAAGGCATCGCAGTTCTGACAACGTGGCACGGTTGACCCCAGCGACACAAATTCAATACAATGACATGTAGGTGTTCGGCATCGGTATCGAACGGACTTATCCGTGGCCTCTCGGCTCGACTGTCCGAGCAGGATCGCACCCCACCTGAACACCGAGGTAACCCACCAATTCCCAGACGGCAGCCGGAACTGATGAACACCTTCGATACCGAACCCCACGACCCATTGGGGGTCCGGTGCGTCCACACTATCCCATCCGATGGCTCCTGAACTACCGCCGTTCCGGGAACTGACCGAGTCAGGAGTCGCCACGAGCGACGCGGCGGAGCGGTCGTTGCTCGATGTGTTGAACGACCCAGCGAGCCGGAAGATTCTCGCGGCCACCGATGAGCGCGGGCTCAGTGCACGGGAAATCGCGGACACGGTCGATCTCCCCCTGTCGACGGTGTACCGAAAACTCGACCGACTCGCCGATCCGCCACTGGTCGAACAGAGGTACCGCCTCGAGACCGACGGGAAACACACCAGTGAGTACCGGAGTGTCGTCTCCGATATCCGGTTGACCGTCGGGACCAAATCCGGCGACACCGTCACCCACACCCTCCTGGACTCCGAGCAGGTCTGAGCGCCGCAGGCACCCAGTAGCAGAGGGCCTCCAGGTTTCCCCGAGGTATTTGACTCCGGTGGCCGGAGGTCGGGCCACCATGGCGTCTCCACGGTTCCGGACCGTCGCCGGCCTCTCGTTCATGGGAGCGGGCACGGTCCTCACGCTCGGGTTCGTCACCGCGGCAGCACTGTTCCCCGGGTACAGCATGGCCCACGACACCATTTCTGCACTGGGGGCGGCCGAGGGGACCGCGGCGTCGAATCTGGTGTTCAACGGGGCGATGATCCTGGCCGGGATCCTGGCGGTCGTGGCGGCGTATGCCCTCTATCGCGTCTCCGAGAACCCGGTGTTCACCGGCGTGGTCGCCGTCACCGCCGTCGGCGGGTACATCGGTGTCGGCGTGTTCCCCGCCCAGACGGGACTGCCACATTTCCTCGCTGCAATGATCGCATTCGTCGGCACCGGTATCGCCGCCCTGGTGACGGCACTGGTCGTCCGCGGACCGTTCCGGTCGGTCGCATTCGTCCTCGGGGTGGCCGAACTCATCGCCCTCCTCGCCTTCGTCGCCCTCGGTGGGGCCAATCCACTGGGCGTCGGCGGGCTCGAACGCTGGGTCGCGTACCTCGGTGTCGTTTGGGCGATCGGGTTCGGGGGGTACCTCCTCTCGGCCGACGCCGGACCTACGTGGAGCGGACGCACCTGAGCGCTCATCCACGACGAGCGATCGCGCGGTCGACGGCCCGCCGTACGCCATCGTGGTGCAGCCGGTCCCGCGCCGCGTCAGGGGCGACCCAGGTGTACTCGTCGTGTTCCTGGTTCAGGGTCACGCCCCGGTCGGTTGTCTCACAGGAGTAGACCACCGTGTACAGGGGGTCGCCGTCGTCGCTGACCCAGGCGTCGGTCATCGTCGCGACGGGGGCACCGACCGTGGCGGTGAGCCCGGTCTCCTCGGCGATCTCCCGTGCCAGGCCAGCCGTGGGACGTTCCCCCTCGTGGATCCGACCTCCCGGAATCGACCACGGGTGCTCCGGGGCGCTCCGCACCAACAGCACATCCCCGTCGGCATTGAAGAGGACGGCTTTTTGGGTGACCTCGCCGTGGAAATGGGGATCCTTCGAGCCCTCGGCCATACCGCGGCCCAGGGGCACAGGCGCAAAAAGGACTCGATGCCCGGCGCGGGGGCGCTGTCAGCGGTCCTCGGCCCAGGCCGCAACGGCCAGAGCGATGTAGCCCGCCCCGCCGAACAACACGAGGAGGTAGCCGAGGACGCCGATCCGGAAGGCGATTGCGGGGGGACCGACCGATGCGAACGTGAGGACGGCGGCCACCGCAGCGAGGAGGAGGCCGGCGGCGAGGACGATGGCGATCCGTGGGTGACGGACGTGGTCGAGAAAATCGGTGATGGCGGCCATCGGGATCAGGATGGTTCCGGTTCCCAGAGGGCGAGTCCAATGCCGACGGCCACGACCGCCAAGAAGAGGGGGATCAGGAGGAACTCCAGGAGGCCCGGGGCGCCCTCGCCGGTCGCGGTGCGGGTGAGGGGACTCGTCCAGGCCCGGAGGCCAAGCAACAAGAGGAGCCCGAGGCCGATCGTCGCGAGGCCGAGTTCGCGGTTGCGTTCACGGATCATGGTCGCCTGCCGTGAGCACGGATGGAGGACCGTATGAAGCTTGTGCCCGTACCACGCCTGGTGTGGCTAAGAGGCGACCACCAACCTTCTTTTCGTGCTTCAACTGGAAGCATTATAGACAAGTTACTCTTATCAACGTGGTTCGTTCAGGTTCGGTGATGGTCACCGATGGCGTATACATCCTCTCGATCGCGTTTGCCATGGTCGCCGGGACCGCGGCGTTCCTGTTGTCACTGCTCTCCTGGGAGGTGCTTCGATACTCCCCGCTCGGCCGCGTCTTGTTCCTGCTGGCGGCGGTCCAACTCCTCTTCGTCCTCTATCACGTCTTCCTCCTCCTGTTCCCCGACGCCCAGTTCCTCCGGCACTTCATCCATGCCGCGATGTACACCGCCGTCGCCGTCGCCGTCTGGTTGCTCGTCTGGGCCCAACGGAAGGTTCTCCGCGGAGGAAACCGGGAGGTCGACCCGTCGTGAGAGACGCCCTCCTCTGGATGGAGACCTACGAGATCCTCGTGGGCGTGACAGCCGCAATCGGGGCCGGATACCTGCTGTACCTACAGCGATCGAATGGCGGATTCGATCGGTTCGTGTACGCGCTCCTCGCGGGGTTCCTGCTGTTCACGTTGGGCGGACCCATAACCAACATCCTGGCGCCGGACTGGGTCCACGTCATCCACGGAGTGGCCGCCCTCTTCGCGGTGTTTGCCCTGTACAGTCCGGTGCACAACGACCTGCGCCACGACGAGTGGGCGAGTCTCATCCTCCAGGAACCCCGGATGGCCCGCGACCCCGCCGACTGGATGACCCCCATGGACGACGATGTCCTCGAACTGTTCGACTCGACGGACCTCGTGCTGACACCGGCTGTGATCGCCGAGAACCTCGAATACAGTCGGGGCGAGGTCAACCGCCACCTCTCGGCCCTCGAGGACCACGGCCTCGTCGAGAAGGTCGACCGGGGGAAGTACCGCTTGACCAGCGACGGGGAGGCCTACCTCCGCGGTGAGACACCAACAACGGACTGACGCAGCATCGACCGAGTGGAGGCGATCTCATCTCGCCACGGAAGCGGCCTCCAATCCAGTACTGTCGGGTGGTCTCACCCATTAGTGAGGCGGCATTCACCGGCAATATTCACGACTCATCAATCGGTGTGGTCACTCATCACACACCCTCCGATTGGGAGGGTAATGTGAAAGGTCTCGTAGTTATTTGAGGTGGATTTGCATGTATCCACCCAGCCGTCAGAGGTGACAGCGTGAGCGACAATCCCACAGGCCGACGACAGTTCCTGAAGGCTGCGGGGGCAATGGGTGCCTTCGGCCTCGGGTCGTTGTCGGGCTGTACAATGGTCCAAGGAAGTACCGCACCGTCGATGGGGTTCATGCAACAGACCGACGCGTTGCAGATGTTCAAGGGCGCGCCCGCCCACGGGGAGTACCCCGCCGAACCCCAGACGATGGAGATGGAAGGGATGACCATGCAGGGGGTAAAGGTCGACATGGTCGCCAAACCGGATAGCACGAACAACTACCACTTCATGCCCCACGTCGCCTGGGTCGAACCCGGGACCAAGGTGATCTGGGGACACGCCGACATCGACGGGATCTCGGAACCCGTCCCGCATACCGTGACGGCCTTCGGGGCGAATCAGTACTTCCCCCGGTTGATCCCCCCGGACGCCCACGAGTTCGACTCCGGGTACATCGCCGGGTTACACGGACAGAAGTCCGTCGAACACGGGATCGACCACCGGTTCAACCAACGGATCTCCGACCTGTTAGTGAGTCATGGCAACCCGCTTCGGCGTGGTCCGTTCACCCACACATTTGAGCACGAAGGCGTGTACCTGTACTACTGTCAGAACCACCACGGGTTCAAGATGGCGGGGGCGATTGTCGTCGGCGAACTCTGGGGCGAGAACGGCGCCGAAGCCGTCCAGGACCCCCACGGGTGGAGTCCCGCCATGACCGCCGACACCGAAGCCATCGAACGCATCGACGAGTTCCACGGGACCGCACTCCACAACCAGGTCCACGAGCTTCGGGAGATGATCCACAGCGGCGGCGAAATGATGGGGGGTCACTGACATGACACCGTTCGGCCGACATCAGACGGAGGTGAGAGGATGAGCCACGAAGCCACAGCCGACCACGAGGCATCACACGACGACCACGGCCCATCCGGGTGGCGGTACTGGCTGTACACCACCGACCACAAGGTCATCGGCATCATCTACCTCTGGCACGCGTTGGTCGCGTTCGGGCTCGGAGGGCTCCTCGCCCTCACCTTCCGGACGGACCTCGCACTGGCACCGGACAACGTCTTGCTCAGTCTCGGCGGCTATAACGCCGCCGTCTCCATCCACGGGCTGACGATGATCTTCTTGGTGATTCTCCCGCTGCAAGGCGCGTTCTTCAACTACATGATCCCCCTGTTCATCGGCGCCGACGAGATGGCGTGGCCGCGGATGAACGCGCTTGGCGCCTGGGGATTCTCGGCGGCGTTGGCGTTGATGTACATCCCGTTCCTCACGAACCTCCTTGGATTGACTGGACTGCCGGACAACGCCGGATGGTTCGCGTATCCGCCGCTGCGGTCGATGCTGAACACCGCCGGCACCGACTTCACCATCATGTCGATCTGGGTGTTGATCGTCGCCAGCCTCTCCGGTGGCGGCATCAACTTCTTCGTCACCATCCTCAACGAACGGAAACCCGAGATGGGGTGGTTCGACCTCCCCATCTGGATCTGGACGGTGATGTTCACCAACGTCCTCGCGATCTACTCGCTGCCATGGGCGCTGGACGCCTGGACGATGGTCTGGCTCGAACGCAACCTCGGCATGGCGTTCTTCAACGCCCGCATGGGCGGCGACCCGCTGCTCTACCAGTGGATCTGGTGGACATTCGGCCACCCTGAGGTCTACGTCCTCGTCCTGCCCGGCATGGGCATCGCCGCGGAGGTCATCTCCCGGTTCAGCGAACGCCCGATCTACGGGTACAAGGCACTGATCGCTTCATTCACCTTCGTCTCGGTCGCCTCGATGGGTGTCTGGGCCCACCACATGTACGCCACCGGCCTCGCCGCGAGCCGGTATGCCTTCATGGTGTTCTCGATGGTGATCGCGTTGGGCTTTGGCATCTACATCTACTCGATGGTGGCGACGATGTGGAAGGGACGCATCCACCTGACGACACCCGTCCTGTTCTCCATCTCGGTCGTGATCGGGTTGATCTATTCCGGGATGGACGGCTTCTTCTTCGGGCAGCCCGCGACGGACCTCGAGTTCCACTCGACGTACTTCGTCGTCGGGCACTTCCACTTCACCATCGTCACCGTCGGCCTGTTCGGCTTGCTCGCCGGCATCTACTACTGGTTCCCGAAGATGACGGGGAAGATGTACAACACCCGGCTCGCGAAGTTCCACGCCTTTTCGACGATCGTCGGCATGTTCGGCCTGTTCTTCATGATGGCCATGCTCGGTGACGGCACCGCACCCGGGGCCGACGGCGCCATGATGATGCGGCGGTACGCGACCTACATCTACGCACCCCAACTCCAGTTGGGCCACATCCTCGCGACCGGGTTCGCCTACCTCGCCGGAATCGGACAGGCCGTCTTCTTCGTCAACCTGCTCTGGAGTCTCCGCTCGGACCGCGACGTCGAGAACCCGTGGTCGGACCTGTTGCGCGACCAGGACATGCCCTCCCCCGAATGGGACGGGTTCCCCTACCGGCCCCCGACCCCGACCGCGGTCACCAAAGGCATCGACACCGGCGAGGACGCGGGTGAGGACGTCGCTGCCGACGGTGGCCCCACAGCCACCGACACGGGGGGTGACGACTGATGGCGACCGGTGACGACGTCGGAACGGTCCCCGACGAGCGAGCAGACACCCTCGAGGTCGCGTTGTGGGGGCTCGTATTCCTGTTCACACTGGGCTTGTTCGTCTACGAGTTCGGTCTCGGCGCACTCCACGCCGGCCACGTCGACCTCCAACCGATCGGTGAGATCACCGACTTCGCCCAGACGATGTGGCTGTCGGCCCTCATCGGTGGGGGCGGCGTCGTCGCGTTGATCGTCTACGCCGTCGTCCGGTTCGGCGCCGGCGTCCGCGACCAGCCAAGTCCCCTCGTCCCCCGCCAGGGACTGTTGAAGTTCATGGTGTTCATCCTGGCGGTGACCGTCGTCGTCGGCACCACCGTCTTCGTCGGTGCGGCGACGCTGGCCCAGACCGACGAGGCCGGCCCCGCCCAGGCCGCCGAGGCCTACGGGGTCGACCGCGAGGTCGAGATGTCCGTGTTGGCGAGTCAGTGGTTCTGGCGGTTCGACGTCGAGGGCGTGCCCGTCGACCAGGGCGAACACGTCGTCCTCCCGGCCGACACCATCATCCAGTTCCAGACGACGTCCCCCGACGTCATCCACAGCTTCTCGATCAAGCAACTCGGCATCACCAAGGACGCGATCCCCGGACAGACCAACAACGCGTGGTTCTACGTCGGCCACGTCAGCGGCGAAACGCAGTTCACGTACATGACCGCGAACGGCACCGTGACCGTCCCCGCCGACACCTACCAGGTGCGGTGTGCCGAACTCTGCGGGAAAGGTCACTCGAAGATGTTAGCAACAATCTATATCATGAGTCCAGAGAACTACCGGGCGTGGGTCGAAGCGATGGGTGGTCACGGCGATGACGCCTTCTCCGCCCCGGACAACGCCATCGTCGTCGGCAACGAGACGACGAGCGGTGGCGGCGGCCACGACGACGGAGGTGGGCACTGATGGCCGACGCGGCCGGTGAACCCGTCCAACGTGGCGAGGGCGCCGATGGGTTCCCACACGGCAGCAAGTACCCGCTGTTCGTGGGCGCCGGCCTGTTCTTCATCGGGGTCGGCCTGGCGTACTCGTGGCTGTTCTTGATCATCGGAGTCCCCGTGGAGCTGTACGGGCTCTGGGGCTGGGTCAAGGAGTACACGATCGAGGAGTTCGAACGCGGCGTCATCCCCGAGCAGAAACGCCAGGTCCTCGGGTACGAGACAGGGTTACTCGGCATGTACCTCTTCGTGATCAGCGAGATCCTGGTGTTCATGGGCTTTTTCGTGGCGTGGTTCTACCTCGACGCCACGCGGGGCCCGTTCCCACTCGAGGGGTATCCGAGCCTCACCCTCTCGCTGGGGGCCGCGATGACCGGGCTCCTGTTACTCGGGAGTCTCAGCATCTACTACGGCCGCAAGGGGATCACCCGGGAGGGTGACCGCGGACGGTTGGTCACGGGGTACGCGGGCGCCATCGTCACCGGCATCGCGTTCCTCGGCGTGCTCGGCTACGAGTGGTCCCGCCTCATGGCCGAGGGCCTGACATGGACGACCGGCCCCTACGGCGCGACCTACTACTCGCTGGCCGGGTTGCACGCCGGCCACCTCGTCGCCGGCCTGGCGATGGTCGGCATCGTCATCTACCGCGCGAGCGTCCGCAACCACTTCAGCGAGAATCGGAACCTGATGGTCCGGACCGTGGAGGTGTACTGGCACTTCCTGACCGCGGTATCGATCGCCATCTTTGTGTTCATCTACTTCGGGACAGCCTGACCAATGACACGGGTGCTTGGAGACGGTGTGGCGGGGGCCGACCGCGTGACCAGCCTGCTGACCGCAGCGGTCGTCGGGGTCTACCTGCTCGTCGTCGTGGGCGCGACCACCGCCGTCCTCGACGGCGCCGCCACCTGTGCGACGTGGCCGGCGTGTGACGGCGCCTGGATCGTCCCGTTCACGGACCCAGCACTCGTCGCCGCGTGGGGCCACCGCGTCGCCACCCTCGTCGTCGCCACCGTGTTAGTTGCAGCCATCGTCGCCACAATCCGACACCCGACGCCACGACGGGTGCGGGCGGCGGTCGGCGTCGCGGCGGTGCTGTACCCGCTCCAGGTCGCGGTCGGAGCGATACTCGCTGTGACCGGCGCGCCAGACGTCTATGCGGTCGGCCACCTCGTGGTCGCCATGACCATCGTCTCGACCCTGTTGGTGGCGTTGCTCTGGCAGCTCGAAGCCCGGACGGACGCGGACACCGACCCGCTCGTCGAGACGCCCGACACAGACGACGATCCCACGCCTGCCACCACGGCGACAGCCGCGTGGACGTGGCGCGATACCGTCGGTGCCTACGTGGGCATGATGAAACCACGGCTCATGTGGTTGCTCTGCCTCGTCGCCCTGGCGGCGATGGGCCTGGCCGCCGGCCCAGCACTGGACCCCGGGACCGCGGTGGCCACCCTGGCCGGGGGCGTCCTCGCCATCGGCGCGAGTGGCACCTACAACCACGTCCTCGAGCGGGACGTCGACGCCGAGATGGCCCGCACCAACGACCGACCGCTCGTCCACGAACAGATCCCCGTGACCCACGCAATCGCCTTCGCTATCGCACTCACGCTGGCATCGGCCGGCGTGTTCCTGGTGTTCGTGAACGCGTTGGCCGCCGGCCTGGGCCTGCTCGCGATCCTGTTCTACAGCGTGATTTACACGGTCGTGTTGAAGCCCAACACCACCCAGAACATCGTCATCGGCGGCGCCGTCGGGGCGTTCCCCGCCTTGATCGGGTGGGCGGCGGTCACCAACACCGTCGGCATCCCGGCCATCGTGTTGGGAGCGGTGATCTTCCTGTGGACGCCGGCCCACTTCTACAACCTCGCGTTGGCCTACGCAGATGACTACGCCGCCGCCGGCTTCCCCATGCTACCGGTGGTCCGCGGGGCGACGACGACGCGGCGCCACATCCTCCTCTACCTTGGGGCGACGCTGCTCGCAGCCGTCATCCTCGGAGCTATCACGCGGTTGAGCTGGGTGTACGCGGTGACGATCGTCGGCGTCGCCACGGTCTTCCTGGTCGCCGTCATCGACCTCTTCGAGCGTCGCACGGAACGGTCAGCGATCCGGGCCTTCCACGCCTCCAACGCCTACCTCGGGGCGTTGCTCGTGGCGGTCGTCGTCGACACGATAGTCGTATGAGCGTCGCGTCCATCATCCCCGACTGGATGACGGGGCCCGACCTCGACTGGCGTGCGATCAGGCCATGGGTGGCGCTGTTCCTCGGGCTCGTGTACGCGGTGATGGCCTACTTCTGGCTCACCGATGCCACCCCCACCGGGGAGGTCCGGTATCTCCTCTATCCAGTAGTGTGGATCACCGTCGGGGCGTGGGCGATCGCCGCGACCGACCCCTCCCCAGGGAACCGCCGACACATGGGGATCGCCGGCGCCGTCGCCACCCTGTATTTCCTCGCGGTGCTCTGGGTGCCGGGCAACATCGGTCTCGCCGACGCGTCGGTGGTCACGTGGCGCGTCGAGATGTACTCGCCCGGCTGGGGGCCGTTGGTCGCGGTGGTGAGTCCGTGGGTCCGCCTGTTCCTGGTACCCTTCGAGGTGGTTGGCTACGCGGCGCTTGCGTATCTCGTGTACGCGAACCTCTTGACCCTGGCACGGGGGACGATCGGCGGGGCGTTGGGCCTGGTGACGTGTGTCGGCTGTACCGTCCCGGTCCTGGCGCCGTTGGTCGGCGTGCTCGGCGGGCCCGCGACCAGTCTGACGACGACCGCGTACGCCTACTCCTATGACCTGGGCACCCTCTTTTTCGTGGCGACGGTCGGGGTCCTGTATCACAGTCACCGCCGCACCCGGGACTAGCGCAGCACCAGGTACACCGCGAGGGCGGCGAAGCCGGGGATGACACGGAGCGCGGTCGGGAACCCCTGGGTTGCGGGGGCGTCGGTGACCGCGAGGGCGACGAGCGAGGGGACCGACCCGGCGAGGAACACACCGCCGATGGCGGTGCCGGCCAGGGCGGCGACCACGCGGTCCCGGCCGCGGGTAGTCGCATCAAGGTACACGGCGACGCCGACCGCGACCGCGAGCAGCGGGAAGACCACCAGCGGCCAGGCCGCCACCGGGTCGACCATGATTGGAGGGTGGGGGAACCCGGGGAAAAACGTATCGTCTACCGGCGGTGGGCGCCGGTCGGATCGATGTGGGTCGTCGTCGAGAGGACGTCGGTGTCGGGGGTGCCGACGACGGTTTCGCCGAGCATCGCCATCGTCGCCGCGCCCCCGGCGTCGGTGACATCGGCGACGGTGGCCCGGACACGGTCGGTGGTGACGTCGATCGCTTCGGCAAACCGCCAGGCGGTCGGGAACCACTCACCTAGGGGCATGTCGGGGTCGAAGGCATCGAGGGCGGTCCGACCGGCGGTCGCGATGTGGTCGGTGTCCTCGGCGAGGACGGCGGCCGTGTCGATCGGTCCGAACGACGAGTACGCGAGGGGGTCCTCGCGTTCGCGTCGCTCGAGGCCGGCACCGGTGTTGTAGACCAACCCGCCCGCGTCCTGGATGTAGACGTCGCCTTGGCCGGTGCCGGCGGCGAGTTCCGCGCGGTGGGCGGCCTCGACCAGGTCGGCTCTGGAGGTGTCGAGGTCCTCGACCGCGGCGGCACCCAGTGCGGTCGCGAGGGTGGCGGCGCCGCTGACGCCGAATCCACACCCGATCGGGACGTCACTCTCCAGGGCGACGGTGACCGACACCCCGAGGGCATCGAGGACATGAGTCACCGCCTCCATCTCGACGGGATCGTCCGCGAGGGTGAGCTGTGTGGTGGCTGCGGGCTCGACGGCGGCGGTGACGCCGTCGGCTACCGCGGCACTCACGCCCAACGACCCGGCCCCATCCTGTGGTGCGAACACCGTCGTGACGCTGGCGGGGGCGAAGACCTCGACCGTCACAGGCGGGCTTGGGTCGTGACCGGGGTAAACTTGGTGTCCACGAGTCCGACGGACGCCGGGACTAGATGGATCTGACAGCCACGAGTCCGGGTTCTCATCGACTGACAATCGCCGCCTCGATTATGCTGGTGGTCACCCAAGGTGAAGCCGCTATGTCGATCACTGAACCAACAGACATCGAAGCCAGTGGCGACTCCATGTACGACCGATTATCGTCCCTGGTCGACGAGTACGGCGAAGTCATGATCAGATTCGACTCGGGCGAGGAGGCCGAGCTCCACCGGTTCAACACCGAGTTCATCGGTGCCCCGATGGTCAAGGTCCAGACCGGACAAGAGGTCCACTGGTTCGACGCCGAGAAGGTCGAGAGCTACTGGATCCACTACGACTACCGCTGACACCCTCCTCCGCGTGCAGGCCGAATCCCAGGGGACGCACCCCTGTGACCGGACGGCGACGGTGACGCCGCGAGCCCAAGGGTTGGACCGACTGCTGGCCCCGCCAACTTCTCCTGCCTCGATGCAGCAGCGGACTGGCACTCGTCGCTGGGAAACCGCCATCGCTATCCCTGCGTGCTGGACACACTGGTTCGTATGCCGGTCTCGGTTCGCGACGGGTACGAGGAGGCGGTCATGTTCCTGTTCACCGACGGGGACGACATCCTGATCGAGCATCGCCCCGAATCGGACGGTGGCCATACCTTCATCCCGAACGGCTCCATCGAACAGCGCGACAAACAGGGCACCACCGACTATCGGATCGCGGCCCTCCACCGGGAGGTCAGCGAGGAGTTCGCCAACCGGGTCACCGTCGAGGGGGTGACCGAACTCTGCGAGCACCGCGTCGAGAACCCGGCGCTGTGGTTCTACTGTTATGCGGTGACCGACTGGACGGGCACGGTCCCGGAGTACACCGTCGAGGACGGCGAGCGGTTCGCCGACCTCGAATGGGTGCCCCTCGCGGACTACGACACCTACCTCGAGTTGGGGAGTGCGCGGGCGGCCTGTCGGGCGCTGCTCGACGCCGACAGCGTGGCGTGACCGACGCCGTGGTTCCCGCGGGGTGGGAATGGGCCACACCCGTATCCGTTGGGCCACCAGAGGATCGGGTATGGGAGAATTCGAAACCGAATCCGAACAGTCCCGTGCCGAGGTCGCCGCGGTCCGCCGGGACCTGGCCGACCAGCTCGACGCCAGTGGGGCGGTTAGCCTCGCGGGCGGCGGGACCACCGTCGATGCCCCCGAGCGAGCCGGTGACGGTCAAACTCGAGGGCGAATCGGAGTGGGGTCCCGGGGACACCGAGGCCAAACAGAGCATCGAAATCGAACTCGTCTGGTAGCACCCGGCCACAAGCGTGGCGGACGCCGCCCTCGACATCCAGGAGTAAACGCCGTCGGCTCCGGAGTTGGGTCGGTCCGTGGTTAGAGGCCGATGTTGAGGCTGTAGGCCCAGGCCCGGGACGCGAGGGCGGCGATCGCCAACGCGCCGCCGGCCATGACCACGTTCTTGAAGAACTGGGTGCGCTCGTCCTGCCGGTCGGCGTCGTCGATGGCCCAGAAGTCATGCATCGTGACCGCGGCGACGAGGAGGAACCCCGCGACCGCCACCGCACTGACCAGGGGGTACACCCCGAGGACGATACCGGTTCCGCCGAGGACGAGGACCGCGCCCGACCCAAGGACCGCCGCGGTCGGGGCGGGCAGGCCCTTGAACTCGGCGTAGCCGGTCATCTGCTCGAGATTCTGGAAGTGGCCTACCCCATGACCGCGAGGACGCCGCCGAGGAGCACCCGCGCGACCGCGAACAGCAGGCTCTCGGTGCCGGCCGCCATCAGGCGACCCCCTCTCTGCCCGTGGCTGGACGCTGATCGGGAGACTGTACCATCACTGTCGACTCGATAGTCGCTTTCACTGCGTTACCTACTTCGGTTCCGCATCTATCTGTATCCTCGGCGATGGTTGGGACAGTAGCTAATACCGCCATCAGCGACATGTCCACGGACCGAGACCGACCGCGATTCACACCACCGTCGCCCGCGACGGCCCAGGACCGGGGCACCCGTCGACCGGTCCGCGTCGCCGGTGCCATGACTCCCCCAGAGACCGTGTGGGCCTCGGGACGACGCCAAGGAACCGCCATCGGGGTGGGCAGACTACACCGTATCGGCCACGCACTGTCAGCGGGACGAGATCGTCGACCCCCATACCGTACCAAACGGATCCGGTGGCGGCGGTCGCGGAGACACTCCGAGTCTCGGGGGCGGGGACCGACGACGCTATCACCCGCCCACCGGGCCGGATGAGGAGATCCCCGGCCACCACGCCGGGACCAACCCGGCTGTTCCGTCGAGGGCGGGGACCGCGATCGGAATCGCACTCGGTGGCGGTGAATCCTTCTCTCGCGGCGATCCGGCGCCTGGGCCGACCGGCCTCGCCCTCCCAACCCGGTGAGGCCGCCCACAGCGGCGCCACAGTCCGGAGCGGGGCCCGGCGATCACGGATGGGGGCCCGTTTCCGAATATAATTCGTATATGAAGAAGGTGGCTCCCACACCCTGCCGGGTCGGTTTGACATCGTACGTGGTACCAGTGGGTTCGGGCGGAACTAACCGCACCCACGTACGAGCTCTTCGCCGCCGAATCCCGGCGTCTCACCGCTTCTCACGCGGTTCCGTGACAAGCATGCACACGGACAAACGTGATTTAGAACCGATCGATCCACGCACGGCTCAAGAACTGTACTTAGAACAGAAGTCGACCGAATGTGCCGAGGCGACGGTCCGGAACCACCGCTACCACACCGACAAACTCGTCGAATGGTGCGAAGAAAATGACGTGGACAATCTAAACGAGTTGACCGGTCGAAACCTCCAGGAGATCCGGCTCTGGCGCAAGGAGGTCGGCGACATCAACCTCCTCACGCTGAACAACCACATGAGCACGCTGCGCGTGTTCCTGCAGTGGTGTGCGTCCATCGAAGCGGTGCCCGAGACCCTCTATGATAAGGTGATGGTGCCCCGGGTCACGCCCGAGGACGAACAGTCAGACGACACACTCGCTGCAGACGCCGCTCAGGAGATTCTGGAGTATCTCTCGACGTTCCACTATGCGTCACTGGACCACGTCCTGTTTGGGGTGCTTTGGGAGACGGGAATGCGCATCGGTGCAGCCCGATCCATCGACACCGAGGATGTGGACCTCGACGAACAGCGGGTAATGCTTCGACACCGTCCCGACCAAGGCACCACGCTCAAGAACGGCGCCCGGGGGGAACGCCCGGTCGCACTCACGCCCGACCTCGCTGTGGTGATCGGAGACTATCTCGACCGCGTTC
>JBDGTJ010000036.1:0-23290 GCA_042216925.1 Halobacteriaceae archaeon
GGGCGTCCTCGATGTTGAACCCCTCGTAGCTCATGACCGCGACGACGAAGTTCTGGCCGGCGGGCCGGTCGTCGTACCCGATCTGTTCGGTGGTCTGGGTGTTGACCATCGCGGCCTGCGGGTAGTGCAGGAGGTGTTGGCGGGTGTCCGGGCGGATCCGGTAGTTCGCCGCCGGCAGGCCCAGGGACTGTTTCATCATCCCGGCGCCCATGGTGATGCGGGGACTGGCGTTGTGCTCGGGGTAGGGGATCATCCCGGCACCGATCCCGAAGATCAGTTGCGGGTCGATCTCGAGGTGGGTGTGTTCGGGGGTGATTTCCTCTTCGTCGACGGCGACGAGGACGTCCTCCTCTTCCTCGGCGTCGATGAACTCGACGTAGCCCTGATCGACCAACGCCTCGAAGTCGTCCTCGCCCGAGACGACGGCGTCGAGGAGGACCTCGGCGCCGTCGGCCTGGATCTTCGGTTCGCCGTCCTCGACGACGAGCAACGGGCGACGGGCCCGCCCGGAGTCGGCGTTGATGATGACCTCCCGGGTGCGGTCTTTCACCGAGACGTTGACCATCTCGGAGACGTGTCCCTCGCGTCGTGCCGACCGGACCTGTGCTGCCAGTTCGTAGGGGTCGTCGTGGGTGCCGATGAGGCTCCCGTTGACGTACACCTTCGCCTCTCGTTGTTGACTCATGTTAGTCGTCTGCAGACTCCGCGTTCGGGGTGGTGATCTCCTGGAGCGGTTCGACGCCCATGTCCCTGACGAGTGTCCCCTTCAACTCGGGTTCGTTCTCGACGTTCTGGCTGAGCTCCATGGCCTGGGCGAAGTTCTTCACCAACCCACAGTTCGGGCCCTCCGGTGTCTCGGATGGGCAGATCCGGCCCCACTGGGTGGCGTGGAGGTCCCGCGCCTCGAAGTGGGGTTGGGACCGCGAGAGCGGACTGCGCAACCGCCGCAGGTGCGAGAGGACGCCCATGTGGTCGGTGCGGTCGACGAGCTGGGACACCCCTGACCGACCCCCGACCCAGTTCCCGGTCGCGATCGGGTGTTCGAGTCGTTCGGTGAGGACGTCCGACCGGACGACGGTGTTGACCGTGAGC
This sequence comes from Halobacteriaceae archaeon, assembly GCA_042216925.1. Taxonomy (GTDB): domain Archaea; phylum Halobacteriota; class Halobacteria; order Halobacteriales; family Halobacteriaceae; genus JBDGTJ01. The sequence continues at coordinate 1,093 of JBDGTJ010000036.1, forward strand.
TTCCGGTTGCGCATGTTCGCCCGTTCGAGCTGGTACTTGACGTCGCGGGCGAGCTTGTTCAACGCCGTGCGGAACAGGTCTTTCATCAGGTCGCCACTGACCTTCAACCGCTTGTTGGCGTAGTGGTCCTTGTCGTCGGCGTCCCGGCGCCCCAACGCCAACTCGAAGCAGGCCTCGGCCATCCGACACAGGTAGAAGGCCTTGTTGATCCGGACCTCCTCCTCGTCGATGCCCTCCTCGTGGAGGTGGGGGAGCAGGTACCGGTCGATGACGTAGTTCGCGCGTTTCAACTGGTAGTTCTTGCCCTGGCCGGAGGCGACGCGTTGGCCCAGCGTCTCGATGGCCTCCTCCTCGGTCTGGACCTCGGCCTCCTCTAAGTTCTCGAGCATGAACTTCACGATCTCCGGGTCGTCGGAGACGCGGTGGACGATCTCCTCGTCGGACTCGAGGCCGAGTGCCCGGACCAACGTGGTGAAGTTGATGCTGCCGGAGACCGAGGGGAACGACACCTCCAGCAACCCGTCACGCCCCCGCTCGACCAGGACCAGTGCCCGGTAGCCGCGGCGCTGGGAGAAGGTCTTCGCGACCTGGATCTCGTCGCCGTACTTGCTGTCGTACTCAGCGAGGATCTTGTTGGGTGCGAGGTCCTCGCTGGTCATCAACACGCGCTCGGAGCCGTTGACGATGAAGTACCCGCCCGGGTCCTCCGGGTCCTCGCCGATCTCGATGAGATCGGTCTCGTTGAACCCGGCGATGTTGCACTTCTCCGAGCCGACCATGATCGGCATCCGGCCGACTTTCGTCTCCGTGGTGTCCAGGACCTCGCGTTCGGTCTCCTCGCCGCCCCGGACGATCTGCATCTCCATGAACACGGGTGCGGCGTAGGTGATATTCCGCAACCGCGCCTCCTGGGGGTAGAGCAGCTCCTCGCTGCCGTCGGCCTCGCGGACCCGCGGGGTGACGACGCGGACGTCACCCAATTCCACGAAGACGGGTTCCTCCTCCTCTTTGTCCCCGATGTCCGTCTCGATGGTACCCTTCTCGTCGACGACCTCCTGCATGCCCCGGTCGAGGAACGCGTTGAACGAGCGGTAGTGATGCTCGGCCAGTCGCTCCTTCGAGAAGTAGGCACGTGAGAGGTTCCGTTTGCGTTGTTGTTCCATATTATTCGATGACCAGTCGGTAAACCGTCGCTTCCTCGGTGGTTCGAGACGCCCGCGTGATCTCGATGACGTCCCCGACCGCCGCCTCGTCGGGCAACGCGGGGTCGCGACGCTGGATCTTCGGCAGTTCGGTGCGTTCGATGTCGTACTCGTCGAGCACCGCCTCGACGGCCTCCTCGTCGAGGACCCGGTGCTCCGGGACGAGTTCGTGGTCACTGACGTCTACCATGGATGGCCCTGCCTGGGGGAGAATCTGCTTGTCACGAGATACTACAGACCCATTACGAGTGGACGTAGTTAAGCCTTCTTTTTCCCGCGTGTCCGCGCCACACAGCGGGAGAGGAGCCAAGAACTAATGGCGTCCCGACCGCCGCCACCGGCATGCATCTCCCGAGGCCCGGCGGATGAACCGTCGGACCCACCTCGCCGTCCTCGCGGTGGCGGTCCTGGCCACCACCGCGGTCACGGCCGCCTCCATCCCCGGGTTGTCGGCGGCGGGGCAACGCGCCGTCGCCACCGGCGTCTTCGCCGCCATCCTCTGGGTCACCGGGGCGCTCCCCCTCGCCGTCACCGCCCTGTGTGTCCCCTCCTGTTGACGGTGCTTGGCGTCTACGGCGAGTTGACCCCCGCACTCGTCGGGTTCGCCGACCCCGTGATCTTCCTGTTGCTGGCCGGGTTCGTCCTCGCCGAAGCCCTCCAGGCCCACGACATCGACCGACGCATCGCCTACCGGTTGCTCGTCCGGTTGGGCACCAGCCCCGCCGGCCTGGTGCTTGCCGTCATGGACGCGACCGCCGCCCTCTCGACGATCGTCTCCAACACCGCCACCGCCGCGATGATGGCGCCCGTCGCCATGAGCCTCGCCGCCGAGGTCACCAACCACGAGGTCGCCGAGGACCCGCCCAACCTCGAGATCACGATGCTGTTGGGCACCGCCTACGCCGCCAGCATCGGCGGCGTCGCCACCCTCATCGGCACCCCGCCCAACGCCATCGTCGCCGCCACCCTCCGCGAATCCCTGGGTATCCAGGTGTCCTTTCTCACCTGGCTCGCCGTCGGCCTCCCCGTCGCCGTCATCGGCACACCCCTGGCATGGTACCTCCTGGTCCGCGTGATCTTCCCCGTCACGGACACCGACGTCGAACCTGCACGGGACCACGCCCGCCAGGCCCTGGCCGACCTCCCGCCGCTGGGAGCCAGGGGCCGCCGCACCGTCCTCATCGTCGCAGGGACCGCCCTGCTTTGGCTGGCCGGCGGCCTCGGTTACTTCCTCGACGGGATCCTTCCCCCGCGGCTGTACACCACCCTGTTCGGCGGTGCCGGCGCCTCACTCTTCGGCCCCGGTCCCTACCAGGGCGTGTTGTACTACGTCGTCGTCGGCCTCTTGGCCATCCCCACACTGGTCGCGACCGACGCCGCAGACTGGGAGGACCTCGCCGACATCGACTACGACACCCTCCTCCTGCTTGGGGGCGGCATCAGTCTCGCCGATGCACTGGCCGCCACCGACGCCATGGCCTGGCTCGGCGGCCACGTCGAGACCCTCGCCGCGACCCTGCCGATCGTCCCGCTGATCCTGGCGTTGACCGTGTTCACCATCCTCCTCAGCGAACTCGCCTCCAACACCGCCGTCGCCGCCGTCTTCGTCCCCGTCGTCGTCACCATCGGCCCCGCATACGCGCTCGCACTCGGCGTCGGCGAGACCGTCGCCGCCACGTTCCTGGCGGTCGTCGTCGGCCTCGCCGCCAGCTTCGGGTTCGCCATCCCCGTCGCCACCCCACCGAACGCCATCGTCTACGGCACCGGCGCCGTCGACCGCGACCACATGCTCCGCGCCGGCGTCGTCCTCGACCTGCTGTTCGCTGCCATCATCACGACCACCCTGTACGCCACGCTCTCGATCGCCTGGCCGATCGGTTGAACAGGCCCCGATCGCGGACCAGGCGTGCCGAAGCTGTCAAGATGCTGGGCATTGAACCAGTATGAATGAACGTTCTCGTTACCGGCGCCACCGGCTTCGTCGGCCGGGCACTGGTCCCCGCGTTGTTGGACGCGGGCCATGCCGTCACCGCGATGACCCGGGACGCCACCACCTACGACCCCCCTGGTGACGCCACGGTCGTCGAGGCCGACGTCCTCGACCCCGACTCCCTCGCCACGGCGGTGGACGGCATCGACGTCGCCTACTACCTCGTCCACTCCCTCCAGTCCGGCCCGGGATTCGCCGAACAGGACCGTATCGCAGCCACAAACTTCGCTCGCGCCGCCAGCGACGCCGGCGTCGACCGCGTCATCTACCTCGGCGGCCTCGGCGAGACCGGCGACGACCTCTCCGAACACCTCCAGTCCCGCCGAGCGGTCGAGGCCGTACTGGCCGACGGCGACTACGCGGTGACGACGCTGCGGGCCGCGATCATCATCGGCGACGGCAGCACCAGCTTCCGCATGGTCGAACAGCTCGCGACCCGACTCCCCGTCATGATCACCCCGCGCTGGGTGCGCACCCGGTGTCAACCCATCGCCATCGACGACATCGTCGCCTACCTCGTCGGCGTCCTCGACCACCCCGAGACGGCCGGGGAGACCTACGAGATCGGCGGGCCGGAGGTCCTGACCTACGAGGCGATGCTGCGCCGCACCGCCCACGCCCTCGGCAAGCACCCGGTCATCATCCCCGTCCCGGTCTTATCCCCCGAACTCTCGGTGTACTGGGTCGACCTCGTCACCGACGTCCCCAAACAGGTCGCCCACCCGCTGATCTACGGCCTGAAAAACCCCGTCGTCGTCACCGACGACCGCATCCGTGACATCATCCCCATGGACCTGACACCGTTCGACGACGCCGTCAGGACCGCCATCGACGGGACGCACTGATGGACTCCAACCGATCGAGACCCGATGGTGGGTGGGCGTACGTGAGCCTCATCGGATTGCTCCCCGGCGTGTCGCTGCGGCCCGGTCACGCCCTCCTGGTCCAGTTCCTCGGGTTCGAAACCGTGGCGGTCCTCTTGGCGACCTACTACGGCCTCTGGAGTGCGCTGCCGTTCGCCACCGTCGCCATCGCCATCGCCGCCATCGGCAGCAGCCTGATCCTCGGCCTCCGGGCCGAACTCCACACCGCGGCCCTCCCACCCGCCGCTCGCCGCCTGCTGTTCGACTCGAGTGTCGACGTCCTCATGGGGTTGGTCGCCTACATCGGCTTTCTCACCTACCTCATCGTCGACACTCGTGGCCCCGACCCCACCGTCCTCGAGACCGTCTTCGACGGCCCCGCCCCAGCACCGGTCGTGTTCTTCACCCTGGTCGTCGCCTGGGACCTCACCTACCGCATCGGTATCGGCTGGTGGGCGAGCATCACCGGCCTCTGGCGGACCCTCCGCCATGACCCGCCCACGGCCCCGGGGGCGCGGCGGTCCGCCATCCGCGCCGACTGGTACACCATCAGCTTCGCGGCCGTCCAGCTCCTCGTGGTGCCATTCCTCTGGGCCCATCGCCTGCTCGCCGCCCTCGTGGTCGGCCACGTCCTCGCGGTCCTGCTGGTCTCCGGGCTCTCGATCGTGCTCAAGCGACGGTGACGCCGACGGGCCGATAGCGGCTGGTAGCAGTGCCGCGGATCTGTCCCCGGGTCGGTCACCTTGGCGGGTCCCAACAATCTCGGGCGCGCAGTGACTACGGTGGTGCTCGCCAGCCCGTGTCAGAGATCCGCAGCCGAAAAACGGTACTCAGCGGCCCAATTGATCGCGGGATGATCGATTTCCGCATCGAATCGCAGCTCCATCTTCTGGTTGGTCGCCTCTTCGATGTCGACCCAATACAACTCGTCGTCCTCGGGGTCCCTGACGACGAAGGCCTCGATATCACCGTCGTACGTGGTTTCGTGGTACTGACCATCCTGGGTCGTCTGGGAGTGTGTGTTGAAGCGGAGTGTCCCCTTCGTGGTGATCCAGCCGGTCTTGCACTGCACTCGGACCAATTCTTCGCCGTCGTCCACGATGAGGTCGTATCGATCGTTGTCACCGTATGGAACGCTGACGCTCCCGCCGCCAGCGATCACGGCTTGGAGGACCGTCGCTTCAGTGATGTCCCCCGGGCTTTCGAATTGGTGTCCATCAATCCCGACTCGGGGACGCTTGCCCGTTCATCGTGGATGAACCTCCGGCCGCGGGATACGGGTCACTACGCATGGTCAGCGACACAGAACGCGAGGCGCCCGGAGCGGGATTTGAACCCGCGTCACGGCCGTGACAGGGCCGTATGATGGGCCACTACACCATCCGGGCACGCGATTGCTGGTTGCCGGGTTGCGGGCTTAAGGCTTTCCAAACGGGTGCCCCAATGCGGTTCAGTCCCCTGCACTCGGTGCGTCCAGACCAGGATCGCGGGGTTCGGGCGGTTCCAGGCCCAACGCGTCCTGGAGGTCGTATTCGGTCCCCGTCAGCATGTAGAGGACGTCCTCGAGATAGACCAGGACCTCCGGCAGCTCCCGGGCGACGAAGTACGTCAACCCGATCAACACAAGCACCGCACCGATCTGGGCGATGATGCGGTCGGCGATGTAGAAGCTGACGTGGTAGGGGTCCTCGGCCGCGAACAGCGTCATGATCACCTCCGGGAAGTAATGCATCCGTTGCTGGCCGAAGGCCAACGCGATGAACACGTTCCGCACGAGGTTCAACCCGTAGATCACCGGCACCGCGACCGCCAACGCCTTCGCCTTCCGTCGCAGCGGCGCCTTCACGGCGAGGATGCCGCCCCCGAAGATCGAGATGCTGCCGATGCCGGTGCAGGCGATGAGGATGGTGTAGTAGATCCGGTGGTTCTCCTCGGGGAGGTAGAACAGGAACGTGTTCCGGCCGTCGGGGTTGTCGAACCGGGCGCCGTTGACGATGCGATAGTCCTCGGGGTTGGTCTGGCCGAGCAGTTCCATGAGGACGTTCGTCTGGCGGGTGACGACCTCGGCCAACCAGATGCCAAGCGGGTCGATGGCGATGAACGGCAGGTAGATCAGGCCCATGAGCCCGATCGCCCGGGAGAGCAGGAACAACGAGTCCCGACCCCGCCAGAGGAGGTGCCCGGCGTACAAGGCCCCGGGGATGGCGAGGAGGATGCCGATCCCCTCGACGAAGCTCTTCTGGACGAACACGAAGTGATGGAACACCGTCACCCAGAACACGGCGAACACCACCCACGCCGCCGCGGTGACGGCGCGGGCACCGGGCAGCGCCCGCCACTCAAGTACCCCGCCGAGGAGGAACGCGGCGACGACCACCCAGGCCAGGGGATCGGAGAACCGACCGAGCCACGCGAGGGCCGCGAGGAGTGGCTCGAACATACCCATCGGAAGGGGAATGGCGGGTATAGGCTTTGCCGTTCAGTCCGTGGGCGTGGCCGCGCGCTTCGAGGCACAGGGACTGGCGCCGCCGTCCGGGGTCGACCGGTCCCGCACCCGGATGGCTCGCGCGACCTCGGTGGCGTCATCGACGACGATCGCCTCGCCGGTCTCGGCGGGTCGTCGGTTCAGCAGGGACTCCCGGAGGTAGGTGGGACGGGCGGCGTCTAAGGCCTCGAGGTCTGCGGTTGAGGTCAACCGGTGGGCGACGAGGAGGTCGGCCTGGGAGATCGCGACCCCGGGGAGGGCGGCGGGTCGTTGGGTGGCCAACACCACGCTGACCCCGGGGTGGCGACCCCGGGTGAGCAACCGGTCGATCCCGGGGCCGGCGACGCCATCGAAGAAGGCGTGGGCCTCGTCGACGAACACCCACGGGAGTGGGCCGCCGTCGGCTTCGATGGCGGTGCGGTAGAGGTCGTCGACGACTGCCCGGACCACCGCGTTCGCGGCCTGGGTGGCGATCGTCGAACAGTCTATGACCGTCACCGCATCGGTCATGAGGTCGGTGGCGGTGAGGCCATTGGGGCCGAAGACGTCCCAGGACCGTGCGGCCTCGAGGTGGTTGCGGGCCGCGCGTCGCGTCGCGGCTTCGGCGGTGCTGTCCTCGACGAGGCTCTGCATCTCCGCGAGCGTCGCGGCCTCGCCGGCGGCCCGCCATACCAGCGCCCCGACCGGGTCGGCGGGATCGAGGTCGAGGATCCCACACCAGGCCCGGGGCGGGAGCGCTCCCGCGGCGACGACGGGGGCTTCGACGGTGACGCCATCGAGGGCTGCCAACGTGTCTAACCCGCCCATGGGGTCGACGACGACGCCGCTGACGCCGTCGGCGGCCGCGATCCCCTCGGCGATGACGGCCAACGTGTGTGATTTGCCCGATCCGCGCTTCCCGACGACGAGGGCGGCGTGTGGATGTTCGAGGTCGACGGCGACGGGGGCAGCCGAGCTGCCGTCCGTCGCGCGGTGGACCCCGAGTTCGGCGACCTGTCCCTGATCGGTGTCGCGGCCGAGGACGTACATCACCACGCGGTGGCCGCGGCATCGGATGTCAATGCTTGGCTGAGAGTTTATCCCGCGGGAGGCGACCAAGCACCGCCCATGCCGATGCAGGGGTTCCTGACGGACGAGCGGGCGATCGAGGGCTTACCGATCAGACTGGTGATCGCGTTCATCGTCGGCGTCGCCACGTTGAGCGTGATGTTGAACATGATCTCGGGGGTCGGCGGCCTCGCCGTGTCGGAACTCGACGCCAAACCACAGCCGGACGTGATCGCCCCCGGGTCCCAGTCTGTCCAGATCACCGTCGTCGACCAGGACGGTGCGCCCGTCGCCGGGGCGACGGTCGTCCTCCAGAGTGCCACGGCCAGCATCCCAGCGGTGAAGACCGGGACCACCGGACAGAACGGGCGGGTGACCTTCGACATCGACCCGTCCCTGGCCGCCAACCAGATGCAGGGCACCCTCGAGATCGCGATCAAGGCGCCGCCGGGATCCCAGTACGCCGACGACCAACAGAACACCGCGATCCTCGTGGTCCGGGGCGGGTCAGCGCGAACCGTCCCAGTCGATCCAGTCCTGCTCCCAGCCGGTGCGTGACTCGGCGGCGCGTTCGGCGCGTTCCCGGTCCTCTCTGACCGTGCGGTTCCGTTCGATGGCAGTCGCCTGCTCCCCGTCGACGAGCAGCGGGTCGAAACTGGTGGGGCCGAACCGTCGTTCGCCATCCGGGGTCAGGGCGACGAGGGACTGGTCGACGGTGCCACGGGGGTAGACCAGCCGCCCGTCCTCGGCGAGCTGGGCGCGCAGAGCGGCCGGGGCGTCGACGGCGGCGGCCTCGACGAGGATGCGGTCGTAGGGCGCGTACTCGGGCAGGCCGTCGCCGCCATCGCGGCGGTCGACGAGGACGTCCCGGTACCCGGCCTCCGCCAGGTTCGAGCGGGCCTCGAGGACGAGGCTGCGCTGGATGTCGATGGCGTGGACGTGGCGGGCGCCCACGATCTCAGCGATGGCGGCGGCCGTGTACCCGACGCCGGCACCGACGATGAGGACGGCATCACCCGGTGTGGGGGCCAGCGCCTCGAGGAGGCGGGCGACGGTGCTTGGCGCGAGCACGCGGGTTCCCCAGTGTTCGAAGGCCTTGTCGAGGTAGGCGCGGTGGGCCTCGTCGAGGAAGGTGTGGCGGGGCACCGTCCGCAACGCGTCTGCGATCCGCGGGGTCTCGATCACCGCCTTCGTGTCGTGCTCCAGGCTGTCGACCATGTCGTCCCGGAGCACGCCGAAGTCCATGCCGGGCCTTGGTCGGGCCGCCTCTTGAATCACGCGTTCGATCACTCGCCTCGCAGGCGGACGAACCGCACACCGCCCAACTCCTCGCGATGGACGGTCTCGCCGTCGACGGTGGCGCGGACGAGTTCCTGGCGGTGGCGACCCACCGGTGCGAGGACGGTGCCGCCGTCGCGGACCTGGTCGAGGACCGCGTCCGGGATTGTCGGCGCCGCACAGGTGAGGTAGGCCGCATCGTAGGGGGCGTGGGCGGGCCAGCCATCCCGGCCGTCACCCACCCGCACCGAGACGTCCCCGTACCCCGTCTCGGCGAGGGTCTCCCGGGCGCGGGCAGCGAGGTCGGCGTCGACCTCGACGGAGTACACCTGCTCGGCACCGACGAGTTCGGCGGTGACGGCGGCGTGGTAGCCACACCCGGTCCCGATCTCGAGGACCTGGTCGCCGTCGGTGACCTCGAGCTCGTCGGCCATGATGGCGACCATGTGGGGTGCGCTGATCGTCTGTCCGTTCCCGATGGGGAGTGGCCGGTCCTCGTAGGCGGTCGCTCGCTGGTCCGCGGGGACGAAGGCGTGCCGGGGCACCGTCCGCAGCGCCGCCAGCACGTCGTCCTCGAACCCGCGGTTGGCCAACCGGTCGACCAGCGCGTCGCGGGCCGCCTCGAGGTCGGTCACCTCACCACCACGCCGTCCAGCCGCCCGGCGTGTCGTCCCGCCCGTAGACGCGGGCGATGTCCTTGGCGACGGCCGTGTCCCCGTCGTGGTCCAGCGACCCGAACCCGTACCCGGTCGCGTCGTCCCGCAGGTTGATGCCGGTGACGACGAAGGCCGCATCCCCGTGTTCCTCCCGGTCGCCGACGGTGAACTCGTAGTCCCCCGGGACGTGGACCTTGACGCTGTGGCTCTCGTCTAACTCGCCGTCGGCCGGGTTGATCGTCGTCGGCACCGCGACGTTGTCCACGGCACGGGTCCAGATGGTCTCGACGTCCTCGACGCTGGCGCGGTTCCGTCGGGTCTCGGCGTCGACCTGGAGGTCCGTGATCCGGACCTCGAAGATGGCCTCGCGGGTCTCGACGACGAACTCCTCGCCGCGTTCGAGGGTCTCGGCGCGTGGCGCCTCGACGGTCGTGGTGACGGACTCGCCGTCCTGGGAGATGACGACGTCTCGTTCGACAGGTTCGGCACCGGGTACCCGGGTCTTGTGGACGTGGTGGCAGTCCCGGCACTGGACGGTCGCGTAGCCGCCGCCCTCGGCGAGGACCTCGTGTTCGGCGTCGCGGTCCGGCGAACAGGCGGGGCACGGGACCGCGACCCGGTCCGGGGTTTCGACGGCAGTCATACCGGCGTGTAGCGGGGCCAGCCCCAAAAGCCCGCCGTCACTCCGGCGTCGGCAACGTGATCTGATCTCCGTCGGCGAACACCGTCGGCTCCTGGAGGATGCCATCCAGGTGGATGGGCGCCTCCGTGTCCCCGCCGATCCCGGCGTCGTCCCCGATGGCGAGGTGGACGGTGCCGCCGGCCTTCTCGTCGAGGAGGACCGACCCGACCAGGTCCGTGACGCCGACGTTGGTCCCGATCCCGAGTTCGGCGAGGTTGTACGCGGCGTCCCCGACCTCCTCGGCGGCCTCGGCGACGGTGTCGCTGATGGCGGCGTCGCTGATGTGGGTGACGGCGCCGTCGGCGACCTCGATGGTGATCGGTTCGGTGAGCCGACCGTGGGGCATCATCGTCCCGTCGACGACGTAGGTCCCATCGGCCGACGCGGGACTGATGAACACCTCGCCGGCCGGCAGGTTCGAGAAGGCGCCTGGGTCGGCGATCTGTCCGGTGTCCTGTTGCCAGTCTCGGTCCCCGACCTCGATGGTGAGATCGGTCCCGGCCGGGGTGGTGACCCGGATCGTCTCGGCCCCCCTGACCTGGTCGGCGACGGCCTCGCAGGCCGCGGCGATCGCGTCGTAGTCGGCGTCCAACCCCGTCGTGAACACGGCGTCGGTGATGCCGGGCAGGGTGGCGCCACGGACACCGGCCTCGGTGGCGGCGCCCCGAGCGCGGGTGTGGCTGAGACTCTTCGTCGTCGGCGCGAGGAACGCGTCTCCGGCCTGCATCGCGGCGGCGATCGCGTCCGGTGGTTCTGCCCCGTGGGACTCTCCGGGTGGATACCGGTGGAGACTCGCGGTCCCCACCTCGGCGGCGACCTCGTAGAGGATCTCACCGATCGGGAGTCGGTCGTCGTCGGTGACGACGACACAGTGCTCGTCGGCCCCGAGGGCCAGACACTGGTGGACGGCCGTTTCCGCGGCGGTCCGCAACTCGGACATACCCCGAGTGGCGCGGGGAGGCAGTTGGCGTTGTCGGTCCGGGTGCCCGGTCTCGAAACGACTTTCCCGCGGCCCCGACCAGGTAGGCCTACGCATATGAGCGAGATCCGGGTCGGTATCAACGGGTACGGCACCATCGGGAAACGCGTCGCCGACGCCGTCCGGGCCCAACCGGACATGACCGTCGCGGGCGTCGCCAAGACCCGGCCGAACTTCGAGGCCGAACAGGCCGTCGACACCGGGTACGACCTCTACGCGGCCGTCCCGGACCGCGTCGACCAGTTCGGGGCCGCCGGCATCGACCTCGCCGGCGAGGTCGAGGACCTGATCGCAGCAAGCGATGTCGTCGTCGACGCCACGCCCTCCGGGGTCGGCGCCCAGAACAAGGCCATGTACGAGCGCTTCGAGACACCCGCCATCTACCAGGGTGGCGAGGACGCCGACGTCGCCGACGTGAGCTTCACCGCCCGCGCCAACTACGACGCCGCCGTCGGCGCCGACCACGTCCGTGTCGTCTCCTGTAACACGACGGGGCTCGTCCGGCTGCTGACCCCGTTACAGGAGCGATACGGCATCGAGAAGGCGCGGGCGACCCTGGTTCGACGGGGTGGGGACCCGAGTCAGTCGAGTCGCGGCCCGATCAACGACATCCTCCCCGACCCGGTCCACATCCCCTCACACCACGGGCCGGACGTCCAGACCGTCATCGACGTCGACATCGACACCCTCGGCCTGAAGGTGCCGGCGACGCTGATGCACGTCCACAGCCTCAACGTCACCCTCGAGGACGCTCCCGCCGTCGAGACCGTCCGTGAGGTCCTCGGCGACGAGGATCGGATCATGCTCGTCCCCGAAGGCCACGGTCTCGACGGTACCGGGGCGCTCAAGGAGTACGCCCTCGACCGCGGTCGGCCGCGGGGCGACCTCTGGGAGAACGCCCTGTGGAGCGAGTCGTTGACCGTGGAGGGACGGGACCTCTACTGTTTCCAGGCGATCCATCAGGAGAGTGACGTGGTCCCCGAGAACGTCGATGCGATCCGCGCGGTCACCGACGCCGCCGACGCCGCCGAGAGCGTCGCCACCACCAACCGGGCGCTTGGCATCTGAGTGGTGCCGAAGGCTTTTCCCGCGGCACCCGCTTACCCCAGTGCATGCCTCGGGACGACCGCGACGACCCTTTCGATGATTTCTTCCGCGAGATCGAGCGGATGATGAACGAGGCCTTCGACGGCCAGCCGACGTCCCCCGACACCGGGTTCGGCAACGAGACCCACGTCGACGTCCAGGAGACCGAGGATAGCGTCCGTGTCGTCGCAGACCTCCCCGGCGTCTCCAAGGACGACCTCACCCTGAAATGCGACGGGGAGACGCTGACGATCTCGGCGTCGACGCCCCGCCGGGAGTACGACGAACGCATCCGGCTCCCCGCCCGCGTGGACGAGCACTCCGCCGACGCCTCGTTCAACAACGGCGTCCTCGAGGTCTCCTTTACCCGTGTCGATGACTCCGCGGACATCGATCTCACCTGACGGGGTGGACTAGTCACCGGTTGCGACGGCGTCGATGACACCGGCCAGCCGGTCGTAGAAGTCGGGTTCGTACTTCGTCGCGGCGTCGATCGTCGGGCGGGCGTTGGTCTCGTTGACCACCACGCGGTCCGCGGTAGCGAGGAGGTCGACGCCGACGAACCGGATGTCCAGCGTGGTGGCGACGCGTTCCGCGAGGCGCCGGTACTCCGCGGGGAGGTCGACGCCTCGGGCCTCGGCCCCGCGGTGGACGTTGTGCTTCCAGCGGTCCTCGCCGGCTGGCAGTCGTCGCTCGACGGCGCCGACGTATTCGCCGTCCAGGACCATCACGCGGTAGTCGGTGGCCTCGGGCAGGTACTCCTGGATGAGGTAGCTCTTATCGCCGGTCGCGCGGTAATCGTGGACGAGATTCAGGTAGTCGACGATACCCAACAACGAGTCGAGGTCGTGGGCTTTCGCGACGCCGACGCCCCGCGTCGTCGAGTTCGGCTTCACCACGACCGGCGCCTCGAACGTCTCGAAGGCCGTGGCCACCGCGTCCTCATCGACCGGGTTCGACACCTGGATCGACGCCGGCACCGGCAGCCCCGCCCGGTCGAGCCGGGCCAGGACCTCGGCCTTGTTCCGACTGGTCAGCACCGCCGACCGGTCGTTGACCCACGGCACCTCCAGGACCGCGTCGACGACGCCGCCCTCCATCACGCGGCCCGGGTAGACGTACCCCACGTCGAATCGGTCGGCGTCGTAGGGCGGGTCCGTGAGGTCGAGGACCTGTTCGTGATAGGGGACGTGGACGACCTCGATCCCCCGGTCGGCGAGCGGGGACTGCATCCGCTCGAAGGTCTCGGTGCGGTTCGCGACCGCGAGGGTCTGCATGGCTCCCGGGAGGATGGCACCGACCAAAAAGCACCGGGCAGTCCGCGCTCAGTCCTGCCGGGTCAACAGTTCGTTGCCGCGTTCGACCGCGATGCGACACGGGGGTGAGACCTTGTTGTACGCGCGCCGGAACGCGTCCTTGACGACGGGCGCCTGATCGACGGTACACCACGCGGTGAACAACCGGTCGCCGGCGGTGATGCGGGCCGCCGTCCCGACCGGGGTGCCAAACGACTGGCGCATCCCGTCCGAGACCCGGTCTGCGCCCGCGCCGGTCGCCTGTTTGTTCTCCCGGAGGACGTGGTGGGGGAACTTCCGCAAGGTCATCCGGTAGTTCCCTTCCCCGAGTTCCTTGATGAGATGTCGGTTCGCGCTGAGGCGGGCCGCCTCGAGGGCGCCGTGGCGGAGCTGACACTCCTCCCGGACGACGAGACTGATCTGGACCGGGTAGTCCTCGGGGTCGGACTGGAGGTCGCCCATGTCGTGTTGGGCGATCTTCGACCCGGGGATGCCGGTGATGTACTCTCGCCGGGTATAGGGAGGTTTGCTGATCTCCCGGTACATGGAGGCCGGCTTATCGGACATGGTTGCTACCCGTTGGGAGGCCGATGCGGCCGATAAACCCTTCGATGGGGGACGACGTCAGCTGCGGTAGCGGGTGGGGACGTGGTGGGCGAACGGCTCGGGGACGTAGCCGGCGAGGACCACCGCGAGGTCGGGCAACCGTTTGCGGACGGCGACGTAGCCGGCCGACACCGCCAACACGGCCAGCAGTCCGAGCTGGGCGAGGCCGTCGAAGACGACGAGTGACGGCACGGCGAACACGGTCGCGACCAGGAGGTCCTCCGGGGCGCCGTCGTAGCGCACCCACCGCAGCGGTCGCCGCCACCGCTGGCGGACGTGGTCGTACACCGCTCGATCGGAGGTGTTCTCCCAGGGCCGCAACTCGAGGCCGCCACCATAACGGTCCATCCGCGCGTGGAGGGCCGCCGCAGCGAAGAACGTCGCTACACCGACCGAGACCGGGGTCGGGGCGGCCACGGCGAGGCCGACGGTCGCGGCGGCGGCGACGCTGTAGATCGAGGGGAAATGGAGGGTGCGGCGGTGGTACTGGTAGAGGTCGAGGTCGGGGAACACACCGCCGGCGAGGCCCGCGACCAACGCGACGGGGGCGAGCTCCGGGGCGATCACTGCGACGGCGGCCGCGAGCGCTGCCCCGGCCAGCGCGTGTGTGGTCGCCATCATCGTCGGCCTCGCCTAGGGCCCGGACCGTATTTAGGGACACCGCCCGTCGGGGCGACACGACCCGGTGGTCAGCCAGTATGTCCCTCCGTGAACGCGTGGCGTCGACGACGGTCGAGACCGTAGTTGTGCGGGGGTCACAGGCCGGGATCGCGGCACTGCTGTTCGTGGGCTTGGTGCGGATCGATCCCCGACTCGTCGTCAACGCGGGGCTCGCCCTGATCGGGACGGTGCTCCCGGCGATTCTCGCACGGGACGCCCGCGTCAACCTCGGCGCCGGGGTGACGGCGATGATCGCGGCGGCGCTGTTCTTCCACACGCTGGGGATGGTCGGCGTCTACGAGGCGATCAACTGGTGGGATCACCTCACCCACGTCTTCTCCGCGGCGTTGGTCGCTAGCCTGGGCTATGCCCTGACCCGGGCGGTCGATCGCCACGTCGAGGCGTTGTATCTCCCGCCGCGGTTCACGGTGGCGTTCATCGTGTTGGCGACGCTGGCGGTCGGCGTGCTCTGGGAGGTCCTCGAGTTCCTGGGTCGGCAGGTCACCCTGGCAGTGGGGGCCACCCCGTTACTCGTCCAGTACGGGCTCGAGGACACGATGCTCGATCTGGTGTTCGACGCCATCGGCGCCATCCTCATTGGCGTGTTCGGCGTCGGTCGCCTGTCCCGGTTGGTCGGCGCCATCGAAGCGGGGCTGTGGTCGGGGACCGACCGCGAGAACGGGTCCTAGTCGGTGGGTGGGCGGCGAAGAACGAGGAGTCGTCGAACCGTGGAACGTCCCGCCTCAGGCTGGTGTCGAGGTGGTCGCCGTCTCGCTGTCCTCGGATTCGAACTCGACTTCGAGTTCGGCTTCACCGCCTTGGTACCGGACTTTGACCTCGAAGTCCTCGGCATCGCTTGGCACACTCACGGTGATGGTGCCGTTCGCGTCGGTCTGGCCGACGCGACGGTCGTCGACGAACACCTGCGCGCCGGCGACGGCGCTTCCGTTCTGGGTCACGGAGACCGTCACGGTCTCCCCGGGGGTGACGTTGCCCAGGAAGGAGGCGTTCAGTGCCGACGCGTCATCCGGGCCGGCGTCCTCGGGCGGACCAGCGTTTTCGCTCCCGGATTCGTCGTCGCGTCCTTCGGCCTCGATCGGGGCCTCGGTCCCGGACTGGCCGACGACCGGTTTCAGGATGTACATCCCGCTTTGGCCGGCCTTGAACACGCTGATGTCGAAGACGAAGTCGACGCTCTCACCGTTACCGATGGTGAACTGCTTGTTGATCTTGAGTTTCTGACTCGGGAGCTTGACGTTGACCTGTTCACCGGTGGTGAGGGTGCCGTTGACCTCACTGACGTACACGAAGACGTTCGTGTACGTGCCGTTGGGCACGTCGAAATCCGAGAGCAGGGTCGCGTTCGCGCCCTGGTACTCGGTCAGGTCGATCGTGACGTTGTTGACGTCCCGGACCACCCAGCCCTCGGCCTCTTCTTTGTCCTCGGCCTCCTCGGATTCGTTGGCCTCACCGTCTTCCTCGGGCTCGGCGGTCGTGGTCCCCGCGGCGGTCGTCGTAGTCGTCTCGGTCCCGGCCGTGGTCGTCGTCTCGTTATCCGTCGTCGCGGTCGTCGTGTTGACCGTCGTCGTGTCCTCCGTCGTGGTCGTCTCGTTGTCCTCGGACTCGTTGTCGTCGCCCTCGCCGTCGACCAGCTTGAAGCCGACCTTGTCGATGGTGACGTTGAGGTGCTCGAAGTCGTCGATGGCGTTACGCTCGTCGCTGATGTAGAAGTTGACCGTGCCCGTGTCACCGGAGGAGCCACCTGGGGCTCCCGACATGGCACCGGCACAACCGGCGAGCACGACGAGTGCCGCCAACACCAGGGGTGTGACAGTCTCGCGGAACATTGCACTCGTCCCCACCATCCCCATACACTTGAACCGGGTTAGTTCTGCACCCGATTCAGCCCGAATTAAGCCGGATTAACCGCCAGCAAACGGCGTCAACCCCCAGGTTGGCGGGGGCTCCGGGGGTGTGGGACTGGTTCATAACCCCCTCCTGGAGCGGTGGCATCGCCACTCCTCGAGTGGTGGGGTCGAAGAAACTGCATACCCGGCGGATGCCGGGGACGCGGACCCTACTTAGAGCCGCGTGACGTTCTTCGCACGGGGGCCTTTCGGCGCCTGCTCGATCTCAAATTCCAATTCCTCTCCTTCTTCGAGGTCCGGGCCGCCGATGTCCTCCATGTGGAAGAAGACGTCCTCGTCCGCGTCCTCGGTCGAAATGAAACCGTAACCGCCGGTGTCGTTGAAGAAATCAACCTTACCTTTCGCCATTGCGACTAGGTCGAGGGCCCCTCGACGGATAACCCTTCCGCGTGACGGGCTACCATGCATCGGACACTCGGGTGTGGCGCCATCCCCGGACACGAGGCCTGGCGGCGACGAATACCGCAGCCCGGGGTTTCAGGAGGTGGCCGTGCCAACGGTCGCTGGTGAACGTCCGCCAGGTCGTCCCGAAGGACGCGATCCCCAGCGTCGACGATCCCCGCTTTGGCCCCACCTACGACGGCGACCCGACCGACGAGGTCATCACCATCACGAGGGCCGATCCACCACGAGCCTACCCGCTCCGATACCTCCACCACCACGAGATCGTCAACGACGCCCTCGCCGACGGGGCGGACCCGATCGCGGTGACCTGGTGTCCCCTCTGTGGCAGTGCGATCGTCTACGACCGGGGGATCGACGACCGGGTGCTGTCCTTCGGCGTCTCGGGCAAACTCGCAGACGACGACCTCGTGATGTACGACCGGGAGACCGAGAGCGAGTGGAAGCAGTCCACCGGCACCTGTTTCGCCGGCCCGCTCGAGGGGACGGCCCTGACGGTCCGACCGGCACAGGTGCTGCCCTGGCAGGCCTTCCGGGACTCCTTCCCGGCCGGTGTCGTCCTCCAACCCCCGGGTGGGGAGAGCGAATCGGCGAGTGCCAGCGACGACCCTGCCCCGATCGATTACGACGACGATCCCTACACCGCCTACTTCGCCGCGGAGGGGTTCGGCCTCGCGGCCCACCGCGGCACCGCGGGTGACCGGAGCTGGGAACGCCGGGACGACCTCGACCCAAAGACCGTCGTCCTCGGGGTGGAGTGTGCCGACAGGGCCGTCGGGTTCCCGCTGCCGCGGGTCCGTGAGGAGGGCGGGATCGTCCAGGCGACCGTCGGCGAGACGGCTGTCCTCGTCGTCGCCACGGACACCGTCGGGATTCAGGCCTACCACGATCCCGGGTACGAGTTCAGGTGGCAGGACGGAACGTTGACCGCAGACGGGGCGACGTGGGACCCGGCGACGGGCAGGAGCGACGACGGGCGCTCCCTCTCGGTGGTGCCCGCCCGGCGGCTGTTCGCGTTCGCGTGGCAGGACGACCACGGCCCCGAGGCATTCTACGGCTCCCCGACTACGGGGGAGTAACCGGGTAAGGATCCCCTCAGCTTACGGTTAAGGTTACCCCATTACACTGGGTTACTGGAGGTAACTCCTCTATGTTGGAACTTTCCCGAACCACTGGCTGTACGCACTGGCCGACCGTCCGCGAGTCCCCCACATACGGGGAACGCGCCGCGGTCGGTCGTGACCCGCACATGCCCGGGCGGTCGGTCAACACCGGGGCTACAGATCACCGGACCACCGGATCCGACCCGTTCCCGCGCCTGGTCGGTACCGACACCCACCGCACCGTCGCCGCGGGGACGGCGATCGTCGAGGAGGTGTCGGCCTGAGATGACGACGATCGTCAGCGGTCTCGTCGGTGGATTCGTCGCGACCGTCGTGATGACCCTCTTCATGCTGACCATGGGCGACGACTCGCCGCCGCCGACCGCCCTGTTCTGGGTCCGGTACGTCGGCGACGGCGACCCCGATGCCGCCATGGCTCCGGGCCTGGTCCTGCATGCCATCTACGGGACGGTGGCCGGCGGCGTGCTGGCCGCGGCCGTCCCGGCGATCGCCGTCCTCTCGGTCACCAGTGTGACCGACGGCCTCCTGTGGGGGCTGGCCTACGGCGTGGTGTTGTTCGTCGGCGCAGCGGTGTTCTGGATGAACATCGTCCTCGATATGGACCCCGAACCGGGGCAGGTGGTGGGGTTCCTGGTCTTCCACCTGATCTACGGTGTGGTGGTGGGCGCCTGGCTCGGTGCCGGCCTCCTCGCCTGACCCCTATGTGAGGAGCTCGCCTAACGCGGCGAGTCGGTCGGTGTCGGTGACGTCGAGCCACTGCAACATCACCCGGTCGACGCCCGCGTCGTCGAGGCGGTCGAGGTGTTCGCCCACCATGGCCGGGGTGCCGACGACGACCCCGTGGTCTCGGAGCTCCTCGGGATCGCGGCCGTCGAGGGCCACCTCGAGTTCCTCTTCGTCCCGGCCGAACACCACCTGGGTCATCAGCGACCGCCGCATCGCCGATCGGTCGCGACCGACCTCTGCCAGACACGCCTCGAGGCGGTCGACGTGGTCCGCGTAGTCCTCCGGGGTGAGGAAGACGCCGTTCCACTCGTCGGCGAACCGTGCGGCGATGGGCAACGTGCGGTTCCGGCCGTTCCCACCAACCAGGAGGTAGATGCCGCCGTCCCGGTCGGGCCGCGGCCGGAGGTCGGCGGCCTCGAGGGTGTAGTACTCGCCATCGAAGTCGACCGGGGGGTCGGCTCGGATCAGTTTGTCGATGACGGTGACACCCTCCTCGAACCGGTCGAAGCGCTCGGACACCGGGAGGAGGTCGAAGCCGAACATCTCGTGTTCGCGTTCCTGCCAGCCGGCGCCAACCCCGAGGACGAGCCGACCATCCGCGAGGGTGTCGACTTCCTTGCCCATGCGGGCGGTGAACACGGGGTGTCGGAAGGACATCGGTGTCACGAGCGGTCCGAGGTCGATGCGGTCGGTGTGGTCGGCGGCCCAGGTCAGTGAGGTCCACAACTCGAGGGCGTCCTCGACGGGTCCCTCCGGGTTGGTGAAGTGGTCTGATCTGAACAGTCCGCCGAACCCGGCGTCTTCGACCGCCCGGACGACGGTCTTCCACCGGGGCCAGTCCAGGCCGTGCTGGCCCTCGACCATGATGGCAACCTCTGGCATATGCTCCGTGCTGATCGTCCTCCCTCTTCAGTCCCGGGTCCGGCGACCACGCCGTGACAATCGTGTATAGTATTGATTTTAATACACAATACTAATGTGTGGGTGGCGGGGAACGACAATCCGGATGCAGCAGATCCACGCGACGACACCGCCCGACCTGAAGGAAGCGATCGACGACGGTGAGCAGGTCACGGTCGTGGACGTGCGCCAACCCCACGAGTTCCGGCGCGGCCACATCCAGGACCCCAACGTCGAGACCATCAACGTCCCGCTGAACCAACTCCAGGCCCGGGACCCGGCCAACGTCCTCGATGACGTCCCCACCGAGCGCGTGGTGGCCGTCTGTGCCTCCGGCAACCGGAGCCGCCTCGCCACCCAACTCCTAACCCAGGCCGGCATCGACGCCGAGAACCTTCAGTACGGCATGCAGGGCTGGCGACGCATCGCCCGGTAACCGACCCTCACTGTCGTGTAGGAATCAAACAATACCGTTGCCCGGTTCGCTGCAGGACCGAGCCCGCAACCTGAGAATGTCCCGAATCGCCGACCCCACCGTGGTCCATCCGTGATCGGACCACTCCTCCCATATTCAGACACCGGCCCGAATCCCGCGGGTTCAACGGTAACTGTGTGTGCTGCCAGCTCGGGGCCGTCCCGCAGGTCACCGACGGACGCTCCCGATCAGGCCTCGCCCTACCCACTCTGGCGACGCCCCAACCCGCGACCTCGCCTGACTGGTCGCAGTGATCACACGAACTCCCTCGGCTGTCCGGGTCTACGCCATACCGAGATTGCCGTCGGCCGGACCTCCCCGTGTCGTGGGGGCCTTCGAATCCGAGGTGACCACTCGTGACTGATTGATGACCTCACTGCCCGTCACGCGAGTGGTGACCCAGAACCCCCAGCATTGGGCAAGAAAAGCTCCGATTGTAAAGTCAAACCCTCAAAATAATTTGTAATCCAAAGGACAACTGCATTGAACGACGCGCCCCTCTGGTACGGTAGCGGACGAATATCGTCGCGACCCGGAACTGACAACTATGACACAACAATCAACCGACCGGCAAGTTGGCTGGGCCGTTCTCGCGATCCTCGGGGTAGTCGTCGTCCTCCCGGCGTTCGCAATGACCTTCGGAATGATGGGCGTTGGGCCCCTGATGGACGGGCCCTGGCATCACGGAATGTGGGGAACGACCGAAGGGGTCTCGGGCTGGATGCTCGCGGTCGGGCTGGGGATGCAACTCCTGTCCCTGGCGGTCCTCCTCGGTGCTGCCTACCTCGGCCTCAGGGCCCTGACGTCGGCCGGTGGGTCGAGTAATCCCGCCCTCGAAGAATTGCGGACCGCGTACGCCAGGGGCGACCTCGACGATGCGGAGTTCGAACGGCGCCGCGACCGACTCGAACCCGACCACTAGACACGCAGTATGGCGGCTGAACCCATAGCCCAGGTGTTCGAGGCACTGCGCATCGGCGTCGGTTTCCTCTGGACAGCGGCCTGGGCCATCATCATGGGGCTCCTCATCACGAGTCTCGTCCAGGTCTACGTCTCCAAAGAGCGGATGGCCAAGGTCCTCGGAGAGGGGAACCTCAGTGGCCTCACGAAGGCAACAGTGTTCGGCGCTGCAAGCAGTGGGTGTAGCTTCGGTGCGGTAGCCATCGGCAAGGGACTGTTCAAGAAAGGCGCACACACCGTGAACGTCCTCGCGTTCATGTTCGCGTCGACGAACCTCATCGTCGAGCTCGGCTTGATGATCTTGATCTTACTTGGTTGGGAGTTTCTGGTCGCCGAACTCCTCGGCGGGGTCATCCTCATCGCCGTCATGGCACTCCTCGTCCTTCTCACCCTCCCGGAGAATCTCTTCGATGAGGTCCGACAGGAACTGAACCAGCGCGAAGACGAACACGGAATCACTGAGGATCCGACCTGCGGGATGGAGGGCAAAGACGAGTACTCGCTGGTGACCGATGGCGGCGAGACGCTGAAGTTCTGTTCACCAGGGTGTATGGAGACCTACCAGCAGGAGGCTGCAAGCAGCGGTGGCTGGCGTGACGAACTCCTGTCGTGGGGTGGCTGGTATAAGATCGGGAACCAGTACCGCAAGGAGTGGTCGATGATCTGGACCGACGTCGTCGCAGGCTTTCTCATCTCGGGGTTCGTCATCGTGTTCGTTCCCCAGTGGGTCTGGAACACGCTCTTCCTCAGCGGCGACGGGCCGCTAATCAGCGCCGAGAACGCCATCATGGGTGTCGCGATCGCCGTCATCAGCTTCGTCGGCAGCATGGGCAACGTCCCGTTCGCCGTCGCGC
>JBDGTJ010000039.1:0-22780 GCA_042216925.1 Halobacteriaceae archaeon
CGACCAGCACGGCACCGCCATCATCAGCGGCGCCGCGCTGCTCAACGCCGCCGACATCGTCGAGAAGCCCCTCGAGGACCTCGAGGTCGTGTTCAGTGGCGCGGGGGCAAGCGCCATCGCCAGCGCCCGGTTCTACGTCTCCCTGGGCGTCCAGCAGGAGAACATCGTGATGTGTGACTCCGATGGCATCATCACCGAGGCCCGCGGTGCCGACGGCGACCTCAACCCGTACAAACGGGAGTTCGCCCGCGACCTCCCGGAGGGCGACCTGGCGGACGCGATGGCGGGGGCGGACGTGTTCGTCGGCCTCTCGGTCGGGGGCATCGTCTCCCAGGAGATGGTCGCCTCGATGGCCGAGAACCCGATCGTGTTCGCGATGGCCAACCCCGACCCCGAGATCGACTACGAGGCGGCGAAGTCCACCCGCGAGGACTCGGTGATCATGGCGACGGGCCGGTCGGACTACCCGAACCAGGTCAACAACGTGTTGGGGTTCCCGTTCATCTTCCGGGGCGCCCTCGACGTCCGGGCCACGGAGATCAACGAGGCGATGAAGGTCGCCGCGGCCGAGGCACTGGCCGATCTGGCGCGCCAGGACGTGCCCGACGAGGTCGTGAAGGCCTACGACGACCAGCCGCTGCAGTTCGGGCCCGAGTACATCATCCCGAAACCCCTCGACCCACGGGTCCTCTTCGAGGTCGCGCCCGCCGTCGCAGACGCGGCCATGAAGTCCGGGGCCGCACGGCACGACGTCGACCTCGAGGCCTACCGTGAACGCCTCGAGGCGCGGCTCGGGAAGTCCCGGGAGATGATGCGGATCGTCCTCAACAAGGCCAAATCGGATCCGAAACGCGTCGCGTTGGCCGAGGGCGACGACGAGAAGATGATCCGTGCCGCCTACCAGCTCACCGAGGAGGGGATCGCCGACCCCGTGTTGTTGGGTGACCGACAGACGATCGAGGGGACGATCGAGGGGCTCGGCCTCGAGTTCGACCCCGAGGTCGTCGACCCGGGCGAGGGCGGCCACGAGGCCTACGCCGAGGAACTGTACCGGTTGCGGAAACGGAAGGGGATCACGCGGAGCGAGGCGGGCGATCTCGTCCGGAAGGATTCGAACTACCTGGGGAGCGTGATGGTCGAGTGTGGGGACGCCGACGCGTTGCTCACGGGGTTGACCCATCACTATCCGTCGGCGTTGCGTCCACCACTCGAGGTGATCGGGACCGCACCGGACGCGAACTACGCGGCGGGCGTGTACATGCTCACGTTCAAGAATCGGGTCATCTTCGTCGCTGACGCCACCGTCAACCAGTCGCCCGACGAGGCGGTGCTGGCAGAGGTCGCCCAGCACACCGCCGGGTTGGCGCGGCGGTTCAACGTCGAACCCCGCGTGGCGATGCTGTCCTACTCGAACTTCGGGAGCGTCGACAACGAGGGGACACGGAAACCGCGGGCGGCCGCACGCCGCCTCCGGGAGGACGAGGAGGTGTCCTTCCCGGTCGACGGGGAAATGCAGGCCGACACCGCCGTCGTCGAGGAGATTCTCAACGGGACCTACGAGTTCTCGACGTTGGACGAACCCGCGAACGTCCTCATCTTCCCGAACCTCGAGGCCGGAAACATCGGGTACAAACTCCTCCAACGCCTGGGCGGCGCCGACGCCACGGGGCCGATGCTGGTGGGGATGGACGAACCGGTCCACGTCCTCCAACGCGGTGACGAGGTCAAGGACATCGTCAACCTCGCCGGCGTCGCGGTCGTCGACGCACAGACCGACTAGTCGCTGGCGCCCCGATCCGAGCGGGACGGTGGCGGGACCTCCTGGTCGCTCTTGGAGGCCTCCGGGAGCAGACACCGGTCGGTGTCCTGGCTGAGGTGGCGGAACTCCTCGGGGGCGTTGGCCAACGGATGTGCGGGGTTGGCGCGACTGTCGATGCGGGCGGCCCGCACCGAGGTGAAGCCGGCGAGGCGCGCGCGGATCCCCCGCCAGTGGCTGGCGGCGCCGCCGGGGACGGCGTAGGGGCTGACTGGTTCGTAGTCGGGGCGGCGACCGGCGATGACGGCGGCGTTGACGTCGGCGGCGAGGTCGTCGTGGTCGACGAGGATGCCGACCCGGGCGTCGGCGGGGACGCGGTCGGCCAACACGTCGAGGCCCAGGTGGAGTGCCCGGTACTCGGCGGTGTTGTTGTCGGGGGCGTCGTCGGGACGGGCGATGCGGGCGACGCGTTCGCCGTCCCGTGATTCGATGATGACGCCGAGGCCGCCTCCGTCCGTGGAGAACGAGCCATCGGTCGCCACGTAGTAGGACCGGCGGTGGGTCGACGGCGGGTGGGCGATGTGTGGGGTCGGCGAGTCATCGAAGAGGTCCCGCAAGCGACGCGGGCCGACGGGGGCCATACCGGTTCTACGGTGGTCCAGACATAAAAGCACCGTCGCCGCGGGGGCGAAACCGTCAACCGTCCCGGGGTGAAACGAGGGGCGTGCGCTACCGGACGGTCGGGTTGTTCATTGCGTTGGCCGCGGTGTGGGGGACCGCCTTCGTCGCGATCAAGGCGGGGTTGACGGTGTTTCCCCCCGTGTTGTTCGCTGCGCTGCGCTACGACATCGCGGGGGTGTTGATGCTGGGGTATGCTGCCTCCGTCACGGATCTGCGACCGCGTGGCTGGCGATCGTGGGCGACCATCGTGGTCGGGGCGACCCTGTTGATCGCGGCCTATCACGCGTTGTTGTTCGTCGGCGAGACCGATCCGGCGGTCACGAGTGCCGCGGCGGCCGTCATCGTGAGTTTGAGCCCCGTGTTGACGACGGCGTGGGCGCGGCTCTTCCTCCCCGGGGAACGGTTGGCGGTCACGGGCCTCGTCGGGTTGGCCCTCGGGTTGGCGGGGGTGGTGGTCCTCGCCGACCCCGAACCGGGGGCGTTGTTGGCGGGTGGCGTCGTCGCGAAGTTCGAGGTGTTCGGGGCGGCCGCGGCGTTCGCGTTGGGCAGCGTGTTGACCCGCCGGTTGGACGCCGACCTCCCGATCGAGACGATGGAGGCCTGGTCGATGATCGGCGGCGCGGTACTCCTCCATGCGGTGGCGGTGCTCCGGCCGTCCGAGTCTCTGGCGGCGATCACCTGGACGGTCGAAGGCATCCTCGCCTTGGGGTACCTCGCCGTCGTCGCGAGTGCGCTCGGGTTCCTGGTGTACTTCCGGTTGCTCGCGGAGCTGGGCCCGATCGAGATCAACCTCGTGTCCTATGTCGCGCCGGTATTCGCGGCCGTGGTCGGGTGGCTGCTACTCGGCGAGACGGTCTCGATCAACACAATCGTGGGCTTCGTGTTGGTTGTGATCGGGTTCGCGTTGGTGAAACGGGAGGCGATCAGCGCGGAGTGGCCACGAATCTACGCGTTGTTGCGGGGGCGAGAGTGACCACATGAGTCCCCGTGTCCTGGGGAGGCGGCGTCAGTTGGGGTCGTAGGAGTGACCGAGCAACAGGGCCATGGCGTGTAACGTGACCAGGGCCGCGACCACCCGTTCGTCCCCGGCGGTGACCGGCGACGCCAACAACAGGGGGACATAGAGGACCGGGAGCCCGACGGCAGCCCAGAAACTCACCGTCTGGACCGGTCGGTGCAGGGTCTCTCGCCACCAGCTCCCGATGGGGCGCTGGGGTTTCTCCGAGGCGTCGTGGGCGGTGGTGTTGGACACGGGATCTCACCTGAGTATCGGTAGGGCTGAGAGGACCTTATACCCGGTCGACCGTTCCCCCTAATTCAGGTCACTTCACGCGAGATGGCAGTGCCTACCACTCGTTTCACGACGTATTGAGCGCCGGCGAGAGATTTTATCGCGGTCGCTCACCGTGTCTATGGAGAACCGGATTGTCGGGGATCGGGCGCGCGGCGCCGGGTCAGAACGATTGCGGGCGGTCGTCGTCGTCCTCGGAGTCGACGGTGCGGAGGTCCTTGTTCCACGCGCTGGCCGCCGCGACCACGACGAGGGAGGCGGTCGCGGCGCCGATGCCGCCGGTGAGCAACATGCGGCCGTACGGGTAGAGGTTCGCCGCGATCGCGGCCAACCCGACCAGTGTCACCAGGACGGCGATCCCGGAGACGACGATGCACGCTTGGGCGACGCGTTCGGAGAGTCTTGGCCCGTCGACGGGCTCGGGCTCATCGGTCGACACGACTTCTCGGGTCCCCGTACCCACCGGACGGGTTTAACTTGTTCGCTGCCACTCCTCTGCCTCGAGCGGTGTGAGCTCGAAGGGGGTCGGCACCCGGACCCCGAGGACCGCGCCGTGGACCCGGGTGGCGCCGGCGGCCCGGAGCGTGGCGGCGGCGGTCGCCAGTGACGCGCCCGACCCGAGGATGTCGTCGGCGACGATGACGCGCTCGTCGGTGACGTCGGCTGCCACCGCGAGGGACCCGGCGACGTTCGCCCATCGCCGGTCGTCGTCCTCGATGGTCTTGTTCGCCGTGACCGCGTGGGTCCGTTCGATTGCCTGGTCGTAGGGCGGTCCGAGTTCCGTTGCGACCGTCTCCATGGCTGCGGTGGTGCCGCCGTCGTGGCTGGGGACGAGGACGACCCGATCGTAGGACGGGAGCTCGACTCGGTCCTCGAGGCAGTGCCGGAGCAACGCGCCGAAGGCCCTGGCCTGGTCGCTGTCGTCGCGAGCGAGGGCGTAGACGGCGTGGGCAAACGACCCCTCGACGTCCCGGGCGGTGTGGTCGAAGCGCCCGGCTGCGACGACGGGTGTCGGGTCGGCGACGCCGACGTCGGGGCGGGACCCCACCTCGAACCGGTGTGGGGTCGACGGGGGAACGGACACGGCATCCCGTACTTCGTGGCTGCGGATAGGGGCTTCGCACCCGGCTGACCGTGTGGCCGGTGGCTCGGTACCCCGTCGTAGTTGCTCCCGATGGCGGTCCCCATGTGCCAACCCCGGGACGGGACCTCGATGTCCTGTGGCACTTCCGGATTCTATCTCACCGATGCTGCACGCGTGGGCTGAACGGGCAGGCCCCTCGGGGTCGGGTCGTTGCCCCGGTGGTCGGGGTCGTCCTTTCTTCAGGCGGGGCGTCGAACACCGTCCATGGCCGAGGGCGTCTCCGCAATTACCTATCACGACCGCACCAAACACACCCCAGAGAGTGTTCGGGGTGGCGGTGGCCTCGATTTCGAGAACAAGCCCCGGCCCGACAAACAGTACACCGACCTCCCGCAGGTCGGTCCCGTCGGACAGCGCCATGACCCATCGATGCCGGCACTCGAGGCCATCACCGGTTCGACATCTGAGGGCAGCACCGGACTCGACCGTGACACCCTCCTGTCGTTGTGTTACCACGCGGCCGGGATCACGAAGACGATCCAGCGCGGAGGTCGGGAGATCGCCTTCCGGGCGGCCTCCTGTACCGGGGCCCTGTACCACATCGACCTCTACCCCGTGTGTGGCCCGGGCGAGGACCTCGATAGCGGTGTCTACCACTACGACCCGCAGGCCGACGCCCTCGAACAGCTGCGAGCAGGCGACTACCGCGGGGTGCTGGCCGAGGCCAGCGACCATCCCCACGTCGGGGTGGCCCCCGTCACGTTCGTCGCGACCTCGACGTGGTGGCGCAACGCCTGGAAGTACAAGGCCCGCACCTATCGACACGCGTTCTGGGACTCCGGAACGGTGCTGGCAAACCTCCTCGCCACCGCCACCGCGCTGGGGTGGTCGGCGACGACAGTCACGGGATTTGCCGACATGCCCGTCGCCACCTTGCTCGGTGTCGACCCGGACTGGGAGGCCCCACTCGAACTCGTCCCCGTCGGTGGTGCGGACCCGGCACCGTCGCCACCGACGGTCGCTCCGGTCGACCCCGCGACGGACCCCCTTGACTCCGATCCCGTCGCGTACCCGTTGATCGCGGCGGCCTGGCAGGCGAGTACGCTGCCGGACGGCGTGAGCGCCGCCGAGTGGCGGACCCAGGGACCCCGCCCCGTGGACCGACGCGGCCCGGGGGACGGCGACCGACTCGACCTGGACCCGGTCGATGCCGCGACCGCCTCGAGTCGCCCACTGGCGAACACCATCGAACGCCGGGGCTCCTGTCGGGCGTACGACCGTGACCCGGTCTCGTTCCGGACACTCTCGACGATCCTGGACCGCGCGACCCGCGGGGTGCCCATGGACGTCCGCGATGACGCGGGGCCGCCACTCCAGTTCTGTGACTGTTATTGCATCCTCAACGACGTCGATGGTGTCGCGTCCGGGGCCTACCAGTACCACCCGGCGGCTGGCGTCCTCGAACGCCTCCACACCGGCGACACCCGGGCTGCGGCCGAGCACCTGGCGCTGGACCAGCCACTGGGCGGGGACGCCGCCGTCAACATCTACTTCCTCGCCGACCTCGCGTCGGTGGTCGATGCCCTCGGCGACCGCGGGTATCGGGGCGCCCAACTCGAGGCCGCCCTCACCGCCGGGCGGCTCTACCTGGGGACCTACGCGCATCGGGACCTCGGCGGCACTGGCCTGACCTTCTTCGACGACGAGGTGACAGCGTTCTTCGAACCGCGAGCAGCCGGGCAGACACCCATGTTCCTGTACACGCTGGGCCACCCCGCCTGATCAGGCGAAATACCGGAGTGCGTCCAGGAGGAAGACGACGCCGAACCCCGCCAGGACCACGCCGCTGCCGACGGCGACCACGGTCGAGAACCGGTCGACGCGACCCCCCAGTGCAACCAGCGTCGCGGGGAAGCCCGTGATCCAGACGCCGATCCCACCGAAGAACCCGACGAGCAACGCGGGACTGCCCGTGGCGACGACCAGCACCCCGGCGAGGGCGTCGCCGACGTACGGTGTATGGGCGAGGACGTCGAGGGTGCCGGGTCGGAGCAGGCCGACGCCGACGGTCAGCCAGAACAGGATCTGGTAGGGGTTCGTGATCGCCAGCAGGAACGCCTTCCGGAAGCCCGTCGTGTGGCTGGCGGGCGTCGAGTCCGCTGTCCTGAACGTCGTGGAGACGTCGGTCACGGCGTCGTAGGCGAAGTACAGCATCAACGCGCCGCCGACACCGACCATCACCGCGCGCAGGGTGGGCGCCCGTTCGACGACCTGGACGACGCCCCCCAACGTCAACGCACAGAACACGGCGTCGGCGGTCATCGCGCCGAGGCCGGCGGTGAACCCGGCGAGCCAGCCCCGGACGACACTCTCCTCGGCGATGACGGCGTTCATCGGCCCGGGCGGCGCGGCCAACGCCAACCCGAACACCATCCCCGCGAGCACCGACCCGAGCACCGTCACCATACCCCGGGTTTGGGCCACCCGTACAAAACCATCGGGAAACCCGTCGGCGTCGGGGGGAGGGGGAACAATTTTTGCGTTCGCAGCACGGTTCCTCGGTGATGGCACCCCGCGGGATCTTCGGCATCCCTCATGGCATCCTCTCCTCGACCGACGAACGCATCGCGTTCCTCATCGGTCTGGTCGCCCTCGCGGCCGCCATCCTCTACAACGGCGAGTTGAACATGCGACCCGTCAGGGGGGCCGCTGCGGTCGGCATCGTCGTGGCGGTCCTCGGGTCGTTCGCCGCGCCGGCCGCGATCGCAAACGAGTGGCACATCCCCGTCCTCGTGGTCCTCGTCGTGAGCGGCGCCGTCGCCTACAGTTACCGTCACACCGGGAGTTCCTGACCACGGCCCGAATGCCTCGACCGCGGAGATCAGGGCCACGTCAGCAATGGAGCCCACCGCTGGTCCCCAGCATCGCTCTCGGGCTTCGATAAACCCGGACACCAGATGCCGACTGATACCGGTTGCATCACCGCACCATCGCTGCCCCTGTCCGGGCGGCGCGACCAGCGGGCGCCTCCGTACAGGAGCGTTGGCTCACCCGAGGCGGTCGAACGCCGGTGGATGGAGGTATGGCTCGTCGATACGGTCATGCGAGAGGTGGGGTCGGAGATGGCTTTCGACCGCGGTCGCGAGCGTCGCGAGTGCGTCGGTGTCACCGGTATGGGCCGTCTCAATCCCCGGCAACTCCAATGGAATATCACGAAACCGCCATTTCCGATACGGCGGAAACCGCTCTCTGAGGACGTACGCGAGGGCGGCGAACTGTTCGACGGCCCGGGTCGCCGCACACCGCTGGACGACGGCATCCCCCCGCCGTTCGGCCTGGCGGGCATCGAAGACGTCTCCGGACCCGTAGAACCAGCCAGCGTGTAGCTTCTTCTGCCGGACGGCGGGCGGGTATCCGTCATAGCGTGCAAGGACCTCCGCGATCCCGAGCGCGTCATGTGACGTGCTCCCACGACTAAAGTCGTGGGCTTCCCACTCGGTGTCGGCCGAGCCGGTCAATCCGGAAGGTTGGGAATCTAAGCTTTGCGACCGACGGCGCTGGCTCCGCCACGAAGCCGGTACTCGTACCCCATGTGGGGCTTCGAGGTATCTTGTTTTGTGTCGGTCGGCACGGTCGGCTCACTTGTTTGATGCCGGCTCTCGCCGTGGCAGACACCGAGCCAACTGCCAGTTTTCCGTGCACGAGGCTCTCTACGGGCGGTCAGTCAATCAAGCTTACGGCGCGTATCCCACGACTGAAGTCGTGGGTTTTGCGCCTGCTCAATCAGTTATAACAGGTCCGCCTGTGCGTAGGTGTACAACCGGCTGTCGTCGGTCCACTCCTCGAGTGGGGCTTCCAGATCATGTCGGTCGATCGGTGTCCATTCGACGTGCACCCCCTCAACATCCCGCTCGCCAGCATCCGCCTCACCGAGGACTTCGAGATCGACATCCGAATACTCGTCTGCGTATCCGCTGGCAGTCGATCCGACGAGCAGGATCGCGTCCACGTCTGGGTTCGCAGCCAGGTCGTCGGCAACCCGGTTGGCGATTTGGCGATGTCGAGTCACTCGACCCATATACTACAGAAGACACCATCCCGTAGATGCGTTCCGCTTCCTGCCCCAGGAACAGGATACCAGATGACCCGTTCCAGCGTGTCGAACCCCATACAGCCAGGGCCTCGTCGAGGGCCACCACGGAGCCACGTGTGTCGGCACATCCGGTCCGGGGCCCCGGACCAGGGTCAGACCCGGTTCCGAGAGCTGAGACCAGGGTGAGTGTTCCAAGGGAGGGAACCGACGCCACCACGGGCGACCCTTCTACCCAGGCAACCACGTCGCTCGGGGTGCTTCCGTGAGGGGTGGAGAGATGAGAATCCAATCGACGAGTGCCCGGGGAGGGCTTCGAACCCTCGGTCTCCGCATGTCCCAGGTTCGAGGCTCGGCGGGCCTCGGGACGCGGGTTTGCCGCACCGGAGCTCGATACCCTATGAGTGCGGCGCTATGACCAGCTAAGCCACCCGGGCTGTCGCGAGCCTACCCGTCGCCGACCCTTGAACCCTTCTATCTTACCCGGGTCGACCCCACGGATTTATGCCACGTGACCGGACATACCCGGACATGGACGTCCCGGACCGCGTCGCGGACGCACTCGACGGCGAACAGGTCGCCGCGAGTGTCGACCTGGGCGGCGAGGACACCCTCTACGTCACGCCGACACGCACGCTGATCTACCGGGGACAAGGCTTCCTGAGCGACGATTCGGTCGTGGAACACGCCCACGACGCCGACCGCGTCACCGTCGACATCGGCCGTCGGAGGGCCACGATCCGGTTGGACTACGGGATCGACGGTGACAGCGAATTCTCGGTGCCGGCCGACGTCGTCGACGAGGTGTTACACCCGGTGCTTGCGGGGGTGTTGAACGCGACGGGGGTGACCGATCCCGGGGAGACGGTGCTGTCCACCCACCGGTTCTCGGAGTTGACTCTGATCGTGACGAGTCACCGCGTCGCCAAACACGTCGGCGAGGCCGTCTGGAACCCGGAGTACGAGGAAGTCGAGTACGCAGACGTCACGGCCCTCGCCTTGGAGGAGGGCAACGTCGCCGACCAGCTCGTCATCGAGACCGACGACCGCACCCACCGGACGAAGGTCCCCCAGCAGGAGGCGCCCCGTGTCCACGACCGGATCGAGGACGCGTTATGCGAGTACCACGGCGTCGCCGATTACGCGGCGTTCGAACGCATGATCGCCGACCGCGGGACCGGCGCCCCCGAGGAGGGGAGCACCGGGTCCGGGTTCGTGGACTCCGGACTCGACCCCATCGAGACCCAGGGCGCGGATGCCGCCGACGCCAAACCCGCCTCCACCCAGACCAAGGCCCCGGCCGAGGAGGGGACGACCACCGAGGACGCCGACGATTTCGGGGCGTTCGAGCAGGCGACCGACCCCGAGGCGGACCTGGAGGCCCGCCTCCACGAATTAGAAGCCACCATCGAGGAACAGGAGGCCCTCATCGCCGAACAACGCGAAGCCCTCGAGGCGTTGGTGGCGACCCTCAATCGTCGCGACCGGTGACCTTCCGGATGCACGTCGACCCGAACGGCCCGAGTTCGCCGGCGTCGTACTGGATGAAATGCCCCGTTGAGAGACTGGCGCTGCAGCGGCGACACTCGTAGTCGCCCTCCCGGGTCACGACCTGGGATTGGTGGCTGACGTACTGACTCGACCGCACCGTCAGGACGCCGTCCGCCCGGTCGACGACGCCGCGGCGCACCGCTTCGTCGAGGATCTGCCGGGTCAGTGCCGGGGCCTCGGTCACCGACTCGAGCCGGGTGACGGCCTCGGCGACGGACAGTTCGGGATCCTCGAGGCTGGCGAGCAACGCCACGCCGAGCTCGACGCGGTCCTGGCGGTCGCCATCCACACGGTCCTCGCCCATCACCGGGGCCTGGGGTCGCGGATGGCTTAGCTTCTCTGCCACGGAAGGCACTTGTCCCCGCCCCGCCTCCAGGCACCCGTGTTCGATCGCCGCCAGCTCGTCGCCGGGGCCGCGGTGCTCGTCGTCGCCACCGGCTACCTCCTGGTGACCCCCGGGGACGCCCTCGACCGGGTCGCCACCCTCGTCCACAGTCCCTGGTTCCCCGTGGTGTTGATCGGGTTGTACCTGCTCCGCCCGCTGGTGGCGTGGCCGATCACGGTGCTGTCGGCCCTGGTCGGGTACCGGTACGGGGTCGGCCTCGGCGTGCCACTCGCGTTGGGTGGGGCGGTCGCGACGAGTCTCATCCCGTATGCCGTGGGGCGACGCCTCCGCACCGACCACGGGTGGGGTGGTCGGGTCACCGCCGGTGGGGAGGCCTACTTCCGCACCGCCGGCGACCTCCGGGGCGTGGTGGCGGCCCGCCTCGCCCCGACCCCGGCGGAGGCGATCTCCGCCGGCGCCGGCATCGCGGACGTTCCGCTGGCGGCCTTCGTCATCGGGACGCTGCTCGGCGAACTCCCGTGGACCGTCGCCGCAGTCGCCGTCGGCGCCTCCATCGAGTCCAGTAGGGCCCTCGGGACGGTGGCCCTGGACCCACGGTTCATCGCCGGTGGCGTCCTCGCCGCCCTCCTGTTGGTGGCCGGCCCCCTCTACCGACGCGTGGCCACCGGCGCCTAGGTCCAGAACGGATCGCCACAGTCCATGACGACGCCGTGGTTGGGACAGACGTACTTGCAGTGCCGGCTCACGAGGGCGGCGCCACACCGCGGACACGTCCGCTCCCCACCGGCCATACCCGGGACTCGCCCGGCGCGGGCTTACCTGTTTTGGGGGAGAATCCGGCAAACACCTAACACCGTCCACCCCACAGCCACGCGTATGGTCGCCGGACAGCACACCTATGACCCCCGGCGGCGAACCCCCGGGCGGAACCAGCGATGGAAAAGGCGCTGTGGTACCTGCTCGCCGGCACACGCGGCGGGGAAAACCGGGTCCGCATCATCCGATCGCTGGACGAGAAGCCAAAGAACGCCAACCAACTCGCGGAGGCCCTCGACGTGAGCTACAAGACCGTCCGCCACCATCTCGACCTCCTCGTCGACCACGACATCGTCGAACCCGGCGGCGAGGACTACGGGCAACTGTACTTCCTCACCGACCGGTTCGACCAGCACCGAGATGCCTTCGAGGAGATCACGGAGGCGATCGACTGATGGCCATGGACACCACCATCCAGGCCGCGACCCTGTTGGCCGGCCTGAACGTCGTCTTCCTCCTGGCCCTGACCGTGGTCTGGGTGCGCAACTACCGCACCTTCCAGACCACCCTCATCCTCGGACTGGTGGCGTTCGCGGTGGTCATGCTCATCGAGAACGCGGTCGCGATCTACTACTTCCTCGACGTCCGGATGCTGTACAGCGGCGACCCCGGCGTCCAACAGGCCGTCCTCGTGTTACGGGGATTGCAGTTCCTCGCGATCGCCGCCCTGACCTGGGTCACCGCGAAGTGACCTCACTCAACACTCCGACCACCCACAGGACTGACAGGTCTTGCAGCCCTCGGTGTACACCAACGTCATCGCCCCACAGTCCGGACACTCCGGACTCTCCCCCGCCTCGATGATCGACTGCATGTCACCACCAGCCGCCTCGAGTGACCCGCCACCATCGCCGGTCGGCTCACTCGCCTCGGACCGGTCACCGTCGGCCTCCGCCTCGTCGGCGGTCTCCTCGAGGGTCTTCTGCTGGGGGATCTGCCGGTCGATCTCGCCCTCGACGTAGCGCTCCAGGGCCGTCCCGATCGCATCCGGGATCGAGTTGATCTGCTCGCCCTTATCCCAGGCGACCTTCGGCGACCGGGTGCCCCGCAACTCGTCGACGATCTCCCCGGGATCGACGCCCGACCGCAACGCCGTCGAGATCGTCTTCGCCAACGCCTCCGTGAAGCTGTTCGTATACCCACCGGAGTGCCCGATGTTTGCGAACAGCTCGAAGGGCTCACCCGACTCCGGATCCTCGTTGATGGTGACGTAGAGCTTCCCGTACCCCGTCTCGATGCGCTGGCTCACCCCGTGTAAGGTGTCCGGCCGGGGCCGCACCGACCGCCGGGCACCGCCGAGTTCCTCGAGGTCCCCGAGGGTCTCGGCGACCGCCTCCCGGTCGAGGAACGCCGCCAACCCGTCGAACCGCTCGGCGATCTCGTCGGCGATCGCCACGGCCGCCTCATCGTCGTCCATCCCCGCGAAGTCCGTGTTCTGGGCCCGCGTCGTCAACACCTGCTTGGACCGCGTGCCGTCCCGGTAGACGGTCACGCCCTTGCCCCCGTGCTCGTAGATGAACCGGTAGACCGCCTCCATGTCATCGACCGTCGCCGAGTTCGGGAAGTTACACGTCTTCGAGATCGCCGAGTCGACACCCTCCTGACAGGCACATTGGACCGCCGCGTGTTGCTTGCCAGAGAGGTCCTCGGTGATCACGAACAGCTCCCCGATGGCATCCGGCACCGACGCCAGGCCCTCGACCCCATCGAAGTCGTTGGCCGCCATCTGGGCCTCGGCCTCCTTCTTCACGGCGTCGACGTCGATGTCGTTGGCCTCCAACACCCGCAGGAAGTAATCGTCGAACTCCACGAGCATCTCCTCGCCCTGCACGTCGTCGGAGACGTTCTTGTAGTAGGCGACGTTGTAGATCGGTTCACACCCACCGGTGGTATTGCCCACCATCGACGTCGTCCCCGTCGGCGCGATCGTCGTCGTGTTGTGGTTCCGGATCGGGAACCCCTCGGCCCACCGATCGGCGTCGAGACCGGTCTGGTGCTCGAACCAGTCGGCGTACCGTGTGGGGTCGGCATACTTCGAGTTCTCCCACTCGTCGAAGCTGTCCCGCTCCTCGGCGAGCTCGTGGGACGCCCACTTCGAGGCGTGGTTGATGTCGGTCATCAACTGGCGGGCGACCTCGTTGCCCGTCTCCGACCCGTACCGGATCCCGAGCTGGATGTACAATTGGGCCAACCCCATGATCCCCAGCCCGATCTTCCGCATCTCACTGACCTTCGCCTCGATCTCGGGCACCGGGAAGTCCGACATCGTCACCACGTTCTCGAGGAACCGCGTCCCGTACTCGATCCGGTACTCGAGTTCCTCGGTGTCGATGGCCGCGTCCAGGAACGCGTCGACGGCCGCCGCCGTGGAGTCGTACTCGTCGGCGTGCTCGTCGGCCCACACCCGCCAGTCCGGGGCGTCCTCGGCCGCGATCGTCGAGAGGTTGATGTGCCCGAGGTTGCAGGCCTCGTACTCCTCCAACGGCTGTTCACCACAGTTATGGACGGTAATACCGTTGGCGATGAACGAGTTGGTGTCCGGCTCGGTGAGATCGAAGACGGGCTCGTGACCGTCAAACGCGACTTCATCGACAGTCGCTTCGAACCGTCCCAGGTACGGTCCCTCATCGAACGAATCCACTATCTCATCAAGGGACGACTGCTTGTCATCCAGCAAGAACCCGAGTTCATCATCAAACGTGAGGAGATGCGTGGAACTCACCGCAAGTTGGTGACTGGCTTGGGTCTCGTACACCTTCGTGCCCCCATTTCCGTCCGGCATCTCTTGTTCACCGGCTGGTTTCCGATCCGTATACACCTGGGACCGAATGCCGAAGTTCAAGAGGAGGCGCTGGACATCTTTCAGGAGGTCAGTACTCCTACTCGTCAACCGAATAGAGTGGCCATTCCTTGCTGTCCCTTCAACGTGGCCATCTGCACTGAACAGCGCCTGGAGGAAGCCCCGAACCATGTCCTCGCTGCCCTGCATCACGGCCTCCGGGACCTGGAGTTTCTCCTCGGTCAACCCGGTCTCGTCGGCGATCTCGTACAACCGACTCGACCGGATGCGCTGTTCGACGGCCTGGGCGCCGCGATAGTCGTCGCCCCGCTCGATCTCGTTGACGCCGACCTCGTAGTCGGCGTTCCCGAGCGGTTCGCGGACGATCTCGTTGACGTCGTCGGCGAAGTCCGCCGAGAGTTCCTGGTCGTCATCGTAGAAGTTGAGGACGGCCCGTTCCTCACCGTGTTTGAGGTGGCCGTCGCCGACGAGCCAGCCGAGGACGCGGCCCTCGGCGGCGGAGCCGTGTTGGCCGAAGCCGCCTTTCCGGTTCTGGAGGTGGACGGTGTCGCCGGCCTCGAGTGCCTGGGCTTCGACCCAGCCGTCGTCGGTCATGACGCGGTGGTCGGCGGTGAGCCGGAGTTCGTATCCCTCGGCGGTGGTGAGGCGGTAGACGTCTTTCTCGCCGGTCTTGTAGACGCTGCTCGCCTCTTTGATGCGATCCTCGGCGAGGCGGCCGTCGACGACGATGTCGGTGGCGACCCCGGTCTCGTAGAGGTCTTCTGCAGTCACGAGGCCGCGGTCGGTGCTGATGCGGGTGTCGCCGGTGACACAGGGGTTGGTCGCGAGGATCTCGTGGTCGGGATGTTCGTCGACGTCGAAGCTGTGTTCGTCGTTGACGCGGTCGAGGTAGATGACGCCGGGTTCGCCGTTCTCGTGGGCGCCCTCGATGATGCGCTCCCAGATGCGTTCGGCGGGGATCGCGAGTTCCTCGCCCA
Organism: Halobacteriaceae archaeon; assembly: GCA_042216925.1. Lineage (GTDB taxonomy): Archaea > Halobacteriota > Halobacteria > Halobacteriales > Halobacteriaceae > JBDGTJ01. The sequence continues at coordinate 15,393 of JBDGTJ010000039.1, forward strand.
CCTCGACGTGGTCGCCGAGCCCGTACCGGCTGTACATCTCCTTGGTCTCCTCGGTCGCGATGTGGGGGTCGCCGGTGCGGGGGTTGGTGAAGGTGTAGTCCTCGCCGGCATCGAGGGCCTCCATGAACTCGTCGCCGATGCCGACGCTGATGTTGAAGTTCGAGAGGTGGCCCTCCACGGCGTTGCGGAGGTGTTCGGGGACGCGACCGTCCTCGTCGATGAGGTCCCGGGCCTCCGCTAAGGCTTCGCTGAAGCTGGTGTAGGTGTAGTCGTCGGGGTCGTTGAGCCGGAGGCTGTGGGCGAGGCTGACGTCCTTGTTCTTGGCGTGGATGAACTCGATGACGTCGGGGTGGCTGACCCGCATGACGCCCATCTGGGCGCCGCGCCGGGTGCCGCCCTGGGCGATCGTCTCGCAGTTGTGGACCACGACGTCATCGGCGACGTAGGAATGGGTTTCCGGGACTTCGATGTTGTGGACTGCACCTTCGTATGCAACGGTCTCGACCGAGCGGACAGCCACGACGTCCCGGCCGTGTGCTTGTTTGGTCCGATCGGTCGCACGGAACCCATCCGGGAGTTCGTCAAACAGTCTCTGTAACGGGGTCCCGATGGCGGTACTCACACTCGCGTTGACGTTGTACGTTGGTTGCTTCCCCTCCGGTTGCTCACGGTTGTGCCGAGAGAAGTGAACGCCACACCGGAGCCCGACTTGGTACACGAAGTCGACGATCTCCTCGTTGACGAGGGTCAGTTGGACGCGTTGACTGTCGCCCCGGTGTTGGATACGGCCATCGCCATCGAATAAGGCTTCGACGAGTCGTGCCTGGACGTCGATGGGGGCCTGCCAGAGGAACTCGGGGACGCGCTTCTCTGCCGCCCCGGTTCCGAAGAGGCCTTCGATGACCTGGGCGAAGCTTGAACTCTCCACATGGACGATGCGGGTGGTCCGGTCGGGGACCCGCTCGACTCTGGAATCGACCCCGAACTCGTCAAGTGCAGCTTGAATCTCGTTGCTTGCTTCGGTTTCCTCATCGTGGAGTGTAAACGTCACCTCACTGGGAAGGCCACGCCGGTAGACGACACAGCCCTCTGCCAGATACCAGCCAGCGACAGTGGCGAAGGCATCCACAGCAACCTCCTGGGCGAGTGACGCTGGGGGCTGTCCCTTGGTTGCCCCGTAGTAATCACGATTGATGGTGATGCCACCATCGGTGAAGACCAATGGCCCCGAGGCGATGGAGGACAGATCAATCGTCTCCCCGAGGCCGGGGCCCTGTTCGACTGCGGAGTGGCCCAGGACGAGGCGATCGCCTTCGTCGATATCCTTTGCTTCCACCCACTCGAACCCCTCGTCGGTGGCGACCTTGAAGGGGTGTTCACGGGTTGCCTGGAGGGGTTCGTTGCGGCGTTTTGGATGGATCTCGATCAGATCCTCATCGACGTGGCGGTCCATCGTCTCGGTGATGGGGCGGGGCGTCCCTTCACCGTCGATGACGGTATCGCCCTCCTGGAGGTGTTCGATTTGGGTCTGGCCCGAGGGGGTGAGGATGTTCGTCCCCGGTGGGAAGCAAAGCTGGTCGTAGGTTTCCATGAATGTGACAGGTCCGCTGGCGATGCCGCCGGTCGAGCCGACGGGGTCGCCGTAGGGGCGTAACTGCCAGAAGGCATACCCGAGTCCGCCACCGCTGTTGTGGGAGACCACAGCGTCGGCAAGGTACTCGTGGTCGCCGGCGACGGTGACATCGTAGACGGTGTCTGTGCCGACGGCCTCGACGGATTCCACGGGGACGTGCCACGTGGAATCGTCGACGACGGTTCCGAACCGGCTCTCCCGGCCGTCGATCGCTTCGAGACTGGTACGCATCGTCGCCCGCCGATCGTCGACGAACCCGACGAGGTCGGCGAACGTCTCGAGGGCGTGGCGGCCGGTGGGGCCGACGTTGTAGTAATCGCGGTGATCGACGTCGTAATCCCATTTTGCGGCGGGGATTCCGAGGCCGAGGAGGAGTTGCTGGACCCCGTCGGCGAGTGTCTCTGATGCGGTCCAGAACCGGGGATAGGTGTCGTTCTGGAGGCTGCCGTCTGTCGTGAACAGGCCCCGGAGGAAGGCGGCGACGGTCTCGCGGTCGGTCTCGTAGAGGAGGTCCGGGACCCGTGCCTCGGTCGCGGTTGGTTTGGCGTCGCCGAAGTGTTCGAGCCAGTACCGCTTGATTTCGTGGCTGTGGATGACGGCATCGTAGCACCCCTCCTCGAACCTGGCGTCGAGGCCCGTGTCGAACAGAGCCCGGGACAGTTGGTCGGCCCGGTCAAGGACTGCGTCCCGCCGCAGGTGGAACCGGATGCCGTCGGTATGTTTGGAGCCATCACCGACCCACATGCCGAGGAGTTCTGCGAGTTGTGGGGTGAGCTCGGTGGGTTGGGTTACGGTCTTGACGGGGGTGCCGTTGGGGTCGAGGGCCTGGGTCTTGCGGGAGGCGCCGATCGCATCCTTAGAGACGCCGAGGGCGGTGGCGAGTTCCCCGTCCGTGGCACCATCGGCGTACAGCGTATCGAAGGTGTCGGTGTCGAAGCTGACGCTGCCGGCCGGCCGGCCGCCGGTGCCGTTGGGTGGGAGGTCGAGTTCCGTGCTCCGACGGCGTTGGACCGTTGAGGCCGAGCAGTCGAGTTCGTCGGCGATGTCGTAGTCGGAGTAGCCTTCTGCGTAGAGTGCTTCGATGTCGTCGTTGTCGACGGTCCGGTTCGCTCCCCACAACGCACCGCGTTCGACGGGAGACAGTGAGGGGGCGGACCCGGATGCTGGGATCCAGCCGAGACTGACCGCGAGGTGGTCGCCGGGGTCGATCTCGTCGATGCGGGTCCACTCGTCGTCGACGAGGAGTTCGTGGTTGGGGGTCCCGGTGAGCTGGAGCCCGGCTTTGGTCTGGACGCGGGCGACGGGGGCGTCGTCGTAGCGGTGGGTGGCGGTGACTTCGCGGTAGCGGTATCCGCCGTCGGGGTCGCGTTGGCGGATGGCGTCGCCTGCTTCGATGTCGGCGACACTGGTCGGTCCCTCGCCGTCGAGGTGGACGGTTGCCTCCGCGGTCAGACACTGGAACACCTCGGCGGCTTCCTTGGCGGTCTGGTGGATGTCCGTGAGGTCGTCGGCGGGACTGTCGACGAAGCAGGCCGAGAGCTGTTGGAGTTCGTCGCCGGCGTTCATCAGGGTCGGTGAGTTCGGGATGAACGAGAGGTCCTCCATGAGGTCCTGGAACTCGGCTTTGGTTTCGGTGACGTGGTCCTGGATGTCACCGGGGAGGTCGGGGACGATGGTGTCGTAGGCGAACTTGTTGATGTTGTCCTCGGTGAGTTCGACGGTGGTGTCGTCCTCGACGGTGGTGCCTTCGCCGAAGACCTCGGCGGCGAGTTCGTCGCGGCGTGGGTGGTCGGGTTTGAGTTGGTCGGGGGTGGCGGTGATGGTGTCGCCGCGTTTGGCCGCCTCGTAGACGGCTTCGGCGAGGGCGATGTTCTTGGCGACGCGGTCGAAGAGGTCCTCCTGTTCTTCGACGAAGTTGCCGTCCCGGTCCTGTTTGAGGTATCTGGCGGGGAGGATGTTGTGGTAGGCGTTTGCGGTGAGCCGTTCCTCTAGGGTGTCGCCGTCGGTGCGTTTGACGGGGAGGGTGATGTCGTCGGCGGTGAGGTCGGTCATTGGTCGGTCCTCCGATCGTCGGCGACGGTGGGTGTGTCTGTCATGGCAGCTGGTTCCTCGCTGTTGGTGGCTGGGTGGGGGTCGCACACCGGAGCGCGAGAGGGGGCCGTCGCCCGCGCGTGCGGGTCTGATGGCCGAGTTGGGTGGTGTGCGGTGGTGTGCCCCGGGTTCCCCGTTGCCCCGCGTGTGGGGCTGCCACCTGTGGTGCCGTTGGGCGGGTGTGGCGGGACCCTCATATACCCGTCCGTAGCGGTGTGAAAGTGAAGCTGTTTCGGTGCGGGATTCGCGTGCCTGCGCCGGGGTTTCACTTCCACCGTTCGAGGCCGGGTGGGGAGTCGGGGTTCGGCGTGGCCTCCCGGCTAAACCTTCGGGGCGTGATCGGTACTGAGGTCGGCCATGGCGAGGAAGTTCGCGATGAGGTCGTGGCCGACGCCGGTCAACACGCTCTCGGGGTGGAACTGCACGCCGTAGAGCGGGTGGTCGTCGTGGCGGACACCCATGACGAGGTCGGTGTCGTCGTGGGTGGTCGTCGCCGTGACGGTGAAACACTCGGGGATGGTGGTGCAGGCCAGGGAGTGGTAGCGGCCGGCGGCGAACCCCTGGTCGAGGCCGGCGTAGAGGCCGGTGGCGTCGTGGTGGATGGGGCTGGTCTTGCCGTGGACCGGGGCGGGTGCGTGGGCGACGGTGCCGCCGTATTCGTAGACGGCGGCCTGCATGCCGAGACAGACCCCGAGTGTCGGGGTGGTGGGGGTGAGTTCGGTGAGGACCTCGGGGGTGATGCCGACGTCACGGGGAGTGGCGGGGTGGCCGGGCCCGGGGGAGATGATGATGGCGTCGGGGTCGATGGCCGTGATGGTGTCGAGGCTGGTGGTGTTGTGTTCGACGGTGGTGGGGACGCCGTGGCTGCTGACGTACTCGACGAGGTTGTAGGTGAACGAGTCGTAGTTGTCGATGACGAGGACGGTCATCGCGGGGGCTCCGGGTCCTCGATGCGGGCGAGGGCGGTGTGGATGCTGTCCATCTTCGATTCGGTCTCGTGGTACTCGGCGGTGGGGTCGGAGTCGGCGACGATGCCGGCGCCGGCGCGCACGCGGACGGTGTCGGTGGCGCCGTGGTCGATGGTGGCGGTGCGGATGGCGATGGCGGTGTCGGCGTCGCCGGTCCAGTCGACGTAGCCGACGCCGCCGCCGTAGATGCCGCGGGGGCGGTCCTCGAGGGTGTGGATGAGTTCCATGGCGCGGATCTTGGGGGCGCCGCTGAGGGTGCCGGCGGGGAAGGCCGCGCGGATGGCGTCGAAGGCGTCCTGGTCGTCACGGAGGCGGCCGGTGACGGTGGATTCGATGTGTTGGACGTGACTGTACTTGAGGACGCTCATGAACTCGGGGACGGCGATCGAGCCGGGTCGGCTGACGCGGCGGACGTCGTTTCTGGCGAGGTCGACGAGCATGGTGTGTTCGGCGCGTTCCTTCTCGTCGGCGAGCATCTCGCCGGCGAGGCGACGGTCCTCGACGGGGCTGTCGCCGCGGGGGCAGGTGCCGGCGATTGGGTTGGCGGTGACGGTGTCGGCCTGGACGGAGATGAGGGTCTCGGGGCTGGCGCCGACGACGGTGCGGTCCTCGTGGCCGAGGAGGTACATGTACGGTGAGGGGTTCTCCTCGCGGAGGGCGGTGTAGAGGGCGAGGGGGTCGATGTCGCCGCGGTGGGTGTGGGGGCGGGAGAGGACGCCCTGGTAGATCTCGCCGTCGCGGACGGCCTGTTTGGCGGTTTTGACGGCGGTCTCGTAGTCGGATCGTGGGGTGGCGGTTGGGTCGGCCAGGGCGGGTGGGTCGGGGGCCGGGGGAGTGGCGTCGGTGAGTGCCTGGCGGACGCGGGTGGCTTCGGCGGTGAGGGCGTCGTAGCGGGTGTCGGGGTCGGTGGCGGGGGTGAGGACGGGGGTGAGGACGAGGCGGGTGGTGTCGGTGGCGTGGTCGACGCTGACGGTGGCGGTGGTGAGGACGAACTCGGCGTCGGGGCCGCGGGTGTCGGGGCGGTCGGCGTCGAGCCAGAGGTCGTAGACGGCGTCGTAGGCGAGGAAGCCGACGAGGCCGCCGTGGAGGTGTTGGCGGTCCCGGTCGGGGAAGCCACGTCGCGGGAGGTCGGGGAGGGCGGTGCGGAGGGTGTCGAGGGTGTCGCCGTCGCCGGGGGTGACCCGGGCGGCGGCGGGGGTGTCGTGGCGGCGGTCGACGGTGGCGTCGCCGTCGGTGACGGTGATGACGGCGTCGGGGGCATAGCCGATGAAGGAGTAGCGGGTGTGGCGGTCCGGGGGGTCGGCACTGAAGGCGCCGTCGGGGTCGTGGGCGGCGGTCTTGGGGGCGCTCTCGAGGAGGAAGCCGTAGGGCCCGTCGACGAGGGTGTCGTAGATGGTGACGGGGTCGACGGTGGGGAGGGAGGCGGTCACGTGGAGGACGGTGGGGTCGGTGACGGTCGCGAGCTCCTGGAAGGTGGCGCGGTCGACGTCGAGGGTCACGCCTGGGGTCGCCTCCCGGCTGCGGCGATGAACGCGTGGACGGCGTCGTGGTCCTTCTGGCCGCCGCTGGCCTCGACGCCGGTGGCGACGTCGACGGCGTAGGGGTCGACGGTGGCGATGGCCTCGGCGACGTTGGTGGGGGTGAGGCCGCCGGCGAGGATGACCGGGGTGTCGAGGTCGGTGGCGATGGTGGCTGCGCGGTCCCAGTCGTGGGTGTCGCCGGTGCCGCCGGCGCCATCGGCGTCGGTGGCATCGAGGAGGACGGCGTCGGCGGCGGTGGCCGCGGCGGCCGCTCCGGGGTCGACGCCGGCGATCACCGGGGTGTCGACGGTGGCCTGGACGGCCTCCAGGGTGGTGGTGAGTGCACCGTGGAGTTGGACGGCGTCGACGCCGGTGAGCTGGGTGAGGGCGGCGATGGCTCCGGGGTCCTCGCCCATGGTGACGAGGACGGTGGTGACGAACGGGGGCACGCGGTCGACGAGGGTGGCGGCGGTGGCGGCGTCGATCTCGCGTGGGGTGGCAGAGGAGACGTCGACGATGAAGCCCAGGGCGTCGGCGCCGGCGCTGACGGCGGCGTCGACGTCCTCGGGCGTGGTGAGGCCACAGATCTTGACCCGGGGGGTCATGCCTCTGTGGTGGCGCCTTGGAGGGCCCGGAGTTTGGCGGTGGCGGCCCCTGATTCGATGGCGGCGTGGGCGCGGTCGACGCCGGCCTCGATCGTGGGGGCCTGACCGGCGAGGTAGATGGCGGCGCCGGCGTTGGCGAGGACGATGTCGCGTTTGGCACCCGCGAGGTCGCCGGTGAGGATGGCCCGGAGGTCGGCGGCGTTCTCGGCGGGGTCGCCACCGGCGACGGCGTCGAGGTCGTGGGTGTCGAGCCCGAGGTCCTCGGGGGTGAGGGTGTACTCGGTGATGGTGTCGTCGGTGACTTCGGCGACGGTGGTGGTGTCGTGGACACAGATCTCGTCTACGCCGCTGCCGTGGACGACCATGGCGCGGTCGACGTCGAGGGTGGCGAGGGCGCGGGCGAGGACCGGGACGAGGTCGGGGTCGTAGACGCCGACGAGTTGGGCGTCGGCGCCGGCGGGGTTGGTCAGGGGGCCGAGGACGTTGAAGATGGTGCGCATGCCGAGCTGTTTGCGGGGGCCGATGACGGCTTTCATCGCGGGGTGGAAGACGGGGGCGAGCAGGAAGCCGA
>JBDGTJ010000014.1:0-22763 GCA_042216925.1 Halobacteriaceae archaeon
GGTCGGCGTTCTTCACGAGGTCGAGCTCGTGTTCGATGACGACGACGGTGTTCCCGCGGTCGGTCAACCGCTGTAACACCTGGATGAGCTTCCGCTCGTCGGCCGGGTGTAACCCGGTCGTCGGCTCATCCAACAGGTAGAGGGTGTCTCCAGAGTCTTTCTTCCCGAGTTCCTCGGCGAGTTTCACGCGTTGGGCCTCGCCGCCGGACAACGTCGTCGAGGGCTGCCCCAGTTTCATATACCCCAGGCCGACATCGGCCAGCAACTGGAGCCGGCGTTCGATCTGGGCGTCGTGTTCGAAGAACTCCAGGGCCTCCTCGATGGTCATCTCCAGGACGTCGGCGATCGTCTGTCCCCGGTAGGTGACCTCCAGAGTCTCGTCGTTGTACCGATCCCCGCCACACTCCTCACACGGGACGTGGACGTCAGAGAGGAAGTTCATCTCGATCTTCTGGGTGCCCTGTCCCCCACAGTTCTCGCATCGACCGCCCTTGACGTTGAAGGAGAACCGCCCCTTCTCGTACCCGCGTTGTTTCGCGAGTTTCGTCTCCGCGAACCGTTCCCGCACGTGATCGAAGACGCCGGTGTAGGTCGCGGGGTTCGACCGCGGCGTCCGCCCGATCGGACTCTGATCGATCAACCGGACGTGTTCGATCTGGTCGACGCCCTCGATGGCGTCGTGGTCCCCCGGGTCGACGCTGGTGTTGTCGTTCATCGTCCGGGCCAACCCCTTGTAGAGGACCTCGTGCATCAGGGTGGATTTCCCGCTGCCGGACACCCCGGTGATCGCGGTGAACGTCCCGATCGGGATGTCCACGTCGACGTCGGCGAGATTGTGCTGGCGGGCGCCCCGCACCGTCAACGCGTCGGTGGCGTCACGCCGGTCCTCGGGCACCGGGATCTGTTTCCGACCGGCCAGATAGTCGCCGGTGACACTCTCCTCGCAGGCCATCACATCCTCGACGTCGCCATCGACGACGACCTCGCCGCCGCGCCGACCGGGCCCGGGCCCCAGATCGATGATGTTGTCCGCCCGCCGCATCGTCGCCTCGTCGTGTTCGACGACGAGTAACGTGTTCCCCAGATCCCGCAACTCCTCTAAGGTGTTGAGCAACCGGTCGTTGTCCCGTTGATGGAGGCCGATCGACGGTTCGTCCAGGACATACAACACGCCGACGAGACCGCTCCCGATCTGGGTCGCCAACCGGATGCGTTGACTCTCACCACCGGACAGGGTCGAGGCCTCCCGATCGAGGGTCAGGTAGTCCAATCCGACCTCGACCATGAACCCGAGGCGCGCCCGGATCTCCTTTAAGATCTCCTCGGCGATGGTGCGATCCCGGTCACTGAGCGCGGCCTCCAACCCCTCGAAGTGGTCGAGGGCATCCCCGATCGACATCTCACTCACCTCGGTGATCGGGGTGCCATCCACGAGGACGGCACGGCTCTCCGGACGCAATCGCGTCCCCTCACAGGCGGGACACGTCGTCACCGACATGTACTCCTCGATGTGCTCCCGGGTCCCCTGGGAGTCGGTCTCGACGTGGCGTCGCTCCAGGTTCGGGATGACGCCCTCGAAGGGCTGTTCTTTGTGCCGCGTGCCGTTCTTGGTCCCCCACTCGAAGACGACGTCCTCGACCGTCCCGTAGAGGAACGCGTCCTGGATCTCCGCTGGGAGGTCCTCGAAGGGGACATCGAGGGGCACGTCGAAGTGGTCGGCGACCGAGTCGAGTCGCCGCCGGTAGTACGACCGGTTGTACGACCACGGTTCGAAAACGTGTTTCAACGGTTTCGACGGGTCCGTGACGACGAGGTCCTCGCTGACCTCCTTGGTCTCGCCCAACCCCTCGCACTCGGGGCATGCACCGTGGGGACTGTTGAACGAGAACGACCGCGTCTCGATCTCGCTGATGTCGATCCCGCAGTGGGTGCAGGCCAACGCTTCGCTGAACTCCACGGCCAACCGGTCGTCGCCGTCCTCCTCGGCGAGGTCGCCGGTCGAGCGTGCGGTCGCCCCACCGAGTTCGATGTCCGCGGGCGGGTCGGGCACCACCACCTTCAACACGCCGTCGGCCTCCTCGAGGGCGGTCTCGACCGAATCGGTGATCCGCGACCGCGCCTCCTCGCTGATCGTCACGCGGTCGACCACCACGTCGACGGTATGGTCGTAGTTTTCATCGAGGTCCGGACGGTCCATCGTCAGGTCGTACTCCTCGCCATCGACCTCGATACGACTGTACCCCTCGGCGACCAACTCGTCGAAGAGGTCGGCGAAGGCGCCTTTCTGGTCGCGGACGACCGGCGCACACAGCTTCGCCCGCGTCCCCGCCGGCAACTCGAGGATGCGACGTACCATCTGCTGGGCGGACTGTTCGCCGACCTCCCGCCCACACTCCGGGCAGTGGGGAGTCCCGACCCGGGCGTACAACAACCGCAGGTAGTCATGGAGTTCCGTGACCGTCCCCACCGTCGACCGCGGGTTGTTCGCGGCGTTCTTCTGATCGATCGAGATCGCGGGGGACAACCCTTCGACGGCCTCGACCTGGGGTTTGTCCATCTGCCCGAGGAAGTTCCGCGCGTAGGCAGACAGCGACTCGATGTACCGGCGCTGGCCCTCGGCGTACACCGTCTCGAAGGCCAGTGAGGACTTCCCGGACCCGGACAACCCAGTCACCACCGTCAGCGCCTCTCGAGGGATCTGGACGTCGAGGTCCTTGAGGTTATGTTCCTCGGCTCCCCGGACCTCGATGTAGTCCCGACTCATCGATGCGAGCCACGGGCCCGACCGGGGTACTCCTTTCGGTTCCGCATGCCTCACTCCGTGATGGCCACGACCTCGCCGTCGGTGAACGCAGCGATCCGATCGGGGTCGACGGCGAACAACGTCTCCGGCGTCCCGGCCGCAGCGTACACCGTCTCGTAGCCGAACAACGCCTCGTCGACGATCACCGACACACCCTCCTCGTGACAGAACGGCGGCACCCCACCGATGCTCCACCCGGTCGCCGCCTGGACCTCCTCGGGGTCGGCGGTTCGGACGGCATCGGCACCGAGAAGTGTCCCCACCCGGTCCAGATCGACGCGGCCCGCTCCGCTTTTCACGACGAGCACCGGGTCGTCGTCGGCCATCACCACGATCGAGGCCGCGATCTGTGCGGGGGCACACCCCAACTGCTCGGCGGCCGCCTCGACGGTCCGGGTCTCGCCCTCGCCGAACTCCTGGATCGGCGGATCGAACCCGTGTTCGGCCCTCGCCCGCTCACGGAACTCGACAGCGCGTTCGTGCACAACCCGTCAACTCTCGCCCCCACCAAAGCCGTTTCGCGGGGGCCGAGGACTTAACCCGGCGCCCGTCACACCACCTGGCATGTCACTGGACCGCGTCCTGCTCGCCATCGGCCCGGGTGACGCAGGGTCCGCAGACCAACTCGGTGGGGCCGTCGCCGACATCGCCGGACCGGCCGACGCCACCGTGACCCTGCTTCACACCTTCGACCCCTTCGAGGACATCGTCGAGAACCTCGAGTACCACGCCGGCGAGGACGTCGACGCGGACACGGTCGCCGCCCGCCACGCCACCATCCGGAACGTCCGGGACCACCTCGACGCCGCCGGCGTCGCCACGACCGTCCGCGGGACCGTCGGGGACCCCGGTCCCGCGGTGGTGACGGCCGCCACCGAGATCGATGCCGACGTCCTCGCCGTCGGCGGTCGCGGTCGTTCACCCGCCGGCAAAGCCCTGTTCGGCAGCACCGCCAACCACGTCCTGCGTCACGCCCCCTGCCCCGTGTTGTACGTGCGCCGCCCCGGGCGATCCACGTAGATGTACGTCGGCGTCGACCTCGGAGCCACCCACCTGCGGACCGCGATCGCCGACGCCGACACCACCGTCGCCACGCATTCGACAGCCACCCCGACCGACGACGGTGATGCGGTCGCCGACGCCATCTGCACCGCCGTCACCACCGTCTGCGAGGCCGCCGACATCGCCCCCAGCGCCGTCACCGCCGTCGGCGCCGCCACCATCGGCCCCGTGCGGCGTGGGCGCGTCCACGCGCCCCCGAACCTCCCCGCGATCGCGTCCATCCCCATCGTCGGCCCCCTCGAGACCCTCACGAACGCCCCGGTCACCCACCGCAACGACGCCATCGCCGGCCTCATCGGCGAACGCCGTGCCGGCGCCCCACCCGACACCGTCTACCTGACCATGTCGACGGGGATCGGCGCCGGCGCCTGTGTCGACGGCCACGTCCTCACCGGCCACGCGGGCAACGCCGCCGAAGTCGGCCATCTCACCGTCGACCACGCCGACACCCTCACGTGTGGCTGTGGCGCCACCGGTCACTGGGAGGCCTACTGTGGCGGCGCGAACATCCCCGCCCACGCCGCCCACCTCCACGCCAGTACAGACCTCGACACCACCATCCCACTCGAGACCGCGGTCGACGCCGCGACCATCCTCGCAGCCGAGGACCCACTCACCGACCGGCTCCGCGACCGCATCGCCGAGTACACCACCCGCGGCCTCGCCACCATCACCCACGCCTACGCCCCCGAAACCATCATCGTCGGGGGTGCCGTCGCCCGCAACCACCCGGAATCGCTCATCGCCCCCGCCCGCGACCGCCTCCCGGACCGCGTCGTCACCGACGCCCCACGGGTCACGCTCACCACCCTCGACAATCCCGTGTTGGCCGGCGCCATCGCCCTCGCCCGCGACACCGACCCCGGGCACACCACCTAAGGCACTCCATCACCGAGGACACCGCGTGCGACGCCGTGACGTCCTCGCGAGTACCGCCGCCCTCCTCGGTGGCGTCCGCCCCACCGCCACGACGGCTCCCTACACCCCACTCGGCCGCGTCTCCCTGCCCGGCGCCAAAGAGGCGGTGCTCACCCCCGACGACCGGTACGCCGTCGTCGCCGTCACCAACGGATTCGCCGTCATCGATTGCACCACCCCGTCAGACCCGCGGGTCGTCGCCGAGAATCGTCGCGTCCTCGCGGACCGCCCTCATGGCCCCCTCCAGGCGATTTACGACGTCGCCATCGAGGACACCACCGTCGCCGTCGCCGGCCCCGCCCACGGCGACACGACCGACCGCCTTGCCGCCGTCGCCGTCTACGACCTCAGTACGCCCGCGTATCCCGACCGCATCACTGACCACGAGACCACCTACCCCATCCACAACTGCGAACTCGCCGACGGCATCGTCTACCTCACCGCCAACGACGGCGCCGCCAACCCCCTGGTCACCGTCGACGCAACCACCGGCGTGGAACTCGGGCGCTGGTCGCTCGCCGATGTCGACCCCGCCTGGCTGGATGTCGCCCCGTCCCTCCGCACCCTCCATGACGTCACCGTCCAGGGGGAAACCGCCGTCCTCGCCCACTGGGACGCCGGCACCTGGCTCCTCGACGTCACCACCCCACACGCCCCCGCGACCATCGGCCACGTCGGAGGCAGGGACCCCGCCACCCTCGCCTCCCTCACCCCCGAAACCATCGCCACCGCAAGCACCGAACTCCCGGGCAACGCCCACTACGCCGCACGCGACCCAACCGGCACCCGGCTGGCCGTGGGCCGAGAGGCCTGGGAGCGGACCCTCGACGACGACCACCGGGGCGGCCCCGGCGGCATCGACCTCTACGACGTCAAGGACCCCACCGCTCCCACCCACCTCGCGACCATCCCACCGCCACCGACCCCAGACCCCACCGTGGGCGGCGTCTGGACGACCGCCCACAACTTCGAACTCGCCCGGGACCGCCTGTACGCAGCCTGGTACCGGGGTGGCATCACGATTCATGACCTCTCAGCCCCCACCGACCCAGACCGAATCGCGTGGTGGCGGGTCCCCGACGCCACCTCGTTCTGGACCACGCGCCGCGGCGATGGATGGGTCCTCGCAACCAGTCGCCGCGATCCCCCGGCCGCCGACGGTCGCGGCGCCGCCATCTACGTGTTCCCCGACCGCGCCGGCACCCAACCAACGGCCCCACCGCTCACCACACCCGCCACGACGAGGACTACCACGACGAGGACCACCACGACCACCACCCGGTCGACCACTCCCACGGCCGGGTCGACCACCGGGACAACCACGCCCGGCCAACCCGGGTTCGGGATCGTGACTGCCGGTGCTGCCCTGGCCTACGCCGCCTACCACGTCCTGACCCGGGACTAGGACGCCGGGACCCGAAGCCTTTCACCCGTCCACACCGAACCAACGGTGATGAGCGACGAGGACCGCACACTGGCCGACCGGGTCGAGACCTGGTTAGCCGGTCAGATGCCCATCATCCGGATGCATGGCGGGACCTCCGCCGTCCAGACCGCCGACCCCGACACGGGCGAGGTCATCATCGAACTCGGCGGCGCCTGCGAGGGCTGTGCCATCAGTTCCCGCACCGCCCAGAACATCAAACTCGACCTCGCCAAGGAGTTCCCCGAGGTCCAGGAGGTCATCGTCCGGGTCGCCGACGACGACAGCGCCGCCATGGGCATCGAACAGGCCGAATCCTACATGGGTATCGACCGCAACGAGGGCGGTCGCGGCGGCCGCGGTGAGGGCGCCCCCGGCGTCAACGACAACTGGTGAGCCCGCTCACCGGTCGTAGTCCGAGAGGAACCCACCGGTCCCCACGATCACATCCTCGATCGCGGTCCTGAACGCGTCCGCTTCGGCCCCCGGGTCGAGGGCCAACGGCTCCCCGAACGCGAACGCTCGGAACCGGTAGGTGTGTGGCGGGTCCGCTGCGGGCGGACACGGTCCCCGGTACCCGATCGATCCGAAATCGTTGGTCCCCTGGACGGCACCCCCGAGGGCCTCGACGGTCTCGGTCGAGGGCACGTCCCGCGGGATCGACCCGATATCCGGTGGGATGTCCCACACCAGCCAGTGGGTGAACGGCTCGGCCCCGGCGTCCGGGTCGTCGATCACCACGGCCAGGGACGCCGCCGACGCCGGGACGTCGCCAAACGCAAGCGGCGGTGAGACGTCCTCGCCATCACACGTGAACGCCACGGGGATCGACCCACCAGCCGGCACCGCACTTGAGGTCATCGACAACACAGCCTCACGGGGCCGTGCCTCCTCCCCGCCACACCCAGCGACGGCAGAGGCGCCGGTGGCACCCACCCCGGCCAGGAACGTCCGGCGATGCATACCAACACCAACACCCGGGCCGGAGAAGGGACTTCCGATTGCTCTTAGGCCGACCGCAACGCCGCCGCCACCGAGTTCGCGACCTCGATCGCGCGATCCGCGGCCGGTTCCGGCACCACCCCGTCCTGTACTGCCGCCTCGAGTTCGTCGGTGTCGACGACCGCGACCTCTCCGTCGGGCCACTTCACCACGTCGACGAACAGGTCCACGTACCGAACCGCATCCGGGAACACCTCGAGTGGCGAGTTGACGTTGACGTAGGTGCCCCGCAGCGCTCCGTCGCTGCTCCGATACGTGGTCGGATACCACCACCGACCCTCCCGGACCGTGGTGACGGCCACGTCCCCGTCGCGTTTCTCGACGTCGAGGGCGTCGTAGGTCCCGCCCCCGCTCAACGCCCGTTCGAGTTCGATCCGGTGGTCTCCCGGGTCCCACTCGGCGACGGTGCCCTGCCCCAGGTCGTAGGCCTCACCACCGGGTTTCCCATGGACGATCCGCACGTCGTCACCCGTGGTCGGCCCGAACTGTTCGGTCACCGCAGCGAACGGGAACGCCGAGACCGCTGGGTCCAACCGTTCGGCGAAATCCACGGCGGCGGACACGGATGCCCCCGCGGCTTTCATGCGGTGATGGCCCGGCAACGTCGTGTGGACGGTCCGTCGATCCTCGTCGAGGGCGAACCGACTCGCCCGCCCGAGTCGCACCCACCGCACCGCCGCTGGCGCCACGACCGTCCGGGGCGCCATGTCGCCGTCTGTCACCGCATCCAGGGCCGCCTCGACCCGGCGTGCGCGGTCGGTGACCGTTCCCAGGGCCGCCTCAAGGGTCGCCAACGACGCGTCGATAGCCGGTGCCTCCCAGCGGACACCCCACCCGTCCGGCAGGTCCACGTCGAGTAACTCCGTCGTCCGGGCCAGGTCCTCGGCCGACGGTGGCGTGCCCGCGACCAGGGCATCGACGCCGCGCTCCAGCGAGACGAGGGTTCCCTGGACCGCGATGGTCGTGGCCACCCGTGGATGGTGGTCGTCCCAGGGTGCCCGCCCCGTCTCGACCTGGACCCGGACGACGTCACCGCGCTCGACGTAGTCGTCGACGGCATCGAAGGGCAGGTAGCCTCTCGCGTCGCCGAGGTCGAGGACCGCGCCACCACCCCGCGTCGATTCGACGACGGCATCGACGACGGTCCCGGGCGGGACCCCGGCCTCGATCGGGAACGCATCGATGGCGACCTCGGATACGGCGGCAGTGACCGACGCGACGCCGTCGGGGTCGCCGGTCACCTGGACGCCCTGCCGGTCCCGTGTCGTCGTCACCGCCACGGCGGGTTCTCGCGTCGGGAACGCCCGGTCGAACCGCGCCCGGATCGTTGCGGATGGTGTCACCACCGAGAACCGGTCGGCGAACCGCGCGGTCAACGCCGTCGCGTAGATGCCACGCACCCCGACGTCCATGCCCCCAGTTACGGACCCGGGGATTTCAGCATGCCGTCACGCACCGGTGGCCCGATCGATCGCCCGGTCGAGGTCGGCGACGATATCCGCCGGATCCTCGATCCCGACGGACAACCGGAGGAGGTCGGGGGTGACACCGCTGGCGCGTTGGTCGGCCTCGCTGAGCTGGGCGTGGGTCGTACTCGCGGGATGGATGATCAGGGTCTTTGTGTCCCCGACGTTCGCGAGGAACTGAGTGAGGTCGGTCGCCTCACAGAGGGCCTTCCCCGCGTCGTACCCTGCCTCGAGTCCGAAGGTCACCATCCCCCCGAACCCGCCGTCCAGGAGCGTGGTGGCGGTGTCGTGACTCTCGTTGGATGGCAACCCCGGATAGTTCACCCACGCCACTGCGGAGTGGTCCTCGAGGAACGCGGCGACGTGGGCGGCATTGTGACAGTGGCGGTCCATGCGCAACGACAGCGTCTCGACGCCCTGGAGGGTAACCCACGCGTCGAAGGGTGCCTGTCCGTCGCCGAGGCTCCGCACCGCCCGCTGCCGGGCCGCGACCGCGAAGGCCCGGTCGCCGAACGCACTCGCGAAGTTCTTCCCGTCGAAGGCTGGGTTCGGTCCGCCGACCTCCGGGTACTGCTCGGGGTACTCGCCCCACGGGAACGATCCGCCATCGACGAGGATGCCACCCATCGTCGTTCCAGAGCCGTGGATCCACTTCGTGGTCGACTCCCAGACGATGTCGGCGCCGTGGTCGAGGGGGCGGCACAATGCCGGGGTGGCGAAGGTGTTGTCGACCAACAGGGGCGTGTCATGTTCGTGGGCGACGGTCGCGATGGCCTCGATGTCGGGGACGACCAATGACGGGTTGGCGATCGTCTCGACGTGGACGTATGCCGTGTCCTCGTCGATGGCGTCGGCGAACGCGTCGGGGTCGAGGGTGTCGACGTACCGGGGGGTGATGCCACGACGGGGCGCCATCGACGAGAAGTAGGAGTGGGTGCCCCCGTAGATCGAGGCCGCAGAGACGATGTTGTCCCCGGCGCTGGCCACCACGGCGGTCGCGGCGTCGAGGGCGGCCATGCCCGAGGCGGTCGCGACGGCCGCGGTGCCGCCTTCAAGGGTGGCGAGTCGTCGCTCCAGGGTCGCCACGGTCGGATTGTCGAACCGGGAGTAGACGTTGCCCGGCGCATCGAGACTGTACCGAGCTGCGGTCGTGTCCGCGTCCTCGAAGACGTAGGACGTCGTCTGGTAGATCGGGGTGGCCCGTGCGCCTCTCGCGGGGTCGGTCGCCTGCCCGGCGTGGACACAGTGCGTGTCGAATCCGTAGTGTGTGTGGTCCTCGACCATGCTGTCCACCAACCAGTCCCGACCGTCTAAACCCCTTGGGCCACGACGGTGTCGGCACAACCAATAGAAGGGGAGTCCTCCAATCCGGCGACATGGCCGACGACCGGCAGGATCCCATCGAGGCGGCCGCGCCGGACCGAGATCTCTACGACGTCGCGACCTGGGAAGTCCGCTCCCGACTGGATGCGATGGCGGTGTCGGTCTACGAGGGCGTGGTGACCGGCGTCCGGCGATCGGTCGTCGTCATGGCGGCGCTCATCGTCCTGGCCCAGGTCGGCTTGACCGCGACCGTCATCACCGACCAACCAGCCGTCGGCGCCTACATCCTCCTGTCCCTGGCGCCGGCGCTCGGGCTCGCTGTGTACGTCCGCCACCTCGATATCGGCGCCGAGGAACCGTTGGGCCTGCTGGTGGGGACGTTCTTCCTCGGGTTCCTGTTCGCCGGGTTCGCCTCCATCCTGAACTCAGCGCTCATCGATGTCTTCTTCCAGTTCGGCGCCGTCGGCACCATCCTGTTCTTCTATCTGGTTGTCGGGCCCGTCGAGGAGACTGTGAAACTGTTGGCGGTCCGGTTGTACGCCTATCCCCGCCCGGAGTTCACCACGGTCGTCGACGGCGCCATCTACGGCGCCATGGCCGGCCTGGGCTTTGCCACCATCGAGAACTCCCTGTACATCACCCAACAGGTCCTCACCACCGCGGGCGCGACCGCCTCCCTCTCCGCGGCCGTCGCCGCCACCCCCGAAACCCTCCAAGTCACCGCGATCCGGTCGTTCGCCGGGCCCGGCCACGTCATCTACTCGGCGTTCGCCGGCTACTACCTCGGGCTCGCCCGGTTCAACGCGGACAACGCCGGCCCCATCGCCGCCAAGGGCCTGCTCATCGCCGCCGCCATCCATGGCACATACAACGTCCTCGTCAGTGCCCTCCCCGGCCTCGTCGACACCGTCCCCCTGTTCGCCGACATGGGCGAGGGCGTCGTCTTCGTCCTGTTCGTGGTTGTCTACGACGGCGTCTTCGGCCTGTTGTTGTACCAGAAACTCGCCCGGTACCGCCGAACCTACATCGAGACCGGTGCCACCGACCCAGCACTCGAGACCGACGAGGAACCGGCCTGACCACCGGTCACGTGGAGACGAGTCCCTCGACGTATTTCGCGATGACGTCCACCTCTACGTTCACCCGGTCCCCAGGGCCCAGGCCGTCGAAGGTGGTTCGGTGGTAGGTCTCCGGGATGATCGCGACGCGGAACGTCCCCGCGTCCTCGTCGACGGCGGCCACCGTCAGACTCACGCCGTCCAAGGCGATCGACCCGCGGGCAACGACGTATTGTTCGTGGTCGGCGGGCAACGCGAACGTGTACACCCACTCCTCCTCGACCGATTCGACCGCCTCGACCGTCGTCGTCGTATCCACGTGCCCCTGGACGATGTGCCCGTCCAACCGGTCATCGACCCTGACCGCGCGTTCGAGATTCACTGGATCGCCCGCATCGAGGGCGGCCAGGGTGGTCTTTGCCGTGGTCTCGGCTGCCGTGAACACCTCGAACCACCCGTCGTCGACGGCCTCCACCGTCAGACAGACGCCGGCCACGCTGATCGACTGGCCGGGCGACAGGTCCGGGAGGTCGGCCTCGATTCGGAGGCGGCGCCCGTCATCGTCGACGGTGACGGCATCGACCCGGCCCACCGCCTCCACGATACCGGTGAACATAGGCCCGCGTTCGAGGGCCCCGCCTAAGTCATTGCCTTCTTCGGGTCGCCTGGACCCGACGGACTTTCCCCGGTGGCCACCCTGTCACGGGTGTGGGCGTCATCGAAACCCTCCAAACGGCCGGTGCGGTCGTCCTCGCCGCCCCCATCGCGATGCTGGGCGTCGCCTACCTCGGGGACGGTCGCTCGCTTGGCGCGGTCTTCCTGGCGATCGCGGTGCTGCTCGTGGTGTTACAACACTGGTTGCTGACCCCGAGTGACATCCCTGGCGTGGCGGCAGAACGCGCCGCCGAGGCCATCGTCACCGACGACGAAGACGACGGGTGAGTCGCCTAGTTCAACGAGACCGGGGCGTCCGGCCCCAGTGCCTCCGCCAACGTCCCGTCCCGGGGCTCGTTGTACAGGAGGACGTCGATGGTCAGTGTCGGGGCGCCGGATACGAGGTCCTGGAGCAACACCAGTCGTTCCCGGGCCCGGGACATCCCGACGTAGAAGACACGGCGTTCGTTGTCGGTCAACACCGGCACCGGGGACACCGTCTTCTCGAACTCTTCCTCGGAGGTCGCCGCCATCTGTTCGACGACCTTCTCGGTGAGGTCGGTCGCCAGGAACACGTGGTCGGCCTCCCGCCCCTTCGCGGAGTGGATCGTCCCCACGCGAACCCGGGCGGGATCGGCGCCACCGTACTCGCCGGCGAAGTAGGCCTCCACGGACTTTCGCTGGAACCGCGTGACCTTCCGTAACATGTCTCCGGCCGCACTCGGCCCGGGGATGAACGGGATGGCGTCCTTGATCTCGTCGGGGTCGACCTCGATCTCCCGGATGTCGTCGACCCCGGTCTCCTCCTCGCGGTCGTCGACCAGGTCCCGGAGTTGGGAGCGGTCGTTGGTCCCGAACGCCGAGGCTTGTAACATGTCCGCCAACCGTCGCGCCTGTAACCCGTCGACCGGGTCCCCGGCCTCGAGGGCCTCGACGGCCCGGACGTACTGTGTCAATCGGTCGGTCCACATCCGCTGGTCGGTCATCACGCGGAACGGGATCCCCTCCTCGATGAACTCGTCGATGAACTGGAACATCTGGTATCGCGCCCGGAACAACAGCATCATGTCCCCGTCGTGGTCCTGGACCGTATACCGGACGTTCCGCACCAGATCGAGCATCGACGGGCTCTCGACGGCCTCGACGCTTCCGCCCTCCTTCCGTGGTTCCAGGTCCTTGTCCTGTCGTTTCTCGATGTGACGGATCTCCTGGTTGACCACCTCCAACACCTTCGACGGCAGTCGATAGGAGTTCGGCAACACGACGTCGTCGGTCACGGGTTCGTCCAGCAACAGGTTCGGGTCGGCGCCCTGCCAGGAGTAGACGACCTGGTCGTCGTCGCCCGCGATCAACACCTTCTCCATGTGGGGGCGCCACTCGGCGTACACCTCGTACTGCAGCGTCGTGATGTCCTGGAACTCGTCGATCACGAGGTACTCGACCTGCGGGACCAGCGACCGGTTCGCGACCCGTTCGAGCATGTCCGCGAACCCGACGAGCCCCTCATCGCCCTTGAACGACCGCCACGCACGGATCGCCTCGGGGATGTCGAGGCGGTCGTCGTCGCTATGCCAGGTCGGGGTGTACTTGTTGCCCGTCTGGGCGTTCGGGTCGATGTCCGGTGGCAACCGCACGTCCTCGACGTTCCACTGGAAGGGGACGTCGTACCAGTCGGCGACCTCCCGTTGGGTCCGTTGGAGCCACTGACTCGTGGCGATGACCTTGTTCCCCAGTGCCGTCGACCGGGCGGTGCGGCGTCCGGCGGCGGCGTACTCGTCCTCGAACTCCAGGCCGTAGTCCTCGCAGAACTCCTCTTTGGCGTCGTCGTCGACGACGTCACTACGAGAGAGGTTCAGTAACTCGTAGGCCTTGGCGTGCATCGTGCACACGTCGCCTTTCAACGACCGGGGCGACCGGTCGAGGCGGTCGGCCAGGCGTTCCCTGACCTCGGCCGCGGCCGCACGGGTGTACGAGACGACGAGGATGTCGTCCATCGACACCGACTCCTCCTCGAGGAGGGTCTCGACTCGGTCGAGCAACGCCGTGGTCTTCCCGCTGCCCGGACCGCCGAACAGGCGGGTAATCGTCGTCTCCGAATCCGGCATTAGAGCGTTACAGACGCCCCACCCGTATAAAAAGTGTGACTTCGATTACGGGGAGGTCCTACGACCGTCTGGTCGACCGAGCCTCGCGGACCTGTGCACCGTCTCGGATCTTGTCCTCGCAGTTCGGGCAGACACGTGGTGCATCTTCGTGATCCGGTGTGAATACCCGCGCGTACGCCTCAGTGACGAAAGAACCGCAGTTCTGACACTCTGGCATTAACGTTTGACGGTTGTGTGCTGACGGTCTTAGTAATATTGGCTGCGGCGGAACTGTACGCTTAACCGTACCCCCCTCGGACCTGGGGGCGATGGTCGACTCTGTCGTGGTTGCACTCTCCCTGGTCCCCGCCGTCCTCTGGGGGTTCAGCCCCGTCCTCTCCAAACGGGGGATGGCCGGTGGGGGCTCGTCCTTGCAGGCAGCCCTGGTCGTGGTCGTCGTCGATTCGGTGCTGTACTGGACCGCCTTGTTCGTCCGGCAGGGCGTCGATGTCTTCGCCGCCCTCGGGTGGGAGGCCATCGCCGTGTTCAGCGCCGCGGGCGTGTTCGGCACCGCCATCGGCCGGTTGGCGACCTTCGCCGGGGTGCATCGCGTCGGCGCCAGCGTCAACAGCGCCGGGATCAGCACCCGACCCCTGTTCGCGACGCTGTTGGCGGCTGGCTGGCTCGGCGAGACGGTGACCTGGCAGACCGGTGTCGGCATCGTCGTCCTCGTGGTCGGCCTGATCGTCCTCACCATCTCGAAAGGTGGGGACCTCGCTGGGTGGGAACCCCACGAGATTCTGTTCCCGATCGGGGCGGCGGCTGCCTTCGGGTTGGGCAACGTGTTGCGGCGATTCGCCCTCTCGACGTATCCTGATGTCACCCTCCTGGAGGCGGTCGCACTCAACGAGACGGCCGCGTTCATCGTCTTGGGTGCCTACGCCTTCGTCGCGACCCGTGGCGACGTCTTCGAGGCTCCGTCCCGGACGTACGCGTACTTCGCCGCCAGTGGCACCATCACCGCCGTCGCGTTACTGTCCCTGTACGCGGCCCTCCAACGGGGGACGGTCGTGATCGTCGATCCGATATCCGCGACGGCGCCGTTGTTCACCACGGTGTTCGCCGGCGTGTTCCTCGCCGACCTCGAACGGGTCACCCGCGGTGTCGTCGTCGGCGCCGTCCTCGTCGTGGTCGGGGTCGTCGTCATCACCCTGGTCTGAAGCCGGGGTAGACGTCGGGCTGGACCGTGTATACACCGTCAGGTCAGGCGGTTTTCGGTGCGGTCCTCCGTGGTGATCGCGGCGTCGGTGTCGATCAGCTCCCCGACCGGGGCTCCGCCCCGGGGTCGTGGCCGTGACAGCGACGTGGGACGGGGTGTCGTCGGGGTCGCTGTCATCGCGGTCGGACCCTGGGCTCACCTGCGCGGCTGGCCACCGTCTCGAGGATCGGACACATGCCTGTGCGGACGGCTGGTCCATCGAGGCGGCGGGGCCTCCCTCGATGTAGGCGCCGGTCAGTCGGCAGGCCCACCCCGGAGTCTACGGGGCGGCGACTGGTCGCTCGCCCGGGTCTCACCGACTGTCAGGGCGCCCAGCCACAGACCCCACACTCGGTCGCGGTCTGTTCGTGGAGGCCACCACACTCGGGACACTGGAGTTTGTTATAGGACCGATCCCATGTTCGGTCATCGTCGTGACCGCGCCGCGCCAGGAAGTCGTCGAACAGCGCGTCCTCGGGATCGGAACTGGTCGCCATACGTGGTACGCTATGACACACCACACTAAAGACCTTGTGGTGGTCCACCAAACCGGCAGAAGACGACGGGGGAGCTCCCAACTCGTCAGAGGTCGTAGAGGTCCGTGAACTTCTCGTCGACGTACTCCAGGAAGTACTCGGCGGTCAACGGCTCCCCCGTGGCAACCTCGATCAACTCGTCGGCCTCGTATCTGGTCCCGTGGCGGTGGACGTTCTCGGTCATCCAGTCCCACAACACGTCGAAGTCCCGGTCCCGGATGCAGCCCTCGACGTCGTGGTCCTCCTCTAAGGTCGCGGTCAGCTGTGCCGCCAGGACCGACCCCACCGTATACGACGGGAAGTTCCCGAAGCCACCCGTCCAGTGGATGTCCTGCAACGGTCCCTCCGCCTCGGAGTCCGGGACGACGTCAAGGTACTCGTCCATCAACTCGTTCCACCGGTCGGGGATGTCCTCGACGGCCACCTCACCGTGGACGTACTCCTGCTCGATCTCGTAGCGCAGGATGATGTGCATGTGATAGGTGACCTCGTCGGCCTCCACCCGGATCGTGTTCTCCGGATAGATCCGATTGGCCGCCTCGTAGATCTCCTCGACGGTGACGTCCTCGACCCCGGAGAGATGCTCTTTGAACGTCGGGAGGAACTCCGCCCAGAACGCCTTCGTCCGCCCGACGTGGTTCTCCCAGAACCGGCTCTGGGACTCGTGGACCTCGCCCCGCGCCGACCCCAACGGCGTCCCGTACTCCTCCTGGGGCAACCCGAGTTGGTAGGTGGCGTGCCCGAACTCGTGGATGGTCGCCATCAACCCGTCGAGGGGGTCTTTTTCCTTGTACCGCGTGGTGATCCGGGCGTCGAACTGGGTCCCGGACGTGAACGGGTGGGGCGAGGTGTCCAACCGTCCCCGGTCCCAGGGATAGCCCAGGAAGTCGGCGGCGGCCTCGTTCAGTGCCGCCTGCTCGTCCTCGTCGAAGGTCTGGCCCGCGAACGGGCGGGCGAGGTCCGCACCGCTCTCGGTGATGTCATCGATCAACGGGACCAGTCCCTGCTTCAGCTCCTCGAAGATCCGGTCGATGGTGTCCCGGGGCAGGGTCGGCATGCTGTCCTCGTACATCGTCGTGTACGGGTCGACGTCCGGCGCGATGTACTCCGCCCGCTCGATGCGGAGGTCCTTCAGCTCGTCCAGCGTCGGGGCGAACGCCGCGAAGTCGCTGTCGGCTTTGGCATCCTGCCACACCTGCTGGGCGTCCGATGATTTCTCGGAGAGCTCCTCGACCAGGTCCTGGGGGACACTCGTCGCCCGGTCGTACCGGCGGCGGACCTCCCGGACGACGGCCTCCTCCTCGGGGTCGAGATCCTGGGCTTCACACGTCGCCAACCACTCTCCGACCTCCTCGTCGGTCAGTAACTCGTGGGTGATCCCCGAGATCGCGGACAGTTGCTTGGACCGGGCCGGGGCACCACCCTCCGGCATCATCACCTGCTGGTCCCACCCGGCGATCCCACCGGTATCGCCGATGTAGGTGATGCGACGCACCCGGTCGAGCAACTGGTCGTAGGCGTCGGCCGCTGCAGGCTCGCTGGCCATACACTGCGGTCGAACCGGGCCCCCATCAACGCTTGCCAAGCGGAACCCCAGTCATGGCCTGCAGGACCGAAACACCCGCCACCCCCGCGGGTGATGGGGAGAGCATGGACGTGACCGTCCTCGGGTCCGGCGACGCCCTCGGGATGCCGGTCCCGCTGTGTGACTGTCCGTACTGTACCGAAAGCGACCGCCGCCGTCGACCGGCATTGCTCGTCGAGGACGCTGGGACCACCGTCGTCCTCGATGCGGGGCCGGACCTCCCCGCCCAGCTCCGGGCGGCCGACGTCACCGCACCGGACGCGGTCTTCCTCACCCACCACCACTACGACCACATGGCCGGCCTCTGGGAGCTCTACCACGCCCAGCTCCCGCTGTCGGACCACGTCCTCGACCCCGACGTCTACGAGCCCGGGGCCACACCGCCACGGACCAGGGTCCCGGTCTACATGACCGACCGCGCCGTCGACCATCTCGAGGCCCACAACGACGCGCTCACCGACTGCCTCGCCGACGACCGGTTGACGCCCGGGGACCCGGTCACGGTCGGCGACCTCACGGTCACCCCGTTCCCCGTCGACCACGCCCGCCCGACCTTCCACACCCAGGCCTTCCACGTGGCCACCGAGGACGCAACCCTGGTCTACGCCCCGGACCTCCGGGACTGGTTGCCCGACCACCCCGCCGGCACCCGGTACGCCGACCCGGATCTCCTGGCCGTCGAGGGCGCCGGATTCTTCCGGGCCGACCCCCACGGCCCCGGCGCGGTCCTGGCCGAGGCGGTCGCGGCGGCCGACGCCGACCACACGGTCCTGCTCAACGTCAGCGAACACCTCCACCGCCAACACACCGACGTCCTCGCCGCCCGCGCCGCCGAACGCGGGTACGAGCTTGGCGCCGACGGCGCCACCTACACCCTCTAACCGGGCGGGGCAACCACTAACCGTCGGCCCGTCGAGGTAACGCCCATGAGCGATTCGGAGGGTCCACACGTCGGGCGACGCCGCACCCGCCGGGAGGACCACGCCTTCCTCACCGGTGACGGCTCCTACACCCCGGACCGCATCCCCGAGGACGCTGCCCACCTGGCCTTCGTCCGCAGCCGCCACGGTCACGCCGACATCACCGACATCGACACCGCCGCGGCCACCGGCCGCGACGGGGTCCTCGCCGTCTACACGTGGGCCGACCTCGCGGCCAGTGACGCCCCGATGGAGCTTGCCGCCCGCACCGCCATCCTCGACTGTTCGGTGCCGGGCCATCCCGTCCTCGCCAGGGACCGCGTCCGCTACCAGGGCCAACCGGTGGCCGCCGTCCTCGCCACCGACCGATACACCGCCTACGACGCCGCCGACGCCGTCACGGTGACCTACGACGCCCGGCCCACCGTCACCGACCCCGAGGCCGCCATGCAGGCGTCGGCACCGACCCTCTTCGAGGACGCGCCGGACAACGTCGCGGTGACCGGCGACCTCGGCGAGAAGGGCCCAACCGACGACGCGATCGCGGCCGCCGACCACGTCGTCTCCCTCGACCTCGAGAACAACCGCCTCATCCCGACACCCCTCGAACCGCGGGCGGCCGTCGCCACCTACGACGCCGGCGACGACGACCTCACCGTCGAGATGACCAGTCAGGCCCCACACGGCCACCGGGGCAACCTCAGCTCCACGCTGGGTCGGCCCGAGGGCCAGATCCGCGTGATCGCCCCGGATGTCGGCGGTGGCTTCGGTCACAAGGGCCACCACCATCCCGGAGAAGCCATGGCCGCCTGGGCAGCCATGCGAGCCGAGCGACCGGTCGCCTGGGTGAACACCCGCACCGAGAACGCCGCCGCCGGCGCCCACGGCCGCGACCACCGCACCACCGCCGAACTCGGCGTCGACGCCGACGGCACCCTCCGAGGCCTCCGCGTCGAGACCGTCGCCGGCGTCGGCGGCTACGCGTTGGGTGGTGGCCCCGCCCTCGCCACCTGGTATGGGCGATTGCTCGCCTCCCAGTACGACCTCCCCGCGATCCACTGTCGGACGACCGCCGTGTTCACCACCACCGCTCCTGTCCACTCCTACCGTGGCGCCGGCCGCCCCGAGGCGGTATACGTCACCGAACGCCTCATCGACGTCGCCGCCGACGAACTTGACCTTGACCCCGTGACGATTCGGCGGCAGAACCAACTCGACCCGGCCGCGTTCCCCCACGAGACCGTCGTCGGTGCCACCTACGACAGCGGCGACTACGAACCCGCACTCGAGGCCGCCATCGATGCCATCGACTACGACGCCCGCCGGGCCGACCAGGAGCGCCCCACCGACGGCGAGTACCTCGGCATCGGGATCGCGAACTACGTCGAATCGACGGGTGGCGGGTACGAGAGCGGGGTCGTCCGGGTCCACCCCGACGGCACCGTCACCGTCTACGCCGGCACCCACTCGCATGGCCAGGGCCACGAGACGACCTACGCCCAGATCGTCGCCGACGAACTCGGCATCGACCCCGACTCGATCGACGTCGTGGAGGGCGACACCGAATCGATCCCCACCGGGACCGGCACCTTCGGGAGCCGGTCGACGATCACCGGTGGCAACGCCGTCCGCGAGAGCGCCCAAGACGTCGCCGCGAAGGTCCGCGAGATCGCCGCCCACGACCTCGAGGCCGACCCGGCGGATCTCACGCTCACCGACGGCACCGTTCAGGTCGCCGGCGCCCCCACCCAGTCGGTCGCCTTCGCGACGGTCGCGGACACGGCCTACGGCCGCTCCCGCCCGCCCGACGTCAGCCCGGGGCTGGAGGCAACCACGTTCTACGAGCCAGATGGCGGCGCCTACGCGTTCGGCACCCACGCTGCAGTCGTCTCCGTCGACCCCGCCACGGGCGATGTCACCGTCAAGGACTACGTCGCCGTCGATGACTGTGGCGAACGCATCAACCCAATGCTCGTCGACGGACAGGTCCATGGTGGCGTCGCCCAAGGGATCGGACAGGCACTGTTCGAACACGCCGTCTACGACGACAGCGGGAACCTCGCCACGGGGAGCCTCCAGGATTATGCCCTCCCGCGAGCAGAGGACCTCCCCGCCGTCGAGACACGTGCCACGGTGACGCCGAGTCCCACCAACCCGTTGGGCGTCAAGGGCATCGGCGAAGCGGGGACCATCGCCGCGCCGCCCACGATCGTCAACGCCGTCGTCGACGCCCTCGCCCCGTTCGACATCGACCACATCGACATGCCCATCACCGCCGAACGGGTCTGGCAGACGCTCCAAGAGACCTGACCGCTCGCACAAAAGGGAGCGCGGCGGCCGCGCTGCCCCAGTCGAGCCGGGGTGGGGGGAAGCCAGCGGGCCCGATACCGGGGCGGCGAGTACTGGGGGCTCGAAGACTCTAAACCTATCTATTCACCTCGGAAAAGCCGGGGGAGACGGGGGGACGCACTCCCCCGGCGGGGGATGTCTCGGCAGCAGTCGGGGGAGACAGCAACAGTACGCCGAGACAGTTGAGGGTTACCGCGACTCTACTTAAAACCTTGGCCGAACAACGGCCGAGGGCACGCGATTCCACCACCAAGACTGTACTTAAAGAAACCACTCTTTTATATGCTGGAGCGGGGAGATGAGATGCCCCGACTGTGCCTCCAACAAAGGGGACGTTCGACGGTGGGGGGATGCCAGGTCGAACCGACAGCCGGGGCAGAAGTCGGTAGCGCCTGCGGCAGCAAAAGGGTGATGGTCCCCTGTCAATCCCCAAACACCTAACACCAGGGGCCACACGTCTCTTACTGTGCCCGACGCATCCCCCGGCGACCTCGTGATCAGAACGATCGGCCAGTTCCTCCGGGTCGGGGCCGTCGTCCTCGCGGCCGCCATCGGCGTCGACACCGCCCTCACCAGTGCCAACCCCGTCCTCGCGATCATCGCCATCCCCGCCGCCTTCGGGGCGATCCTCGCAGTCAGTTACGTCTACGTCCGGTTCATCAACTGGTACTTCGAGGACCCCAAGCCGGTCCCGTGGGTCGAGGACCCCTCCGAGTGAGTGGGTACCAGCAAGGTTGACCGGGACCCATTGTACCCGGAGCTCACCAATCGATGTCGAAGGACAGGACCGCTCGATCGGCCGTGGCCGCCTCGTACTCCGACCGCGTGATCGAGAACCGGTGTTGATCGGTCACGGACCCGTCGGGACGGGCTGAGTGCTGGCGGAGCACCCCCTCGTGGCGACCACCGTACCGTTCGATGTACTTCTCGATCATGCGGCGAGACGGTTCGTTGTCGGTTGCACACGTCGTGTAAAAGGCATCGAGGTCGTAGACCTCGAAGGTCAGTTCGATGAACGCCGACGCCCGCTCGAGCCCGTACTCCCGCCCCCAGTACTCCTCGGCGAGGATGATTCCCGACCCGGCCCGGCGTTGCTCCCACTCCGGGCCGAAGGCCGTCGTCCCGACGAGCCCGCCATCTTCGGCGGGTGCCCGGAGGAGGTACCGGGCGGTCTCTCCCTCGCGCCACTGGTCCGTGGCGTCCTCGACGAACTGGGTGACCTGGTCGAGGCGCGTGAATCGGAACCACGGCATGTGCTCGGTCGCGGCGCCCTGCCAGTCAGCTCGGGACACGAACTCGTAGAGTTCGAAGATGTCGGTCCGGTCGAGCTCGATGCGCTCGAAGATGAGGCGGTCGGTCTCGAGGCGGTCGGGGAACAGGGTAGCGGGCATACCGGCCCTGCTCTGCCAAGTCGGGACAAGTCTTCCGTTCTGGACCCCATTCGGAGCCGACACCTGCGATCGGGTGTCGGTGGAGCCTGAAGGGAAACGCTTTACTGTCGAAATTCTGGTGTTCGGCCATGGCGAACTGGTGGAAATCGACGGAACTCCTGTTTCGTGGGGTCGCCATCCTCGGGGCGTTGGCAGCTGTGATCGGAACGTTCGGATTCGTCGTCGCCGTCTTGAAACTCGGTGCGGCCAGGGACCTCCAGCTCGGGCTCACGGTGCCACTCACTCCCGAGGAAGCCCGGCAACTCGGGTTCGGGAGTGCCATCGCGTTCGTGGGCGGGATCGTGCTCAACCTGTTCGGGAACACGATCGCGAACTTCCTCCAAGGGGTCCAGTCGGGCCGAGCAACCGCCGGTGCACCGCGGCGGGACGACACGGCAGTCCCATCGGTCGCCGAACAGTACCGTCGCCGATTGGAGCGGTTGTACCTGGCCAACGGTGGCATCATCGTCGGTGTCGTCGTCCTCGCGATCCTCGGTGGTGGCGGAACCGGATCCCTCGATCTGGTCGCCACCTTCGCGGATGCCATCATCACGGTCCTGTTCGGCGGACTCGTCGGGGCGGCCGTCGCCGCCTCGGTGTTCACCGCGTTGTGGTATGGGATTCGATTGGCGGCGACAGAGGCGGTCCTCGGTGGGTTCGTCCTCGCCGTAGTGTTCCTCCCGACGGCCATCGCCTGGCGGAGTGCTGGGTTCGCCATCTTCTGTCTGGCGCTGGTCTACTACAACGTCCGGGCCGGGGGACCACGACCTTCCAGTTCGTCACGCCGACGGCAGTCCCCGGGACGGTCCGGTCGTTCCTGGAGTGACCCGCTCAACACCCAGAATCGAATTCCCGGGCGAGAACTGCGAGTGGACCGGCGGGGATTTGAACC
>JBDGTJ010000010.1:0-20510 GCA_042216925.1 Halobacteriaceae archaeon
CCAGTTTCGCGAGGAAGAACCCGCCCGTGTCGTTGTGATGTGGGTACACCCGGACACACCGCCGGACTGACCGGTCGAAGGTGCTGTCCTGCCATCGCCTGATCCCGTCGGTGTGGGTGACGGATAGGTCGATGTCGACGAGCTGGCAGTCGCCCTGCTCGAGGACGGCGTCGATTACCGCCTCGTTCTCCTCGGGGGCGAACGTACACGTCGCATACACCACCGTTCCACCGGGGCGGGTGACCGAGACCGCTTGCGCGAGGAGTTGTCGTTGCTGGGCTGCGATCTGGTCGAGGTAGTCGAGACTCCACTCCGTCAACGCGTCCGGGTTCTTCCTGACGGTTCCCTCACACGAGCACGGGGCATCGACGAGCACCCGATCGAAGGCATCCATCCCGAACGCCGTGGGGGAGAGATGGCGGCCATCCCGATTGGTGACAACGGTCGAGGTCACGCCGAGTCGATCACAGTTCGGTCGCAGCGCCGAAAGCCGCCCCAGATCGACGTCGTTGGCGACGATCGTGCCCTTGTCGTCCTGGAGGCCCGCGAGTTGGGTGGTCTTGCTTCCGGGCGCCGCACACAGGTCAAGCACCCGGTCTCCCGGCTCCGGGTCGAGGACGGGGGCGGGGAGTGCGGAGACCGCTTCCTGGCCGTGGACCCACCCATGGACGTAGGGCCACGTGTTCCCCGGGCGGTCGCAGTCGAGGGCGAGGAGGTCATCGGCCCACTCGATGGGATCGACGCCGACACCGGCGTCCTCGTACGTCTCGATGACGTGGTCCGGGTCGTCGACGGCGATCGGATTCACGCGGACGACCGGCGGTAACGGCCGGTCACACGCCGCGCGGAACGCAGGGACATCCTCGACAATGTCCGCGTACCGCGAGAGGGGATCGTCGGCGGTCGCCTCGTCCATCGACGTATCGTCGGTGGCGGTGCGGGTGTGCCTTTCGGTCCAAACCGTTTTCCTCGGGCCACCCCCACCCAGAGGTATGGCCGGTGTCAATGTTCGGACCGACGTCGACCTCGATCGTCCAGTGCTCGTCGATGGGTTGCCCGGGGTTGGCCTGGTGGGGAAGATCGCGGCCGACCATATCATCGAGGAACTCGATCTGACCTACTTCGCCAGCGTCACCTGTGACGGGCTACCCCAGGTGGCCGTCCACGACGCCGACCGCCCAGACGTCCTGCCACCGGTGCGGTTGTACGCAGACGCGACGATGGACCTGGTCGTCCTGCAGAGTGACGTCCCGGTCTCCCGGACTGCGGCCTCCGATTTCGCCGCGTGTGTCACGACGTGGTTGGAGAACACCGACGGGTTCCCCGTGTACATCAGTGGCTTACCGGTCGAGAACATGGACGTCGAGGAGGTCCCAAGTCTCTACGGCGTCGCCACCGGCGACGGAGCCGCCACCCTCTCTGAGCACGACATCGCCGGGCCCTCCGACCGTGGCGTCGTCGGCGGCCCGACCGGCGCCTTACTCCACGAGGCCGCCGACCGCGACCTCTCCGGCGTGGGCCTCGTCGTCGAGAGCGACCCACAGTTCCCCGACCCCGCCGCCGCGCGGAAACTCATCGTCGACGGCGTCACCCCCATCGCTGAGGTGGAGGTGTCCACGGAGGACCTCGTCGAACAGAGCGAACAGATCCGCGAGCAGAAACAACAACTCGCACAGCGGATGCAGGAGGTCAGCGAAGAGGAGAGCAGTCAGGCCCGCCCGATGCGGATGTACCAGTAACGACGGCCCCGGCACAGAGGCTTTCCCGCCGGCGCTCCCACCGATAGGTATGCCGTCTGCGACCGATGCAGTCACCGACCTCGTCCACGCCGATACCCAAGTCCACGAACAGGGTGTCGACCTCACCGTCGCCTCCGTCGCTCGCCTCGAAACCCCGGGCCAGGTCGACTTCGGTGGCGACGAACTCGCCGACCCAACGACCACCACCATCTCCCCGGACCGCCGACCCGGCGATGCGTACGGGTGGTGGTCGCTCGAGGCCGGCACCTACCTCATCGAGTACAACGAAACAGTGACGACCGACACCCCGGTCGTCTGCCAACCCCGTCCGGCCCTCACCGCGAGAGGCGCCACCCACCCGACCCAGTGGGTGACCGACCTCCAGCCCATGCCACTGACCACGGCCGGGATCGATCTCAAGGAAAACGCCCGTATCTCAACCGTGGTCGACCCCAACCCACGCTGATCTCCAGCCACTCTTGCGGACTCCTCGACGACCGCAACGAACCTCCCGCGTCTCAGTGCGGGGGACCCGTCACCTGATGTACTCGTTGTTCCGCCAGTCGACCCCGTCACCGGCCACCGCGCTCGCGTCCTCGACCACCTCGACCGCTGCGGGCCGCCGCTCGCCCTCGACGATCCGGGTCGCGTACAGTTCGCCATCCTCCTCGGCGATCGCGGTGAGTTCCCCACGTTCGGCGTGGCCCGCCAGGTCGACCAACACCTCGAACATCTCGTACCGCAACGCCGTATTCTGGAGGACGGACTCCCGATCCCCTTTGAACCCGGCCATCTCAACGAGCTCGGATGGGATCTCCTCCTGGTCCCATCGGGGCCCCTCCGGTTCCTCGCGGATCCGGACCTCCGAGACGGTTGCTTTCAGTTGGGCGGTCGGGGTGTACTTGCTGATGTCGTCGTCTTCGGCGATCGCACGGATCACTAACGTGTTGTTCCGCCGCACCACCTCGACATCCTCGACGCCAGGCGGGTACTTCGGATCGGCCTCGAAATACTCGTGTAATGTCTCAAGCGGCACCTCGAGCGTCGAGTGAAGATGGAATACGCGGGTCATAGGTTCACGGGGAAGTTACCGTACAGTAGGGGCGGGGGACGTAAACGGTTTCCGCTCCCGCCGACGTGGTGGACCCGCCGAAGAGGGCGGCTGCGGTGGGTTCGACGATCTCAATGGTCGTCTTCTCGCCACTTGTGTTCACACTCCGTGCAGACGAAAAACCGGGTCTCGGACTCGTCGGCCGCCCGGATCTGTTGCATGTACCAGTACGCCCGGTCGTTCCCGCAGTTCGGACACCGCTCCTCGGTCGTCGGGAGTCCGGCGCTTCCCCCTTCGCTCTCGATGATCTCGGAGACCTCCTGTTCGCTTTTCAAGACGTAGTCGGCGTCGGGATCCTTGGGTTTCTGGTGACCGTTTGGACACACCCATAGCTCCTCGCCGTCGACGGTTTGTGTCTTCATCATCGACCCACACTCGTCGCAGAACTCCATGTCGAACCGACGAGACGGAGCCTGATAACCTCTGTGTATCGGTATCAGGCCTGCCCGGCCCTGTATCCGAAGGCCGATATACCGACGCCATCATACCCCCGAGTATGGCGGCGCTGTCTGCGGAGGCCCGCGACCGGTTGCAGGACCTCGTCGAGCTCGCACCCACGAAGAACAAGGAACTTCAGGACCGCTGGGGCCTGGACAGCGGCAGCGAGGTCCACGCGTACCTCGAGTCGGAACTCGGTGACTACTACTACCGCGACGACGACAGCCTCATCCGTGCGACACCCGCGGCCATCGAACTCGTCGGCGGCGAAGGAGGGCCGGTCCCGGTGTCCCCACTCCAATCACAGGTCCTCGACGTCCTCGATGGCCCGGACGGTGACTCCATCAGTGTCGTCGCGACCCTCCACCGTCTCCAGGACGCCGGTGCCGACCCCGATGTCGATGCTGTACGGTCGGCCTTACGCGCGTTGGTTGATCGGGGCCTCGTCGACACCGTCTACCGGACCGTCCCGACCTACCGGCTCACCGCCCCGCGCTCGGAGCTATCGGTCACCGTCAGCGAGGACGAATCCACCGAACGCAGTCACGATTCGGCGACCGACGACCGCACCGACCCCACACCGTCTCGTCGCAGTGGTTGAGAACCGGGTTAGGATTGGTCATCGACCCGCCGTCGCCGCGCCTGTCGCCGGGACAACACGCCTCTGATGGTCTTCCCGGGACCTCCTTCGAGGGGCCAGTCCCGCTGTCGCCAGGCCGGCGGTTCGGGCTCGAAGTCCGGGCAGCTCCCCGCACACTCTCTGGCACGTTGCTCTCGATCTTTGGCTCGACAGTACGGTACGTATCCGGGGCCTTGGCGTTCGACAGTGAAATGCCGGCAGTCCGGGCGCATCGTCTCGATGTAGGACCGCCATCCACGCCCGTAGACGCGTTCGGCCAGTTCGATCCGGCGGTCGGCCTTCGCCGCCGGGTTGAGGTACTCGAATCGAACTGCGGACCGGTCGTGATCGCCGCCCGCCGGCCGATCGAGGATCCGGGTGCCCGGCGCCGAGACGGCAAGTGACCGCGGATGCCACTGGACGGCCCCAGCGAACTCCTCGGTCCCGTCCACGACCAGGACCCCTGCCTCGACGGGGATGTCCGCCAGGAGCCCGGGTTCGACCCGGTCACCGGTCGCTCGGGTGGCCAACCACACCTCGTCGGCCAACCCCAAGGCGACGTCCCGTTGGAGTTGGTCGCTCAACGCCCGTGCCGCACTCGCGTCGAGGTCCGGTTTGTGTTCGATCGCGATTAGACGCCGTACCCAGTCCGGGTACGGGGCGATGCGACGGATCTCGATGCGGTTCCCGTCACGACGCGTGTCGAGGATGCCCCGGTCGCTTGCGCGGTGAATCGATTCCCTGACATACCGCCACGGGTACCCGGGATCCGGGAGTGCGTCCCGGTACCACGCCCACTCCTCGGGCGCATGCCGCAGGACATCCAACAGATCCGAATCAAGGGTCTCGGCACCGAAGGCAGCGCGGTCGGCTAGCCCGTCGGGGTCGGCCTCCACGATCACCGTATCCCAGCGCCGTCGACGCGTCCCAACCTGCCGACCCACCACGACCGGGTTCTCACCCGCCCCCGTGGGTGGCCAGTGCCGTTCCGCCCAGGCACAGAACCGGAGCTCGAACCCGAACTCTCCGGTGTCGGTCACACGGGAATGCCGGGGCGGCCACTGTAAAGCGGTTCCGGTCGGTTTTAAGGTGGTACCGTCGACAAGTCGAACACGATGGCTGTGTCCTCCACCACAATCCGCCGCGTGGGCGCCGTCCTGGCGGTCCTCCTCGCGGCGAACGTCCACGTCCTCGTCCGGAGCACGGACCCGTACCGCATCGGCACCGGCCACCACGCGATCTTCGCCTGGACGTCCTTGGCCGCGTTCTGGCTCGCCCTCGCCTACCTCGCCGGGTCCGTGGGACGGACACTGCTCGTCGGCGTCCCCACTCCCGACGACGGTGGTCACCCGACCGACGACTGACCTACACCGTTCCTTCGACGTTTTGCAGATAGCTGTGGGCGTCCTCGAGAATCTCCCGGGGCCCATCCTGGGTGATCGTGTTCACCGCTTGGTCGTAGTCCCGCCACTGCATATCGGTGTGTTCTCGGCTGAGTTCCGCACTCGCCTCGAAGGACTTCGCGATGAACAGGTGGACGGTCTTATGAATCCGGTTGCCGTTGGCCTCGAAGACGTAGTCGTACTCGTCCCGGAACCCATCGATGATCCGGAAATCATCGATCCCGGCTTCCTCGCGGACTTCACGGATGGCGGTCTGTTGTAACTCTTCGTCCCCCTCCACCCCGCCCTTCGGGAACTCCCAGTCCCCGGGACGGCTCTTGAGGAGAAGGTATTCGCGCTGGCCGCGCGTATCCCGGTACAGGATACACCCGGCACTTGTCGCCTCCACGGTCATTACATCCCTTTAATCGATGCGATTTTAAGAGAATGTCGGAACCCACGGCGTTTTTACCGTCGACTCCGCATCCGGTGGTGTGAGCGTCAGGACACGGATCACCCTCGAGAGCGGGGATCGGGCAGCCCTCGATGACGCCGCCAGCCGGGTCCGTGACACCGTCCGGCGGAAGGGCGCCGACCTCCGAGGCCCCTTCGACGACCCCGCCCGCACCCTCTCGGTCCCACTCTACCCCCGGGTCGACGGCGATGCAACGACCCCGGCGATGGACACGTGGGAGTACACCGTCTACCGACGCCGTCTCGAGGTCGACGGTCACGAGGACATCGCCCACCACATCCTCGACCAGGCCCTCCCGGAGAGTGTCCGCATCGAACTCGAAGTCGATCAAACGGGACCCCACCGCCCCTGAGGCCACGGCGATAGGCTTGTACCACCCCGGTCCGACCGCCCGCGTATGCAAGCCCTCGATCGCGACCGATTGATCGCGTTGCGCCGCGACCTCCACCGTCACCCGGAACCCGCGTGGTGTGAGTTCTATACCACGGCCCGGATCGTCGACGCTATCCGGGAGATCGGTGTCGACGAACTGATTACGGGGCCCGCGGTCGTCGCCGCCGACGACCGGATGGCAGTCCCCGACGAAGAAACCCTCGACGAATGGGCGGCCCGCGCCCGGGAGGCCGGTGCCGACCCGGACCTCGTCGACAGCATGGCCGGGGGGTTCACCGGGGCGGTCGCGGTCCTCCGTCGGGGCGATGGTCCGACCATCGGCCTCCGTGTTGACATCGACGCGCTCCGCCGACCCGAAGCCACCGATGCCGACCACGTCCCCGCCGCCGAGGGGTTCCGGTCGACCAACCCAGAGACGATGCACGCCTGTGGCCACGACGCCCACGCCACCATCGGCGTGGGCGTCCTCGCCGCCATCGCCGACAGCGACTTCACGGGGACCCTGAAGGTGTTCTTCCAACCCGCCGAAGAGCAGATCGGCGGCGGGAAGGCGATCGCCAACTCCGGCCACCTCGACGACGTCGAGTACCTGTACGCACTCCACGTCGGGCTCGACCACCCGACCGGCGAACTCGTCGCCGGCATCGATGGGTTCCTCGCGGTCAAACATCTCGACGCCGAGTTCTTGGGTGTCGCCGCCCATGCAGGCGGCCGCCCGAACGAGGGCGAGAACGCCGTGCAGGCCGTCGCCACCGCCATCCAGAACCTGTATGCCATCCCCCGCCACGAGGACGGTGCCACCAGAGTCAACGCGGGCACCGTCGAGGGCGGCACCGCCTCCAACATCATCCCGGAAACCGCCTCCATCGTCGGGGAGGTCCGCGGTGAGACGACCGCCCTCAAGGACTACATGTGGGACCGGGCGACCCGCGTCATCGAGCATGCCGCCGGCATGCATGGCTGCTCGGTCGAGGTGACCACCGCCGGCGAAGCCCCCAGTGCCGAAAGCGACCCGGAACTGGCGGCTGTCGTGGCTGCGGCCGGCGAGACCGTCGACGGGATCGACTCCATCATGGACCGGGACGACTTGGGCGGCAGCGAGGATGCCACCTTCCTCATGCAGACCGTCCAGGACCAGGGCGGGTACGCCTGTTTCGTGGGGGTCGGGACCGACCACCCTGGTGGCCATCACACCGCCACCTTCGACGTCGATGAGGCCACGATCCCCATCGCCGTCGACGTCCTGACCACCGCCATCCAGGAACTTGCTACCGACCCACCACCGATCGCCCAGGACAGCGCGGGGGAGCTCGACTGACCGCCAGCTACGAGTTACTGGACAGAGCCGCTTGTGCCGCGCCGCGTACCAGCCGCGAAGAGCAGGGCGGCCCCCACTACGATTCCGAGCAGTATCGCTACCCCACGATAGATCGCCGCCCAGTTACTCGGTCCGGGTCGTCGACTTTCGAAGGTGATGACTGCGTATCCATTCTCCGTCTCGAAGACCTTCCCACGTGCCTTGATCGGGCTGTCACTCGTCGCGATACCACCGTTCAACGGTGCCTCCACGACCGGTTGGTGCGTCGGTCGGTCAGCGATCACCTCCAACAGTGTCGCCGGCGCGATGGGCGACGAATGAACGATCGTTCCATTGCCGGGGTGCTCGATGGTGAGTTCACTATAGCTGCCGGCGCCACGTTTCACGTGGGTGATCGGTTCGGCCCCTGTGGATGGTCGTATCCGCAGTGACCCGTTCCTCGGGACCAACTGCGCCAACACGCATGGAATCCCCGGTCGACCGGTGCAGAGGACGCTATCGAATCGGATGTT
The DNA here is from genome assembly GCA_042216925.1 of Halobacteriaceae archaeon. GTDB lineage: Archaea > Halobacteriota > Halobacteria > Halobacteriales > Halobacteriaceae > JBDGTJ01. The sequence continues at coordinate 7,988 of JBDGTJ010000010.1, forward strand.
GTCCCCGAGTTCGTCCATCCCAACGATGCGTCCGTCCGCTACCCGCACCGGTGTCGCCGCGTACCGATACTGCCCTGTCACCGGAATCAGGACGCCGATCCAGGTGGGTGTCGCGACCAGTATCACCCCGACGACGACGGCCAGGACGGTCCGCCGGTCCATACACCCTGCCATCGGACCGGTGGTCATCATTCCGGTGAACAGTCAAAATCCCGTTTTGCCTTCTGATCTCCGTTCCCCGGATGTGGAGATGGCAGGGACGGACACAGACGCCGGAGCTCGCCCCACAGAACCGCGTGGCGTCAGTCGTCGGCCGCGGCTTCGCCGCCGGTCCCGGTCTCCATCTCGATGCTGGGCGGGTACTTCCCCCGGTCGATCTGAAGATCGGACAACGGTCGCGCCATACAGGTCAGACAGTAGTTTTCTCGCTCCCGTTCGCTGAGGCCTCGGGCCGCCGGTTGGGTGACCTCTCCCTCGATGATCTCCGCCGAGCACGCCAGACACATCCCGACCCGACAGGAGTACTCCTGGGCGATGCCCTCCCGGAGACAGGCTTTCAGAATCGTCTCCTTCTCGGAGACCTCGATCTCCTCACCGGTCCCCACGAACTCCACGGTGTGCTCGGTCACACTTGACCGGTTCCGCGGGCGCCCTCAAAACGCTTTCTCCCCGTCACCGGTGGGGGTGTAAAGAGTTTTCAGGCTCCGGCGGCGTGGAACCCGTATGAGTGCCACCACCGGTGGCGACGAACCTGCAACAACGTGGTCCGGGGACGTGGTCGTAGTCGGGGCCGGGACCGCGGGCTGTTATGCCGCCGCCACGGTGGCCGACGCTGGATACGACGTCGTCATCGTCGAACGCAAATCCGAATCGGAGGCCGGGCACATCGCGTGTGGAGATGCGCTCAAGGGCGCCGACGCCTTCCCCGACGTCATCGGCGAGGCCCAACTCGCCCCGGCGATGACGAACACCGACGTCGACCACGGACGGTTCGAGATCCCCAGCGACGACGAGGTCCTCGAGATCCCGGTCCCCGGGAAACTCGCGGTCGTCGACCGATGGGAATACGGGAAATGTGTCATCGAGGGCGCGAAACGCCACGGGGCGGTCCTGCACTACGATACCGTCGTCCAGGACGTCCTCCAGGCTGCCGACGGCACCGTCGAGGGCGTCCGCGGAACCCGCAACGGCCGGGTCGTCGACTACCACGCCGACATCGTCATCGACGGCGCCGGCTCCCTCTCGATCCTGCAGGACAAAGCCGACTTCGGCGACACCACCTTCGACACCAACGTCAACTACAGTCAGTTCTGCTCCGCCTACCGCGAGATCGTCGAGGTGCCCGAGGAGGTCGAGTGGAAAGACGCCCTCGTGTTCAAACCGACCCAACGAGCCGCCGGGTACCTCTGGTACTTCCCGCGGACCGGCACCGAGATCAACGCAGGACTCGGGTTCCAGATGAACGAGGAGCCGATGCACCTCGTCGAGGACCTCAAACGCGACCTCCGCAACCGGCCGGAGTTCCAAGGTGCGACGGTCAAGGACAAGCTGGGGGCGGCGTTGCCGACGCGGCGTCCCTACGACTCGGCGGTCGCGCCCGGATTCCTCGCCGTCGGGGACGCCGCCGGGCACGTCAACCCAACGACCGGGGGCGGCATCGCCGGCGCCGCCTACGCGGGGAAGTACGCGGGTGAACAGGCCGTCACCGCCATCGAGGCGGGGGACGTCTCCGAACAGGCGTTGTGGCGGTACAACGAACGGGTGATGGACCACTTCGGTGCCCGGTATGCGGGCCTCGACGTCTACAACATCCTCTCGACGGCGGTGGACGTCGACGACCTCATGGGGTTGCTCGCCGCGTTGCCGACCGGGAAGCTCTCGGAGGCACTGTACTCCGGGAGCACCGACATCGGCCTGCTGTTGAAAGTGAAAACCGCGGTGAAGAGCTTCGGGTACTGGAATACCATCCTCGATTTCTACCGGACGAAACGGCAGGCCGACCGACTCATCGACCAGTACACCGCCTACCCTGACTCGCCGTCGGCGCTCCATGACTGGCAGGCGACCCGGGACGAGATCCTCGACGATATCTACCGGGTCACCGGTGCAGCCCCGAAGTACTGATCGTCGACGCGGAACCGAAGTTTTGAGGGGGGTGCACTCGAAGGCGGGTGCATGACCGACGACACCGGCGGGGTGACCCGACGCGGCTTTCTGAAATCCGCCGCGATCGGGGTCGGCACCACCGGCGCCGCCACAGCCCAGGCACGTGCCCAAGAACAAACCACCACGACTGCCGGCGGCAACCAGACGACGACCACCGGAGCCGGCGGTGGCGGAGAGACGGTCCGTGTCGAGGCCGGTAATTACTACTTCCGCCCTGGAACCGACGAGACCCTCTACATCACGCCGGGGACGACCGTGCGATGGGAGTGGGTGACCGACGGCCACAACATCCACGTCGACTCCCAACCCAGTGGGGCGAACTGGGAGGGGCACGAACCAATCGAGAAAACCGGGTTCACCTACGAACACACCTTCACGGTGAAGGGCAAGTACCACTACTGGTGTGTCCCGCACAAGCCGTTGGGCATGATCGCCGATATCGTCGTCAACGACACGGGCGAACCCCCGAGTGGTGGGCCGACGTCGGTCCTGCCGGACAGCGCCCGGACCCTCGGGGTCGCGGCGACCGGGGCCCTGGTCTCGGTGCTCGGCCTGGCGTATTTCTTCCTCAAGTACGGCGGCGACACCGAGTAAGCGCGGTCAGTCACTCTCGCTGTCGGCTGGTTCCGGCGGTTCTTCCGGCCACCCGCCGGGACCGAAGAACTCCACGCCCATCCGTTGGGCGGATCGGGAGATCATGTGGGCGCCGGTCGGCGCCGTCAGGAAGAGGAACACGATCCCGATCAGGGAGGTCAGGCCGGCGCCCAGTGGCCCGTAGTAGACGAACCCCGCGAGGAACATCGACGCCGCCCCAAGCGTGGTGGCCTTGCTCGTCGCGTGCAACCGGTTGTAGACGTCCGGGAACCGCACGAGACCGATGGTCCCCACTGTGAGGAAGAAGCTGCCGACGGTGACGAGTGCCACGACGATGGCTGCGCTGATTGTGTCGGTCATTCGATGATGTCCCCCTGGACGATGTATTTCGCGACGGCGATGGTGCTGAGGAACCCGATGATCGCGAGGACCAGACCGACGGTGACGAACAAGGACTCACCGGTCTGGATGGCGAACAGGACCGCGATCGCGACGACGTTCGTACCGATCGTATCCAGGGCCACGACCCGGTCGGGCGTCGACGGCCCGCGGATCACCCGGTAGCTGGCGAACAGCGTCAACACCCCGGCCAACACCAGGCCGGCGTCGACGATGACCCGGAGGAAGGCGGGGTCAGTCATCGGCGTCCACACCTCCTCCGCCACGACGGGACGGTGGTGGATCTCCGGGTTTCCCCGCTTCGTCGAAGATGACGAGTGCGTAATCCTCCCAGGTCCGGATCGGCTCGACGACGCTGCCCCGGTCCGAGGCGTCGATCGCGTGGACGTACAACGCGTTCTCGGCGGGGTCGTGGTCCATCGTCAACGTCCCCGGCGTGAGGGTGATGCTGTTCGCGATGGTGGTCACCGCCAGGTCTGTCTCGACGCGTAGCGGGATGACGATCACGTCCGGTTCCAAGGGCATCGACGGGGCCAACACCCGGCGAGCCACGTCGACGTTGGCCGTGAGCAGCTCTCGGAGGAACGCCGCGACGTACAACACCGCGTACGGGACGGCTCGCAGGGCCCGCCAGAGATCGAGTCGGTCTGCGTACAGTCGCCGGAAGCCGAACGCAAGCGGCGTCCCGATCACCAGGCCCAAGACGAGTTCCCTGATGATCGCCACCGGTGCCGGTGGGACCCCGCGGACGAACAGCCACAGCACCCCCAACACGACGGCGAGACTCGGCCACAATCGCGTATTCATGCGCCCTCACCCCCTGGTTGGGCGGTCCAGGCGTCCGGTCCCAGCACCGCCTCGACGTAGGCGTGGGGATCGAGGGCCGCGTTCGCCGCGTGGGTCGCCGCCCGGTACACCGGATCGAACCCGATGCCGACCGCCACGACGCCGGCGATCAGGAGGATGGCGGTGCCGAGCAACACCCGATCCGGCGTGGCGGCGGAGACCGATTGCGGGGCCGTCCCCCAGAACCCGCGGGTCCAGGCACGACTCAGGTACGCGATCGTCAACACCGCTCCGCCCAGGGCCACGGCCAATGCCGGGTCGGCACTCGCCTGGACGGCGACGTCGAACACCAACAGCTTCCCGAAGAACCCGGACAACGGCGGAATCCCGACCAACGCCAGCGACCCGAGCAGGAACGTCGTCGCCACCACGGGCGTTCTCCCGGTCAGGCCGCCGAGATCCGCGAACCGGGTCGTCCCGGTCGCGTCTCCGATCGTCCCCGCCACCAAGAACAACGCACTCTTCGCGAGAGCGTGGTTCAACGCGTAGATCAACGCGGCCGCCACCGCGAGCCGCCGGACCGCCGGGACGGCGGCCCCGACGGCGACCGGGAGGACCACGAACCCGATCTGGCTGATCGAGGAGTACGCGAGCAACTCCTCGATGGTCTCGCCGTCGATCGCCCCCAACGCCCCGACCACGATGCTGGCCGTGGCCATCACCAACAACACCGGGCCCAACACGGCGGTCGCCCCCTCACCGAACCCGCCGTCCAATGGGACGGTGGCCGGAGCGACGACCGTGAAGTACAGCCGGATGATCGCGTAGACGCCGACCTTCTTGACGACGCCGGCCAGCATCGCCGCCACCGGGGTCGGCGCCGCCTCGTAGGCGGGTGGCACCCAGAACTGGAACGGGGCCAACCCGGCCTTCAACGCGAACACCGCGAACAACAACAGCGCCAATCCCACGACGGGCGCCGGGTCGATCCCCCAGGTCTGGGCGTGGGCGAGTCGCCGGGCGACGTCGGCCATGTTCAGCGTCCCGGTCACCGCATAGATGCCGCCGACGGCCACCAACATCACCGCACTCCCCACCAGGTTCAAGACGAGGTAGACGAACGCGGCCCCCGTCGCGGCCGCATCGCTTTCGAAGACGACGAGGACGTAACTCGCCATCAACATCACCTCGAACCAGACGAAGAGGTTGAACAGGTCACCCGTCAGGAAGGCACCGGTCACACCGACCAGCATGAAATGGTACAGCGCATGGAATGAGAGTCGCTGCCCGGGATCGTCGATCGCCCGGAGACCATACACCAACGCGGGGACGGCGACGGCTGCGGTGAGGGCGAGCATGAACACCGACAACGGGTCCGCGACCAGCGTGATCCCGAACGGGGCCGGCCAGTCACCGACCTGGTAGGTGAACGTCGAGGACGGGAACACGGTCATCACCAGCCACGACACGGCGGTTGCGTAGCCCAGGATCCCGAGGAGGCTGACCGCCCGTTGCACCCTCGGCCATCGCCGTGTCGGCAACGCGAGGATGGCGGTGGCGAGGGCGACGAGGAGCGGCGCGACGACCAGGGTCGTCGTCATCGGATTACCTCCACCTCTTCGAGATCGAGGGTGCCGTGCTCTTGATAGACGCGGTAGGTCAACACGAGGGCGAACGCCGTCGTCCCGAACCCGATGACGATCGCGGTCAACACCAACGCCTGCACCAGCGGGTCTGTCACGGTCCCCGGGTCGGTTGTCCCGTGGCCGATGATCGGGACCGTCCCCGTGATGCCGCCCATCGTCACGAGGTAGACGTTGGCCGCCTGGCTCATGACGCTCACACCCCAGACCACGCGGACGAGGTCCCGACGCAAGATCAGGAACGTCCCGATCGCGAACAACAGCCCGATCACCACGGCGAGGACGACCTCGGTCATTCGCTGCCCACCACCGAGAGCACCGTGAGCAACGAGCCGACGACGACGAGGTACACCCCGAGGTCGAACACGACAGCGGAGGCCACCTCAAGGTCGCCGTACAGCGGGACGCCGTGAACGAAGGCCACCGCCTGGGTGAGGAACGGGTAGCCCAGTGCCATCGCGGCGAGCCCGGTTCCCATGGCGACGGCGAGGCCGAGCGCGACCACTCCCCGATAGTCCTCGACGATGCGTTGTCGGGTGGGCGAGCCGCCGTCGTCACCACCTCGGGCGAGCACCTCGTCCTCCAGGAAATCGATGCCGTAGGCGATGTACACCAAAGCGAATGCGGTCGTCGTCAAGACCCCCGCGATGAACCCGCCTCCCGGGTGGTTGTGCCCCTCGAGGAACAGGACGATCGACACTAACAACACGATCGGGAGGACGACCCGGACCGTGGTCCGTAACACGACCGTAGTCACTGTGGTTCCCCCTGGGTACGCAGTCCGATCAGCGTCAACACCGAGAGGCCGGCCAAGGCGATCACCGAGATCTCGCCGAGGGTGTCGAAGGCCCGGAAGTCGACGAGGATGACGTTGACGACGTTGCCCCCACCACCGTAATCCAGTAACAATGCATCGTGCGTGGGCGGGACGGGCGCACGCTCGATGAAATACGTATCAATTGGCGCGGCCGGCGTCGCTGCGGTCGTGACTAGGACGGTGATGGTGACCGTCGCTCCAACGACGATCGACAACGCGGCGTCTCTGAGGGCGCGTGCGGTCGGGATCGAACCGTAGAACGCCGGTAACCGATCGAGGACGAGCAGGAAGATCACCAACACCAGCGTCTCGACGACGAGCTGGGTCAACGCCAGATCGGGTGCCGACGCCAGGATGTAGAAGATGGCGACCATGAACCCCAGGATCGACAGCGTCAACACACCTGCAACGTGGGACGGCGCCACCGTGATGGCTGTAACCGCGACCAACGCGACGAGCAACACCAAGATGATGGGGGTCGCGAGGTCGAGGCCCTGCACCCCTGTGGGGATCGCACCGGCGACGAGGTATGCGGTCAAGACCAACCCCATCGTGGTGGCGATCGTCCAGATGGCGTACGTCCGCAACGACCCCCGCTGAATCCAGGGGGTCGCCGTCGCCCCTGCCCGGGTGAACCCGTCTACGATGGTCCGGTACCAGTAATCGGCGCACACGAACCGGACGCCGAGGACGGCCTCGATCGCCGAGCGCACCCGGTCGAGCCAGGGGACCAGGACGAGGCCTCCCCCGAGAGCGAGGCCGCTCATCGCCACCGGAGGTGTCACCGTGGTCGGCAGGCCGACGTGGAACGCCGCATGCCCACCCGCGCTCTCGGCGACCACGCCGACGATGACGTCGATGGCGGATTGTGGGGTGATGCTGACGATGGCGACCACGCCGGCGAGGATCACGGGTGGTGCCAGCATCGTCCATGGGGGGCGGTGGACCGACCCCACCTCGGCGGGGCGGTCGCCGAAGAACAGCATCACGAACCGGATCGAGTACAGGAAGGTGAAGACGCTGCCAAGGACCGCGATGACGGGGAACGCCCACGCGAATCCGCCGGCGGCTGTGGCCGTCGCGTAAGCGGTCTCGAACAGGAGTTCCTTGGAGTAAAAGCCCGCGAACGGTGGGACGCCGGCCATCGACAGGCCGGCGATGACCGTCACGGCAGCGGTCACCGGGAGGTCCCTGGCGACCCCTCCGATGTCGGCGATGCGACGGGTGCCGACCTCGTGGGCGAGGATGCCGGCCACGAGGAACAGTGCCGCCTTGAACGCCGCGTGGTTCAGGATGTGGAACGCCCCGGTCTCGGCTCCGACGACGTCGGCGAACCCGAATCCGGCGACGATCAACCCGAGGTGACTGGCCGTCGAGTACGCCAGTAACTCCTTGGTGTCCGTCGCGGCCACCGCCAGCACCGCGGTCACCAACATCGTCACCAGCCCCAGCGACGCAACGACCATGGTCCAGGCATCGGGCCCGACGAGCACGGGGCGGAATCGACCGACCAGGTACACCCCGGCCTTCACCATCGTTGCCGCGTGGAGGAACGCAGAGACCGGCGTCGGGGCAGCCATGGCATCCGGGAGCCAGACGTGTAACGGGACCTGGGCGGATTTCGCCGCGGCCCCGACGACGAGGAATCCGAGCACCGGGAGGTATACCCCGGCATCCCGGAGGGTGGCCTGGGTCTCGGCCGGGTTCTGTACCAACGACGCCAGCGAGAAGGTTCCGGTGGCCGACGCGACGAGCAGGAACCCGACCAGCATGAACAACCCACCGCCGACGGTGATCAACAACGCCTTCCGAGCCGCCCGTCGGGAGGATCGGTCGCCGGTGTAGAACCCGATCAGGATGAACGACGCAACCGACGTGAACTCCCAGAACACGAACAACACGATGAGATCCCCTGCCAACGCGACGCCGAGCATCGACCCCATGAACGCCAGCATCGTCGCATAGTACTTCGCCTGGCCAGGTTCGCCCTGCATATACCCACGTGAGTAGACGAACACGAGGACGCCGACACCACTGGCGAGGCCGGCGACCAGTACCGCCAATCCATCCACGTAGAAGGTCATCGCCACGTCGTAGGCGGGGATCCACTGCAGCGAGACCGTACTCGGATGCCCAGCGGTCGCCGTCGCCAGCATCGTGACCAACAGGAAACAACTCAGGGCGACGACGGCCGCGAAGTACGCCGCCGCCTCGCCGACCCACCGGACGACGAGTGGCGTGACCGCGGCGGCGATGAAGGGCACAGCGACGACTGCCAGGACCGTCGCCAGGTCGGCAGACATACCAAACGAAGCCGCCCAGCGACCACTTAATCGTTCTCACCTCCGGCGAGGGATTTTAAGCCGTGGGGCGTTCCCCTGCCCGCATGGACCTGTGGATTCGGTCGGACAGCGAACGGACGGTCGGTGGCGTCATCGCCGTGGTCGCGATCCTCCTCCCCTGGGATGTCACCTACATCGCGGACATCGCCGGCGGGTCGTTGCTGTACGTTCGATTCCCGCTCTTCGAGTTCCAGTACGCCATGGGGATCCAGACCGCCCCGACGGTCGTGGTACGGTTGGCGACGGCGGCCGCCGACCTCCACGCAACCGGTCCGCTGGCCCCCGCCTACCAGGCCGCCCTCGCCGGCGCTGCCATCGCCATCATCGCGGCCATCCTGGGCCTGTCGTTGCTCGTCACCGACGCCGGAACCGGCGCCACCCGGATCGTCCGATTGCTCGGCGTCCTCGTCGCCGCCAGCGGCGTCGCCTTCTTCGTCGCCTGGGTCATGGTCCTCACCCGGGGAGCGCCCGGCATCGACCTTCCGCTGGGTGCCATCGTCACCCCCATCCTCGGCGCGGTCCTGGTAGTCGCCGAGCGACGGTGAACCCACAGCGTTTTTCCGGTGGCCATCGAACGTGCGACATGGAGAAGCTGAAGCGGTCGCTGCTGGACGCCCCGATCGTCGAGAAGGAGGGCTATCACTACTTCGTCCACCCCATCAGCGACGGCGTCCCGATGCTTGAACCGGGACTCCTCCGCGAGATCGTGATCGGCATCATCCGCAAGGCCGAACTCGAGGACGTCGACAAGATCGTCACCCCGGCAGCGATGGGCATCCACATCTCGACGGCGGTCTCGTTGATGACCGACATCCCGTTGGTCGTCATCCGCAAGCGATCCTATGGACTTCCGGGCGAGGTCCCGCTCTCCCAGGAGACCGGGTACTCCGAAAGCGAGATGTACATCAACGACGTCGAACCCGGGGACCGGGTACTGTTACTCGATGACGTCCTCTCGACGGGCGGGACCCTGGCCGCGATCACCGAAGCCCTGGACCACATCGGTGCCGACATCGTCGACATCGTCGCCGTCATCAAGAAGGTCGGTCCCAACGAACTCGACGACAGCGGTCACCGGGTCAAGACATTGATCAACGTCGATGTCGTCGATGGCGCGGTCGTCATCGAGGACGAACACGGCGACGGGTGAGGGTCTCCGGGTCTCCCAGTGACTACCCAGGCCTCCCCCGCTGTGGGAACACCGATATTCTCCCCGATACCGGGGTGAAGGCAACCGAAGGGTATATGTATATCTAATTGTTTTTGGGAATTATGCCGCGTGGTAACAAGAACGCAGACATCGACCGTCGTGACATGATGAAGTACCTCGGCGCCGGCGGTGCGGCGGCCGTCGCCGGGTGTGGGGGCGGTGGTGGCGATGGAGACACAACCACGACCACCACCACGACGACGAGTACGACCAATACCGGTCCCGTGGAAGGCGGCCGGATGACCATCGGGACGATCAGCGAAGCCCGCGGTCTCAACCCGCTGAAGGTCGGAGACGGCGCCACCTCCGACCGGGTGTACATGCTGATGGACGGTGGGATGGGCCGCAAAGACGAGAACACCGTCGCGCCGTTCTGGTTCGACAGCTGGGAGCTCGCCGACAGCCTCGACGTCGTCAACATCAAACTCCGGGAAGACCTGAGCTTCGGCGAGCCCGGGGATGAGTACGACTACTCCTCGTGGGGCCAACTCACGGCGGACACGTATCTCCAGAACATCACGGAGATCTTCCGGAGTGACTGGTACCCCTACACGTACGAGTACAACTTCTACGTGGAAGGCGAACCGGTCAAATACAGCAAGGAAGGCAAGTACGAGATTCGTGCCGAACTCCCCGAACCCCGGCCGTTCTACTTCTTCGCCAGCGGCGTGAAGTTCTCCCTCGTAATCCCCGAGGAGATCGTCAAGCGCTACGCGCCGGACAAGAACGCCGACGGCCTCGACCAGGACCCCGCGGTCGTCAACTGTGCGTTCAACGGCAACCTCGGGACGTGGGACCTCAACAAGTGGAACCGCCAGTCCATCATCGTCTACGACGCCGCCGACGAGTGGTACATGCGGAACCACGCCGACGAGGAGGTCTGGAGCAAGGAACCCAACGTCCGCAACTGGGAGAACGCCCCGTACTTCGACCAGTTCGCGATGCAGGTGTTCGACTCAGAGAACACCATGCGGCAAGCGCTGCGGGCGGGTCAGATCCACTACGCGAGCATCCCGGCGACCAAGGTCGAGACGTTCAAGAACGACTCGAACATCCAGGTCACCAAGAACCCGTACATCAGCTACTCGGACTACACCGGGATGAACATGCGGGCCAACGGCTGGATGGGGACGAGTGTCGACGAGAACCCCCTCCGGAACAAGAAGGTCCGGTATGCGATCGCGAACGCGTACAACCGCAACTTCGTCGTCGAAAACATCCTCGACGGCCAGGGCGCCCCACAGGGCACCCTCCACCCGAGCTGGGGACCCTACTACCCCGATGGCACCAAGACCTTCGACTGGACCATCGAGAGAGCCCGGCAGCTCTTCGATGAGGGCACCCCGTCGGGCTACGGGTACGACGGCGGCGGCACCTCCGGCAACCTCGTCGGCCCCGACGGCAAACAGGTCGAATTGACGTGTGTCTACGTCAGCGGCACCCTCGACGACCTCCGCGCCGAGTACCTGAAGAGCCGCCTCGAGCAGGCCGGTCTCAAGATCAACCTCGAGACCACCGGCTGGGCGCCGCTGCTCATCAATTACTTCTACACCAACAACCCCGCCCCGGGCTACTCCTCGGGGAACATCGGGTACGGTGACAACCACTCCCAACACCCCTCGGTCTACAACTGGGGGCCCCGGGACCGCGCGATCTCCAGTCGACCGTGGGACCTGATGCTCACCCTCGGGTTCAGCTACGGTCCCTACGACCCCGCTGGCACCGTTCGCGCGCTGTACGGGCGGAAGGAAGCCTTCAACGCCTACGGCTACGAACCGACCTTCCCGCTCTCCCAATTGGCCACGGAGGCCAAGTCCGCGAACACGCAGGAGGCAGCCACTCAGAAGATCACCAATATCCTTCTGGAGCTGTCCAAGGACCAGCCATCCGTCTTCGAGAGCAACTACTACGGGTTCAACGGCTGGTGGAAGACGGTCCGCGGCATGCCGGAATCCCCGCGAAAGAGCTACTTCGAGGACGTCAGCTACTCCCAGCTGTACTTCAGCAACGGCGGCAGCGGCAACTAACTAACGCGGCCCCTTTCGGCGGCTGTCGGCCGCCCCTTCCCCACGCACGGTGACAATCCAATGAGTATGAGATGGTACGTGGTCCGGCGCGTCCTGTTCGCGGTGTTCGCCACCTACATCGCCCTCTCGGTGACCTTCGGCCTCCTGACGATCTCGCCGAACACGAGTATGATGCGGGAGGTCATGACCTGCAGCATGGCGAGCGGTGGTAACACCGAGGACTGCAAGGAAGCGCTGGCCGCACAGTATGGCCTCGACGACCCCCTCCATGAACGGTATCTGAAGTACGTGGTCAACATGTTCACGCTGAAATGGGGGTGGTCGTCACTCAGACAGCAACCGGTGACGACGGCGATCTCGCAGGCGTGGCCGATGAGCGCCCAGTACGGGATCCCGTCGGCGATCATCGCGATGCTCGTCGGGTACAGCATCGGGTTGTACTCGGCCGTGAACCAGTACACCAAGACCGACTACCTGGGCGCGTTCATCGCGTTCTTCGGGATCAGCATCCCGAACTTCTGGTTCGCGATCGTGTTGAT
>JBDGTJ010000018.1:0-20333 GCA_042216925.1 Halobacteriaceae archaeon
TTGACGGTTTGAGTTCGCCAGCAGAATTGATGTTACGGCTTATCGGGATGAGCGCGCCTCGAAACTGTCTTGGGCCGCCCACCATAAGCGGGGATATACCCAGCGTCGGGAGGCCCCCGTAGATGCGGGTGGTCGTCGTCGGAGCCGGCGAGGTCGGGTCCAGCATCGCCGCGAGTCTCGCGGACAGCCACGACGTCGACGTCATCGACGTCGATGCCGACCGCGTCGAGCAACTGACCTACGCCGAGGACGTCCTCACCGTCGAGGGCGACGGCACCGATCTGGCCACCCTCGAACGCGCCGACGTCGAGACCGCCGACATCCTCATCGCGAGCACCGACGACGACGAGACCAACCTCGTGGTGTGTGGCACCGCCAAGACCGTCTCGGAGGCGTTCACCATCGCCCGCGTCCAGAACCGGGGGTTCTACCAGACGTGGCGTCGGTCCCAGGGCGTGTTCGGCGTCGATTTCATGGTGTGTACGGACCTGTTGACCGCCCAGTCGATCGTCCGCATCGTCGGGTTACCCACCGCCCACGACGTGGACTTATTCGCCGATGGCCGGGTCCAGATGGCCGAGTTCGAGGTGATCGCCGACAGCCCGATCGCCGACCAGACCGTCAGCGAGGCCGACCGGTTCCCGGAACTGACCTTCGTCGCCGTCATCCGGGACGGCGCCGTCGAGATCGTAGGTGGGGACACCCGTATCCGGGTCGGGGACAAGGTCGTCGTGATCGGGAGTCCGGACAGCGTCCACGCGTTCGCGGCCGACGTCGTCCCCGACGAGGGGGACGGTGACGTCGACGGCGTCGTCATCGTCGGCGGGTCGAGTGTGGGCGCCACCGCCGCCGAGCTGTTGGGCGACCGCGGGTTCAGCCCCCGCCTCGTCGAACAGGACCCCGAACGGGCCCGGGAACTCGCGGAGGAGCTGCCCGCGACCACCGTCCTGGCCGCCGACGCCACGGATGCCGCGTTCCTCGAGCGAGAGCACATCGGGGACGCCGACCTCGTCGTCGCGGCCCTGGACAGCGACGAACGCAACCTCCTGGTGTCGTTGCTCACCAAGCGCGTCGGCACGCCACGCACCGTCGCTATCGTCGACAATCCCGCCTACGTCGACCTGTTCGAGGCCGTCGGCGTCGACGTCGGCTTGAACCCACGGGAGGTCGCCGCCGAGGAGATCACGCGGTTCACCCGGGAACGCCGGATGGAGAACGTCGCCATCATCGAACCCGGCACGGCCGAGGTCCTCGAAGCCGAGATCACCGCAGACAGCGCCATCGTCGGCGAATCCATCGCCGAGGCGATGACCGACCTACCCGACGGTGTCGTCATCGGCGCGATCACCCGGGACGAGGAGTTCGTCACGCCCCGGGGCGACACCGTCATCAAGGCGGGCGATCACGTGATCGCGTTCGTGCGCGAGGACGCCCACGCGGCCCTCACCACCGTCCTATGAGCCGACAGCTCCGCGTGGACTGGCGAGCCGCCCTTAGTTTGACCGGTCGCGTCACCAAGTGGTTGAGCGTGCCGTTGCTGTTCCCGATCGCCATCGCATCCTACTACGGCCGCGGTCTCGGCCCGTTCGCTCTCACGCTTCTCGTCGCCCTCGTGCTCGGCTGGGCCCTCGAACGGCTCCACGACGACCCCCGGGAGGCCGTCGGTGCCCGCGAGGGGTTCTTGATGGTCGCGGCGACCTGGTTGATCGTCAGTGTCGTCGGTGCGCTCCCCTACGTCCTCGAGGGGGCGATGACGACCTACGGAGCTGCCTCGACGCTGCGATTGCCGGTGAACGCCCTCTTCGAGTCGATGAGCGGGTTCACCACGACCGGGTCGACGGTCATGGGCTCGATCGGGTTCGAGCGCCACTCCCGGGCGGTGATGATGTGGCGCCAGGAGACCCAGTGGCTGGGCGGGATGGGCATCATCGTCCTCGCGATCGCCATCCTCCCGGAGCTGTCCGCCGGCGGCGCCCAGCTCATGGACGCCGAAGCACCGGGTCCGGGCCTGGAGAAGCTCACGCCCCGCATCGCCGAGACCGCCCGTGCGCTCTGGGGGATCTACATCGGGTTGACCGTCCTCGAGATCCTCGGGCTCGTGACGCTGCACGCCCTGGGGATGGCCCCGGAGATGGGGGTGTACAATGCCGTCGCCCACGGGTTCACCACGATGCCGACCGGCGGGTTCAGCCCGGCGGCCCACTCGATCGCGGCGTTTTCGGCTGCCGTCCAGTGGCTGATCGTCCCGTTCATGGTGTTTGCCGGCATCAACTTCGCGCTGTTCTGGCATCTCCTCACGGGAGACTGGTCGACGGTCGCCACCGACGTGGAGGTCAGGGCCTACTTCGGGATCGTCGCGACTGTCGCGTTGCTGTTGTTCGGGCTGTTGTACACCGCGCCGAGTGTCACCCCGTTGGCCGGGTCCCTCGAACCCGCGCTGCGGCATGCCGTCTTCCAGGCGGTCACGATCGTCACCACGACGGGATATGCGAGCATCGACTTCGCGGCCTGGGGGCAACCCGCCCAGTACGTCCTGGTCGCGGCGATGTTCATCGGTGGCAGCGCCGGGTCCACCGGCGGCAGCATCAAGATCGTGCGGTGGGTCGTCATCGTGAAATCGTTGGGGCGGGAGCTGTTCTCCCTGGTCCATCCCGACGCCGTGCGCCCGGTGCGGTTGGGCGAGCGCAGCGTCGACGAGACCGCGATCCGGGGCATCTACGCGTTCACGCTGTTGTACCTACTGTTGTTCGTCGTCGCCACCACCGTCATCGTCGCCAACGGCGTGACCGACGGGACGCTGTCGGCCTTCGAGGCGATGAGCGCCGTCGCCGCGACCCTCGGGAACGTCGGGCCCGGCGTCGGGATCGTCGGCCCGATGAATCACTTCATCCCGTTCCCCCGGTCGTCGAAGCTGTTCATGGTGTTCCTGATGTGGGTCGGGCGCCTGGAGATCTTCCCGGTCGCCATCCTGTTGACCCGGGCGTACTGGCGGAGCTGACTACCGAAGGAAAGACCGCAACAACACGAGGAACCCGACGCCGAGGGCGAGGGACTCGACGATGTGGACCTGGGTCAACGAGAGGGTCGTCCACTGGTAGAGGACGCCCTCGACGAAGACGCCGACCGTGATGAACCCAAAGCCCAGGGTGGCATCCCGGAGGTAGGGACTGGGTCGCCTGCGGTAGGCTCGATAGGCGATCAGCGTCGTCCCCGCGCCGACGAGGAACAACAGCACCCGCACTGCGACCAGGGCGGTCGTCCAGTGGTCACCCATGTCGATCCCCACTCCCGGTCGGCCCACCGTACAGCGAGTAGAGGATGACGAGCATGCCGATGGCGACGATCGTGGTCTGGACGGCGCCGCTGACGTAGATGCTCCACCCCAGGACCTCGAAGAGGACGCCCTCGATGACCGCGCCGACGCTGATGAACACGAACCCGATGGCGACGAACAGCATCGGGTCGCTGCCGTTGCGTCTGTACCCGCGGTAGGCCTGGGCGGCGATGAGCAACCCCAACGCGACGGTGAGGAGTTTCGCGACGACGAGTTCAACGTGCATACTCAGGCCTCCCGGATGTCGTTCCAGATCTTCGTGAACCGGTCGGCCGGCGTCGTGCGGGTCTGGACGCGGACGGCGAACTCCCCGCCATCGAGGTCGATATCGAGGTGGTCGACGTTGGCCTCGTAGACGCGGTGGTGGCTGCCATCCGCCATGATCTTGGTGCGTTCGACGAGGAGGTCATAGACCTGCATCTCGTCGGCGCGCCGGTAGATCGTCGAGCGGGCGGTGTCGAGTTCATTGCTGAGGTCCTTCGCTGATTTCGGGGCTTCGCTGGTGGCCGCGAGGATCGCCTGGACGTACTCGTCACCGAGCAGGGTGAGCAACGGGCGGGCGTCGGTCTCGTCGTCTGGTTCGGGGGCCACACGTGTCCCAGTAGATCGGTGTTGGGCGACGACGTAGTTAAAAGGGCGGTCGATTTGCTGGCTCGGCAAATCTGCAGGTCGGGCTTATCAGTGCATGGCGTAGGCCGACGTGGAGGCAGAGACCAATGCCAACCAGGCTCACGCGACGACGGCTCATCGCACTCACGGGGACCGCGGCCCTCACCGGGATCGCCGGCTGTGCCAGTGGCAGCGCCAGCGAGGACACCACGACGACCACCGACCACCACGACGACGGTCACGGTGGCGACCACACGGCGATCCCGTCGGACCCGACCGACCACGCCGAGGTGTCGATGGTGAGTGGCGACCACGGCCACCACTTCGAACCCCACGTCGCCTGGGTCACCCCCGGTGGCACCGTCACCTGGGTGAACGAGAGCGGCTCCCACACCACCACGGCCTACCACCCCGAGAACAGCGATCACCCGCGCCGGATTCCTGCGGCCGCTGAGCCGTGGGACAGCGGCCTGTTGACGGCGGCCGGCGCCACCTACGAGCACACCTTCCCCGAACCCGGGGTATATGACTACTTCTGTGCACCCCACGAGACCATGGGCATGCTCGGCACCGTCGTCGTCGGCACGCCCGACCCCCACGACCAACCCGGCCTCGCCAAACCCTCCGACTCGCTCAACGGGACCGTGCGCTCGAAACTCACCGAACTCAACGGGATGGTCGACGAGATGTTGGGCCACCACCACGAGTGACCGCGGTGGCCCGGCTGAACTCCCGAGGTCAGCCGGACGGGACCATGAGCAGCGTGCGGGTGTACCGCCTGATGAGGGTGCCGTCTTCGGCGAGGAGGTCGACGCGGAACCGCTTGTTCCCGGTGACGGTCTGGAGCTGGTCGCTGGTGATCGAGAACTCGTAGGGCGGGGTGTCGTCGACGAGGAGCCGTTCCGTACCGCTGTACACCTCGACCCGGGCGACGCCCGTTGACTCCGAGAGGTGACAGTGGATGGTCACGGTCCCGTTCGGGGCGGTGTGTTTCACGCAGGCCAGGTCCGGGGTGATGTCGACGCCACCGCGCTCGAGGGTCGACGTAAAGTCGATGACCATCAGGCCCACCGGGTTGAGGGCGAGGACGATGACGAGGACGGCGAAGACGAGGAGGCTCAGGTTCGGGAGGTGGAGGTGGCCGCCCAGCGAGAGGTGGGTGCCCTGCTTGCGTAACCGCTGGTAGACGGGGATGACGACGAGGTGATGGAACGGGCCATAGAGGATGAGGACGAACCCGTAACTCAGGAAGAACTCGAGGATGGTGACATGGGGGAAGTACGACAGGAGGATGTTCGAGCCCGCCCACACGAAGAACCCGAGGAAGAACAATGCCCCGGCCTTGAGCGCCCGCCAGGAGAGACTGTTCGCGTAGTAGATCATCAACACCGTCCGCCAGGTGGACTGGACGGTGGTCGCGATGAACCGCCCGGGACTGCTCGCCGAATCGTCGGTCACCGCCACCACCCCACCTGGGGCCCCCGGTCATCGGTTGGGAGGTCACCTCCCTGCGGGGATGGCGTGGGAACGCCGGCCATGGGGGTCAGGGACCGATCGCCCACAGTTGGGCCAACAGCAGCCAGTTCAGCGCCCACAACGCCACGAAGGTCCCGAAGAACACGAGGGTGAAGATGAACGTGCCCCGCATGCTCTGGTGGTGTGGGGCCTCGGGTTGGTCCCCGCCATCGGCTGCGGCGGTCCGGAGGGCCTCGATCCGGTCGTCGCCACGGTACTCGTCACCGACCAACAGCGACCCGACGACGACCACGAGGAACAGGGCGCCGGCGATGATGGCGAGCACGGCGGCGAGGCCGAACACCAGGAAGAACGGTTGGGCGGGGTCGAAGTCGAAGGCGGTGCCGGGGATGTCCATCACCGAGGGGTGGCGCCGCGGGACGCCGAACAGAACGCCGAGGTACATCATCATGAGGACGACGATGCCCATCGCCGCGCCGTAGAAGTACGGTTGGATGGTGGCGAGGATGCCGCCGATCCACTCGCGGCCGAACACCAGGCGGACGACGTAGTAGCCAAGCCCCATGAACGCAAGCGTGGTCCCGGTCGCGACCGTTCCGTGGAAGTGCCCGGGGACGGCGAGGGTGTTGTGCCAGGTCATGTTGAGCTGCATCTGGCCCATCATGACGCCGGTGATGCCGCCGAGGAACCCGAACAGGATGATCGAGAGGATCGTCGCCGAGAATCCGGGGTCCCGCCATGGTGCCGACCACAGCCACCCGAAGGTGCCACCGCCCTTGCCCTTGCGGCGGCGCCCGACCTCGAGGCCGGCGGGGATGGCGAAGGCGTGGATCATGCTGGCGACGACGGCGCCGTAGGCGGCATAGGAGGTGTTCCACATCTTCCAGCCGATGCCGACCGCCGGGTCGACCATGAGGTGGTGGGCCGCGCCCATGTTGATGAAGAACAGGTAGAGGACGAAGGCGAACCGACTCACCTTCTCGCTTGCGACCTCGGCGCCGCCGACGACGTGGGTCATGAAGTACCAGATGGTGATCATCGCGAGGAGGTTGATCTGCTGGCTGCCGTGGCCGATGATCCAGTACATCTGGCGGTACCACGCGGCGTCGAGGTGGGGGAGCCACCCGATGCGCCAGAAGAACGTGGGGATGTACGTGATGAGGCCGCCGACGATGGCTTCGGCGGCGACGATCGAGGTGATGAACGCGCCGAAGGTGATCAGGGGCAGGGTGCGGCCGGGGGCCTCGCGTTTGGCCTGCCAGATCGTCGCGAGGAACGGGATGGCGGCGAGCAAGGCGCCGAGCAGGAACAGGTTGGCGCCGAGGTAGAACTCCGCGGGTGAGGGTAATGGGACGTAGCTGGTGAGCAGGGGCGCTTGGTTCGGGGGTTGTTGGGTCCAGATCCCGTAGGTGATGAGGGCGGCGCCGAGCACCATGATGGCGTAGGCGGCGCCGGCGAGGCGTTTGAGCGGGAGGCGACGGCCGAGGACGAAGTTCCCGCCGACATAGAGGATGGCGATCTCCATGAACACCATCCAGAAGATGAGGAGGTACCACGCGTGGATTGAGAGGTACCGGTAGAAGGCGGCGGGGTCGAGGAGGCCGACGGCCTCCCACCGGGTGAGCGCGACGAACAACGCGAAGGTCCCGCCGATCAGCAGCGCGACGATGGCGGTGACGCCGAAGAGTTTCACCATGTCCTCGGCGCTCTTGTGGATGGTGAGGCCGGTGGTGTTGCAGGTGCGGAACCCGTCCTCGTCGTACTCGTAGGTGCTGAGGCCGAACATCTCAGACCACCTCCACGACGCCTTTCATCCCGAGGGGGAGGTGGGGGTTACAGTAGTACTTGTAGACGCCGGGGGTCTCGAAGGTGTGAGCGGTGCTATAGCCACTGTTCTCGATGGCGGAGTGGCCCGACCAGTTCGCCCCGTCTGGTTGGGATTGAACATGGAGGGTGTGGTTGTCCGAGACCCACTCGAAGGTGACCGTCGTCCCGGGGTCGACGCGGATGGCAGCGGGGTCGAAGGCGTAGGGGCCGCCGTTGCCCTCGGCGCCGACCGAGACTGTGGTGGCGTCGGTGCCGGTTCGATCGGTGGGTGATCCCCCGTAGTTCTGGGTCGCGCCCCCCGACCTGGCGGCGGTGAACCAGCCGCCGTAGTCGGCCTCGGAACCGCCGTCCGTTGGTTGGGTGACGTCGGCGTCGTCGTAGTCGGCGACGGTGAAGGACCCGTGCATCGAGCGGTGGCCGGTGCCACAGAACTCGTTGCAGACGACGTGGTAGGTCCCGGGGTCGTCGAAGGTCATCTCGACGACCCACTCGTACCCGGGGAGAACCTGGAGGCTCATCTGCTGGCTGAGGTTGTTCGCCTGGCGGATGGACAGCCCGTGTTGGACGTCGTAGGAGCCGATGTGGAACTTGTACTCCGTCCCGGGTTTGAGGGCGGCGGGCAGGCCGTCCCAGGCCCACTGGACGGCGCCGATGTAGACGTCCTCGTCGGGCGGGGCCAACAATTGGTTGCCGTCGATGGTGACGGTGCCGGCTGCTTGCTTGTAGGACTGGACCTTCTGCTGGTAGGCCTCGGGACTGGTGCGGTAGGTGGGTCCGATCTGGTTCTGGTTTCCGACCTGGGTCCAGCCGATCATCCAGCCGAACAGGCTCACGGCCCAGGCGCCACTGATGCCGAGCCACAGCGTCTCGCGGCGGTTGACGTCCCGGTTCCACCAGTGGCCGTCGGGGTCCTTTAAGGGGGAGTGTTCATCCATGGGTGATCACCCGCTGGGGATGGTGAGCAGGTCGACGAGGCCGAGGACGATGTAGGACAAGGTGAAAAACAGGACCGCTGCCAGCGCCAACAGCCACTCGCTGTCGAGGAGCTGTTGGGGCCACGGTGCGGTGTCTTGTCGCTGTTCGGTGTCGGTACCCATGGGGGATGTGTTCCGTGAAAAGTCCCGTCAACCTTCTCGGGAATATGTTCGGGCGTTCTTATGGGGTGTCCCGGGTTTCGAAGAGGGTCTGGACGGTAGCGAGGACCCGCGGGTCGGCGGATGGCCCGGTCTCGGCGAGGACGGGGTCGAGGAGGGTGGCGACGATGTCCTCGGCCATGGCCTCGAGGATGCGGGCCTGTTCGTCGCTGACCCCGTCGGTGGCGGCCAGCCGGGTGCGGGCGGTGGCCAGCTCCTGGTCGGTGATGGTGGCGGCGTGGGCGAGGACGGCGGCCCGCACCGCGATGGGGGGCGGCGTGGTGTCGGTGTCGGGGTGGGACTCGGTCTGCATCACTCGCTGGAGTTGGCGCGTTGTGGCTGGTGGGCGGGGCCGGGCACCGGACCGTCGTAGTCCGGGGGCACGTAGGCACACAGGGGGTCGGCGGCCAGCGGGTCGCCGGTGTAGGCGTAGGCACGGGAGCGACTGCCCCCACACAGGCCGCGGTAGGGACAGGCTCCGCATTTCCCGCCCAACGCGTCGGGGTCCCGCAGCGACTGGAACAGGTCGGTCTCCCGGTAGAGGTCGACGACGTGGTCCTCGCGGACGTTGCCGACGGCCATCGGGAGGAAGCCACTGGGGTAGAGGTCGCCGCGGTGGGAGACGAATGCGAACCCGTCCCCGGCGTTGATCCCGGCGCTGCGACCGATGGCGTCCGGCGCGGGGCCGGCGGTGGCATCCTGGTCGCGTTGGGTGGCGACCCGGCGGTAGTGGGGGGCTTCGGTGGTCTTCACGCCGAAGTCCGCCTCGGCGGCGACCTCGCAGAGGTACTCCATCACCCGTTCGGCATGCGTGGGGGAGATGGGGTCGAGTTCGGTGCCGCGGCCGACGGGGACGAGGAAGAACACCGACCACAATACCGCGTCCAGGGTCGCGACCACGTCCCGGAGCGCGGGGAGGTACTCGACGGTCTCCGCGCAGACGGTGGTGTTGACCTGGAGGGGGAGGCCGGCGGCCTGGGCCGCCCGTGCGGCGCGCAGCGTCTGCTCGAAGCTCCCGGGTTCCTGGCGGAACTCGTCGTGGGTGGACGGCGTCGGCCCGTCGAGGCTGACCGCCATCCGGCGGAGGTCGGCGTCGGCCAACGCCTGGACGGTCTCGGGGGTGAGCGAGGCGGTGCCACTCGGGGTCAGTGTCATCTGTAAGCCGATGTCGGTCCCGTACTCGACGAGGTCGATGGTGTCATCCCGGGCCAGGGGGTCGCCCCCGGAGAGCACCAGCAACTGGTCCTCGCCGAACTCGCGGACGTCCTCGAGGAACTGGCGGGCCTCGGCGGTCGAGAGTTCGGCTGGATCGCGGTCCGGGGTGGCGTCGGCCCGGCAGTGCTTGCACTCCAGGTCGCAGGCCTGGGTGACCTCCCAGATGAGGACGAACGGGCGGTCGCTCGTCTCGACGGCAGCGGGTCTCATCGGTGCCGACGCGTGGACGGGTGCCTGGCGATTCGCTGCCATGTGGTGGACGGCGACGTCATTGACGGTGGGTGGGGCCGCCACCTGGAAAACGAATCCCCCGAAGATGTTCGCCGCCGAAGCGGTCTTGAACTGCGTGGACCTAGCCCCACTCATGAGTGACGGGGTGGAGGTGTGGCTGGTCGAACGCACGTACAGCGACGACGAGCAGAACATTATCATCCTCACCTACGCCACGCCCGACGGACAACGGTACCTGCGGAAGGAACGGGCGCTGACCAGTTTCGGCGACGTGCGCGACACCACCGCGGCGGTGACGGCCGACCCAGAGAACCTGGGCGCGGTTCAGGACCCAGCCGAGATCCAGCGGTACGCGGCCGAGGCCCAGCGCATGGCCGACAGCCACGACCCGGACGACGTGATCTGACCCCCGGAACGCAAATGCTTAACCGGGACCCGGGTGTCCCTCCGGGTAACAGCGAGGCCCCTACCAATGGAATTCGATGGCACCTTCGAACTCGAGGGCGTGACGGTCGATGAGGTCTGGCTCGCACTCTCCGATCCGGTGTTGATCCAGCGGGCGTTGCCCGGGTGTGAGTTCCTCGTCCAGGTCGATGAGGACCACCCGGACTTCGAGGAGCTGGCCGCGAGTGCCCCCGACCGTGACCCGAGTAACGATCCGGCGGTCATCCGGGAGCGCGCGTTCCGGGAAGGCGGTCGGTACGCCGCCCTCGTCGAGTTGGGTGTCGGCAGCATCACCCCCAGTTTCGAGACGGTGGTCACCCTCGAGGAACGCGACGACGACGCCCACCGCATGACCGCCAGCGGCGAGGGGTCGGCGGGCAACAGCAGCTTCGAGATGCGGGCGGGGATGACCCTGGCCGCCAGCGGCGACGGCGTCACCGTCGAGTGGTGGACCGAGGCCGACGTCTTCGGCCGCATCGCCCAGATGGGGCAACGCGTCCTGAACCCGGTCGCCAACCGCGTCATCAAGCGGTTCTTCAAGGCCGTCCAGTCGGAACTCGACGCCCTCGAGTTCGAGGACGATGCCGTATGACCGGAGGGCCCAGATGAGCACCCACGACATCACCCTCACCGTCAACGGCGACACCCACGAGGTCAGCGTCGACGCCCGCAAACTGTTGGTGCACGTGTTACGCGACGACCTAGGGTTGACCGGGACCAACGTCGGGTGTGAGAGCAGCCTCTGTGGCGCCTGTACCGTCCACCTCGACGGCGACGCGGTGAAGTCCTGTACCGTGTTCGCGGTGCAGGCCGACGGCAGCGACATCCAGACCATCGAGGGCCTCGACGAGGACGGGGACCTCCACCCGGTCCAGGCCGGGTTCCAGGCCGAACACGGGCTCCAGTGTGGGTACTGCACCCCGGGCATGGTGATGACCGCCACCGACTTCCTCACCGAGCACCCCGACCCCGACCGCGAGGAGATCCGGGAGGCCCTCGAGGGCAACCTCTGTCGGTGCACCGGCTACCAGAACATCGTCGATGCCATCGACACCGCGGCCACGGACCTGGCCTCGGAGGGCGACTGATGTTCCCCGACGAGTTCGACTATCACGCCCCGGACACCGTCGCGGCGGCCCGGGAGCTGGTGGCCGACGCCGACGGCGAGGTCGAACTCCTCGCCGGCGGCCACAGCCTGATCCCGACGATGAAATCCGGGTTGTCGAGCCCGGACGTCCTCGTCGACATCGGGGACATCCCGGCGTTGGCGGGCGTCACCGAGACGGAGGACGCCCTCGAGATCGGGGCGACGACGACCTACGCCGACGTCCTCGAGGACGGTCGACTCGCGTCGGTGGCGCCGGCCTTCGCCGCGGCGATCGAATCGGTGGGCGACCGCCAGGTCCGGAACCGCGGCACCGTCGGCGGCAACCTCGCCCACGCCGACCCGGCCTCGGACCTGCCCGGGGCGGCACTGGCCGTCGACGCCACCGTCACCGTCCGCGGCGACGACGGCGAGCGCAGCGTCCCCGCGGATGAGTTCTTCCTGGGCATGTACATGACCGCCGTCGACCCCGGGGAACTGGTGACGACGGTGTCGGTCCCGAAACGCGACGAACGGGTCGTCGGCGCCTACCAGAAGAAGCCCAGTCCCTCCAGTGGGTACGCGATGGTCGGGGTGGCCGTCGACCTCACCGTCGCCGACGCCGAGATCGTCTCCGCGGGCGTCGGCGCCAACGGCGTCATGGACCACGGCGTCCGCCTCGACCCCGTCGAGGACGCACTCACCGCCACCCCGGTCGCGGACGTCGACCCCGAGGCCGTCGGCGAACGCGCGACCGAGGAACTGGACACTGGGCTGATGATGGACGACCTCCAGGCCTCCGCGGAGTTCCGTGCGGCGTTGCTGGAGACCTACACCGAGCGCGCCGTCGCCGAGGCCATCGACGCGGTCGGCTAACCGATACCCGTAACCCGGAGGCCGTCCTACGCGGCGGTGTCCGAGATCCAATCCATGAGCGAAGACCGGCTGTCGTCTGCGTTCGCCGACGTCGACGAGGCCCGCCTGGAGGCCGTCTTCGACGAGACCGACTACGTCGCCGACGAGGACGTCGTCGTCACCGTCCTCCTCGCGTTGCGGTTGGGGCGACCGCTGCTCGTCGAGGGCGAACCGGGCGCCGGCAAGACCGAACTGGCGAAGGTCCTCGCCACGGGGTTGGACACCGAGTTGGTGCGGTTACAGTGCTACGAGGGGTTGGCCGCCGAGAGCGCCCTCTACGAGTGGAACTACACCAAGCAGCTGTTGGCGGTCCAGTCCGGGGCCACCGACGAACAGCACTCGGTGTTCACCGAGGAGTACCTCCTCGAACGCCCGTTGTTGCGGGCCCTCCGCATGGCGGGGGACCGACCGCCGGTGTTGTTGATCGACGAGGTCGACCGCGCCGACGAGGAGTTCGAGGCGCTGTTGTTGGAGGTGCTCTCGGACTGGCAGGTGTCGATCCCGGAGCTCGGGACGGTGTCGGCCACCCATCCCCCGATCGTGGTCGTGACCTCGAACCGGACTCGCGGGTTGAGCGACGCGTTGAAACGCCGGTGTCTGTATCTGCACCTCGAACCGCCAAGCGTCGAGAAGGAACGCGAGATCCTCGCCCGGAAGGTCCCGGAACTGGATGCCGCGGTCGCCGCCGAACTCACGGCGATGGCCGCCCGATTGCGGGAGGAGCCCTTGCGGAAGCGGCCGGGCGCCGCCGAGACACTCGACTGGGCCCACGCCATCGCTGCCCTCCGCGAGGACGGGGCGGGTGACCCCGTGTCCGAGCGGGAGATCCGGACCACGCTGGGCACGGTGTTGAAGGAGGTCGAGGACATCGAACGCGTCGACGACGCCCTCCTGGCGGAACTGGTGGAGACGGCCCACGCCGCGCGTGCGGACCGATGAGCGACCCGCCACCGTTCGAGGCGACCCGCGACCGGATCGTCGAGGAGGTCCTGCGGTTCGTCCGGGACCTGCGGGCCGCCGGTGTCGCGGTCCCCGCCGACGGCGGGTTGACGGCCGCCCGGGCCTTGGGCACCGTCGGCCTCACCGACGAGGCGCGGGCCCGCGCCGCCCTGCACGCGGCGTTGGTCGCCAGTGAATCGGGGCGGGAACCCTTCGACCGGTTGTTCGACGGGTTCTGGCACCGCGTCCGCGCCATCCTCGAGGGCGGCGCCCGACCCGCGGGCGGGGCCAGCGAGGACGTGCCCGAGGACGTGTTCGCGCCCCTGGGCGGGGAGGCCGGCGGCCACGCCGGTGACCGGGGCCAGGCCACGCCCATCGGGGCCACCGGGGGCGAGGCGACCGTCGTCGATGACAGCCCGGGCCCGGTCCGTGGCCGGGATCGCCGCGTGAGCCACGACGCCATCGCCGAGTCCCGGGGCGAGGGGTCGGCGGCCACGTACAGTCCCGCCGGCGCCGCCGAACCCGTGGCCCTCGAGGACACAGCGGTCCTCGGTGGGCCGGACCTCGACCGCGGCGTCGAGGCCCTCGGTGGGGCCCTCGCCGTGCTGCGGGGACGTCGCTGGCAGACCGGTGACCAGCGCCCGGACGTCCGCCGGGCGTTACGCACCAGTGTCACGGCCGGCGGCGCGATGCTGCCGGTGCCCGAACAAGGTCGTGTGCGGTCCGGGTCGCGGGCGACGCTGCTGGTCGATGTGAGCCAGTCGGTCCTGGACACCATCGACCGCGGGTTCCTGCTGCGGTTCCTGCGGACGGTCCTCGCCCGGTGGCGACGGGTGCGGGTGTTTTTCTTCGACACCGACGTCCGCGAGGTCACCGAGGCGGTCGATGCGCCATCGGCCGAGGCCGCGTTGGCCGCCCTCGAAGATGCCGAGGCCGCGTGGGGTGGGGGCACCCAGATCGGAGCCGCCATCGAGACAATCCGCACCACGTACCTGGAGGCCATCGACCGGCGGACGGCGGTCCTCGTCATCAGCGACGGGCTGGAGGTCGGGGACGTCACCACCCTCGAGGACGGGGTCGCCTGGCTCGGCGACCGCAGCGACACCCTCCTGTGGTTGAACCCGTTGGCCGCCGACCAGGCCTACGAACCGACCGTCCGGGGCATGGCCGCTGCCCTCCCGCACGTCGACGGGTTGTTCGCGTTCGCCGACGCCAGCGACGTCACCGAGATCGCGCGCCAACTCCGGTTGCACGGGCCCGGCGGCCACGTCGGGTACCAGTTCGACCCGCGGCGCAGCCCCTGACCCGGGGCGAACGCCTTTTCATCGCCGCCACCCGACCACGGATTGATGGAACGGGACGCCGCCCTTGACCTCGTCGCATCCGTCCTCGAGACCGTCATCGAGGACCGGATGCCGGTCCCGGTGCGGGAGGTGTGGGTGTACGGCGACATCGCCCTCGGCCTCGACCCAGTCGACCGCGTGGACATCTACCTCACGAAGGACCTCCTCCTCGGCGAGGCCGAGGAACGCGAGGCCGATTCGTTCGGCGTCGACGGGATCGGGGCGACGGTGCGGGCCGACTGGGCCGACGCCCACCCCGAATACGTCCGCGCCAACGAGAACGGGTACGCCGCCCCGGAACGCTGTCTGGGCGCCCACCTCCTCGACGGGGTCGACGCCCCGGTGCACCTCGAGGTGTGTAACGCCGGGTTCGAGGACAACGTCACCCAGCGCCTCCAGGGCGCCCTCGCCCGGGAGACCTACACCGAGATCATCGACCCGCGCGGCGTGTGTCTCTGGCAGGACGGCACCAGCAGCGAGGATGCCATGGAGAAGTTACGCGGCGGCGAACTCGTGTTCCCCACACTGCCCGAGGCCCTCCAGATGCTCGGCATGGACGCGGAGGCGGCCGAGGCGGCCGCGACGACGTTGCGCGAGCGGCGGGCAGAGGCCGCCGGCACGAGCGTGCGTGGCGACGTCGTCTAGGTGTTCTCACCGGTTGAGAAGGTCCTGGGCCATTGACACCGTCGCCGCCCCTATGAGGCGTATGAACAGTTTCGATCGGTCCCTCGTCGTTGGGCTCGTCGTCTTGGCGGTGGCCCTCGCGGCGAACGCCATCGCCGGCCCCCTGCTGTTGGACGCCGTCGACTACCCGTTCTCGGAGACGCTCGTCAACCAGACCATCGGCCTCGAGGCGGTCACCCTGGCCGTCGTCGTCCCGTGGACGCTCATCGCCGCCCTGTTGGTCGCCCGGGACCACCCGGCCGGCCCGCTGCTCGCGATCGCACCGGCGGGGTATGCCGCGTACATGCTCGCCCAGTACGTCCTCGGCCCCCAGTACCAGACCGCCGAACCCATCGTCATCGCCCACCTGCTGACGTTCATCCTCGCGGCGGCCAGCCTGGTCGTGGCCTGGGCACGGAGCCGGGTCCATGCGGTGCCGAGGTCCTCGCGGCGGCGCCGGCGGGTCGTCGCCGGTGGCCTGTTCGTGATGGCGGCCTTCACCATCACGCGGTACCTGGACCTGCTCGTCGGCGCCACGACCGGGGCGGCGTTACCGCCCGAGTACGCCGCGGATCCGACCATGTACTGGACGATCGTCCTCCTCGACCTGGGCGTGGTGGTGCCGACGGCCCTCGCGACGGGGATCGCTCTCCTCTGGCGTGCCGAGTGGGCCCGCCGGGCGGCCTACGCCGTCGTCGGGTGGTTCGTCCTCGTGCCGGTGTCGGTGACGGGGATGAGCGTGGTGATGTATCTCAACAACGATCCATACGCCGGCGCGGGGGACGTCGCCCTGTTCGCGGTGGCGACGCTGCTGTTCATCGCCTTCGCCGCCTGGGTGTACCGACCGTTGCTCGGCGTGGGGTCACCGCGGGCCCAGGACGTGTCCGTGGCGGCCGACCCGTCCCGGTGACGGGTCAGCCTGCGAGCCCGGCAGAGTACTCGATGTAGGGCGCCAGGTACAGAAGCGTCTGGAACACGGTGAGCGTGACGATGGCCCATACCAGTGCTTTCCCGCGTTCGTAGCCGGCGGACGCGACGGCGAAGACGACGAACCACGCCATCGCGACCGCGAGTTCGGCCGCGGTGATGTTGCCGGCGAGGACGTCGATGCCCAGGGCGGCGAGGAAGACCGTGGCGACCGCCAACACCCCCACGCGGGCCAGGGTCAGCCCGTCCCTGATGGTCGTCGCGGTCTGGAACCGGACGAGGACGTAGGGCGTGACGGTGATGGCGACGGCGAACGCGACGACCGCGAGGCGGAGTCGGAGCGTCCCGACGGGGATGGCGAAGGGGTCGAGCAGCCAGTGGGTGAACCCGGCGGCGAGTGCGGTCGCCGCGACGGTGGGTGGCCCGGCGTAGGTGTCCCGGAGCCGGTGGTGGATGCCGCCGACGAACAGGGTGGTGAGGGCGGTGGCGACGATGGTCGCCGGGACGACCGCGGTCCCGAGGACCTCCCAGGCGGTGGGCCAGCCCAGCAGCGTGACGGTGGCGATCTCCGAGACCGGTTCCCCGAACAGCCCGGGCACCCCGACCAGGAGGACACCGGCGACGAGGAGGGGCGCCCCGAGCGCGAGGACGGTCGGTCGCGGGGCAGTCGGTGGTGGCCCGAGACGGGGTCGGGTGTCGGCGGTGGCGGCGAGGCCGACGCCGAGCCCGGTCATGGTGACCGCGGCCCAGAACCAGTGCTTGCCGAGGTACACGAGTGGTGGGGTGTGGGCGTCGATGCCGGTTCGGACCGCGTGGGCGAGCTCGGGGAGATACTGGGTGAGCAGGACGAACGCGGCCAGTGCCAGGGTGAGGAGGGCGATGCTGGTGGCGGCTGTGGCGTTGGGTGTGCTGGGGCGGCGGATCCAGGTGGAGCGTATGCCCGACATGTCTCTGCATCGATGGATTAGGTGTTGGGGTCGGCTTCGGCCGGGACGCGGCCGACGGCGACGTGGAAGGGTACGACCTCGGCGCGGCGGTAGCGCTCCGTGTCCATCTGGTCGATGACGGTCCGGCCCATCGACTGCCAGTCCCGGCGGAGTGCGTCGAACCCGGATTCGGTGAGGTCGCCGGCGAGCAACGCGGGTTTGGCGGCGTCGAGTTGGGTGGCCGCGGCCTTCTGCCGGGCGCTCTCCCGGTCCCGGTCCGTGTAGGGTGGTTCGACGGTCTGGTGGTGGTAGTGGGTCGCGGTCGTGAGGACCTCGAGACCGGCGCTGTCGAGGACCTCGGGGAGGCGGGCGCCGATGGTGACGTCGGTGTCGACGCCGGTGATGTAGGCCTCCCGGAGGTCGGCGGCCAACGTGGCCTCGGCGGCGACGGTGGAGTCGACGGCGACGCCGGCGTTGTCCGGTTCGATCACCGCGACGAGGTCCGAACTAACCCGGCGGAACTCCCGGACGGTCGCCACCGGGTCGGGGAGGTTGACGAGGAGTGCCTGGCACGCGACGAGGTCGGCGACGCGGTCGCGGACGGGGAGGCGGGTGGCGTCGCCCTGGAGGGTCGGTGGGTCGACGTGGGCGAGCAGTCGGCGGTCGGCGTCGATGCCGACGACGGTACCGGGACTCTCCTCGCGGAGCACCCGCGTGAGTTCGCCGGTGCCACACCCGACGTCGAGCACCCGGTCCCGCGTCGACAGCGCCAGGGGCTCGAGGGCGCTGCGATCGCCCCAGAGGCCGCGGCGGGTGTCTTCGAGGTACTCTGGGCTGAACCGGCGCACACTCTCGCCTGCGGTGGCGCCGGGGAAAAGCGATGGGTTACGCCCGCAAGGCCCGGGCGTGCTCGATGTTCCAGGCGAAGCTACGCCCGTCCTCGGTCGGGGTCTCGAGGACGAAGGGGCGGTCCCGGAGGGCGTCGTGGGTGAGGATGGCCGCGATCGCGTCGTCGCCGATGGTGCCATCCCCGAGGTGGGCGTGTTCGTCCTTGTGGGTGCCGACGGCGTGTTTGGAGTCGTTGAGGTGGACGACCGCCAGCTGGTCGAGGCCGACAGCGGCATCGAAGGCTGCGAGGGTCGCGTCGACGGCGGCGGGGGTGCCGAGGTCGTGGCCGGCGACGTGGGTGTGGGCGGTGTCCAGACAGAACGCCAGGTCGGTGGTGGTGCGGTCCTCGACGGCGGCGAGGTGGTCGAAGGCCCCACCGAGTTTGGTGCCGGCACCGGCATCGGTCTCGACGAGTAGCGTCACGCCGTCGGGGACCGCGAGGGCGTCGATGGCGGTGGCGGCGTTGGCCAGGCCCGCGTCGACGCCGGCGCCGGTGTGGGCGCCGAGGTGGACGTTGACATAGGGCACCCCGAGGCGGGCGGCGGCCGCGAGGTCGGCCTGGAGGTTGGCGATCGACCGCTCACGGAGCTCGTCGTCGGGGGTGGCGAGGTTGACGAGGTAGGCGGCGTGGATGACCCACGGTCCCTCGAGGTGGGTGGCGGTGCCCTCGCGGAAGGCCGTCGCTTCGGCGTCGCCGATGTCGGGGTGGGCCCAGACGCGTGGGGAGGTGGTGAACAGTTGGCCACAGGTGCCACCGACCTCGCGTTGGTTGTCGACGGCGTTGTCGACGCCGCCGGCGATCGAGACGTGGGCGCCGATCTGCATACCGCTGAGATGGGTCGGGGTTGGATAGCGGCTTCGCTTCCCGGTCGGGAACCGGCGCACCCAGCTAGCGGCGGGCTCCGACCCTGTCGAGGACGACCACCGTGGTTTCGAGCGTCGACAACGCCGGATTGTGGGCGATCCACGGTGACCGGCCCCCGTCGGCACAGGGGTCCGGGAAGGCAGGCTCGGGTGTGTCGATCTCGGACCGGGCCACCACATAGATACCGGAATCGGGTGGTAGCTATCTCGGCAGGTGGGCCATCCCTACAACGATAGGGGCCGGGTGGAAGCCCTTTCTACAGCCACGACTCTGGGGTGGCGGGTCAGACGCCGATGCCCGGGTCGCGTCAGTCGGTCGGTCACGATCGACCGGCCCAGCCCCATTTACCGCCGATTCGTGATGGGCCGAAGCTTTTTCAATGATGGTCTCTGCGCCGCGAGTGTGACTAGCCGCGAATTCAAGCTCGTGGTGGGCGTCGTGGTGGCGATCGCGGTCCTCCAGATCGCCATGGAGGACGGCTTGCTGTTTTTGGCCACGACGGACGCCCCGGTGCCGGCGTGGTTGAATTCGCGGTACGCGATGATGGTGATGCCGTTCACGCTGTTGTTGGTGTTGTTCGTGGTGCTGTTCGGGGCGGTGGTGTTCGCCGACCGGGACCGGGACCCACCCGGGTTCTAGGTTGGGTCCACGCCCTCCCGTACCCAGGCGGGGGCCCGGTACTTCTGCTGGGCCAGCTCCTCGGCGGCTGCGCGTTCCTCGGCGGTCCACCCGCCGGCGGTGGCGTCGGCCCAGGTGGTGAGTGCGTCGGTGACGGCCGCGACGAAGGCATCCCGATGGAGGTCGACGTGGTCGGTGACGCCGGTGACCCGCTCCCGGAAGGCGTCGGGGGTGACCGCGGTGGTGGCGAAACACGCGAGATGGGTGCCGGGGTCCCTGGCATACGTGAGGCTGCCGTGGTGGACGATGGCGTCGCGTCGCCGGTACTGGGCGTTGCCGGCGATCTTCTTGCCTGTGGGGCCGACCATGTCGTGGGCGGGGTGGAGGGCCCGCAGGTAGCAGGCGGGGTGGTAGAGGGCCTCGCGGTCGTCCTCGGTGTAGGCGACGTCGAGGCCGATGGCCTCGAAGGCCCCGAGGATCGGGGCACACAGGAGGTGGTAGCTGTCCATGAGGTCGCCCGGCAGTTCCTCGGCGGGGGCGACGATGCTATAGGAGACGTCGCCGTACTCATCGTGGTAGATGGCGCCACCACCGGTTGGGCGTCGGGTGACCGCGATGCCGCGGTCGGCACACGCGTCCCAGTCGATGGTGGTGGGGTCCTGGCTGTACCCCAGCGAGAGGGTGGATGGCGCCCACCGGTAGACCCGGATGGTGCGGGGCCCGCCCTGGGCGGCGGTGCGGGCGGCGACCTCGTCGAGGGCCATGTTCGTGGGACCGTCACGGACGTCCTCGCTGATGACCCGCCACTCGCGGTCCTGGCGGGTGGCGGCGTCGGTCAACGCGGGGGCTCGCACACCACCGCCTCGGTGGGCGGGGCTGAAAGCGGTGGCGTTTAC
>JBDGTJ010000026.1:0-20292 GCA_042216925.1 Halobacteriaceae archaeon
CGACGCGCAACCAACGGTTCGTCGACGGCGAACCAGCCCACGTCGACGACCCGACAATCGTCGTGGGCGCCGAGGAGAGCTACGAAGCCCGGTGTCGCAACTGTCATACGGTCCGCACCGACTGATGACGGGGTCCACCCGGGTCGAACACGGGGTGTGGCGGCGGTGACGACGTGGGTCGAGGACCCGGGTGGTGGTCGAGATCGTGGCATCCGCGCCATCGCCCGCGCCTGGATCGAGGTCCTGACGCGACCCGAGCGGTTCTTCCGGACCGGCGTGGCGCCCGGCGACCAGGCGCCTGGCCTGGTGTTCGGGTTGGCGGTCGTCGCCGTCGCGGCGACGACCCACCTCGCCACCAAACCCACGTACGCGACCCGGTTGGGCCAGGATCCGACGCTCTCCCTGATCGCGGTGTTCCTCCTCTATGTCGTCGTCCTCGCCCCGGTGGTGTTACATCTCGGCGCCGCCCTCGAAACGGCCGTGTTGATCGGCGTTGTTCCAAGTGACCGGCGGGCTGGTGTCTCCGAGACCGTCCAGGTCCTGGCCTACGCGGGTGCGCCATGTGCCCTGGCTGGCGTCCCTGTCCCCCCGTTGCGGCTGGTGTGTGTCGCCTACGCGTTCTTCCTGGCGGTCCTGGGCACCGTCATCGTCCACCGGACGTCGTGGGGCCGGGCGACCGTTGCCACCCTCCTCCCGGGCGGCCTACTCTACGGGTACGGGTTCGGCGGGTTCGCGGCCGCAGTCACCGTATTCGAGGCACTCGGTTGAACCGCTGACCGGTCGGACCACTTATTCGGCCGGTCCTCGAATCCGCGCCGTGCTCAATCTAAACCTCCATGACCTCCTCGTCGAGTTCAAGGACGGCTCGATTCAGAACGTCGGACCGACGAACAAACACGCAGCGGCGAAACTCTTCGACGTCGCGGATGTCGAACTCCGCGAATTCGGTGACCGCAGAGTGAAACTCGTCGCCAGCGACGACTCCGGGAACGAGGTCCAGATCGCGTTGTTCCCCGAACACGTCGACACCCTCCTCGACGATCTCGAAGGACTCCAGGACGACAGCCCAGTCTTCAAATGACGAAGGCGGCAAGGGCGAACCGTCAATCGTAAGGACCCACACGCGAAGGTACGAGCAAATGGGTACGTGTGTTATCTGCGGCAAAGATGTCGATGGCAAAGTCTGTGAATCACACGAGGAAGATGTCCTCTTCGAGTTCGAGGGGGACTCCGTCGCTGACCTCGTGCCGCAACGATACTACCGCGGTTCTGTCGACGGGTTCGCCGACTTTGGCGTGTTCATCGACTTGGCGCCCGGCGTCACGGGACTGCTCCACCGCAGCGAGATCCCGAGCCGGTTGGAGAGTCTGGACTGGGAGGCCGGGGACGAGGTCTTCGTCCAGGTCACCGGCGTCCACGACAACGGCAACGTCGACCTGGGGTGGTCTATCCGGCAGTCCCCCCGCGAGTTCCGTCATCACCTCGTGCAGGACCCGGAGGGTGACCGGGAAGCAGACGCCGACGACGAGGAGCCAGAATCCTCGACCGTGGTGCGACGGGCCGGTGGTGGTCCCGGCATCGAGGAGACCGACCAGGGCGGGCGTGCCGACACGGGTGGCGGTGGCGTCACCGGCCAGACCGGCGTCGCCAGGACCGAGGACACCGCCGAGGGCGGGTCCGAGGCCGTCACCGATGACGGCGACACCACCACGGAACCCGACGAGGACACCTCGGAGGCAGAGGACCGAGCGGCGGTGAGCACCGGAGCAGAGCAACCGGATGCAATCCCGATCGAGGCGGTCGCCGACCAGGTCGGTAACCGGGTCACGCTCAAGGCGGCTGTGACCGACATCAACCAGACGAGTGGGCCGACGGTGTTCACGGTGGCAGACGCCACCGGGACCGTCGAATGTGCTGCCTTCGAGTCCGCGGGTGTGCGGGCCTACCCCGAGGTCGACGTCGGGGACGCTGTGGAACTCGTCGGCGAGGTCGAACGACGACACGGGGACCTCCAGGTCGAGACCGAGTCCCTGACCATCCTCGAGGCCGGGGAGCGTGCCGCCGTCCACGAGCAGATCGAGGCAGCACAGGCCGCCCGGGCCCAACCGGACGGCGTCGAGTTGTTGACCGAGGACCCGACACTGGAATCGGTGACCGATGACATCGAGGCGACCGCTGCGGCCATCCGTCGCGCTGTCATGGACCCACGTCCGGTCGTCATCCGACACGCCTCGACGGTCGACGGGTACGTCGCGGGGGCGGCGATCGAACGCGCCATCCTGCCGTTGGTGGGCGCCGAACACGAGGCCGACGACGCGGTCTACCATTACGTCGACCGGCAACCCCTCCAGGACCCCTACTACGACGTATCGGCAGCGACCGACGACGTCGTCTCGCTCCTCTCGGCCGCCGACCGCCACGATGAGGCGACGCCGTTGTTCGTGTTGGTCGACGCGGGCGGCACCGCCGAGTCCGCAGACGGGTTCGAGTTCCTGGACGTGTACGACGCAGACCGGGTGGTCGTCGACGGCGGTGACGCCGAACCCGAGGCGGTCGCCGACAACGTCGATGCCTTCCTCACCGCGGACACCACCTCCACGGTGCTGGCGACGGCCGTCGCGGCGACGGTCAATCCAGAGATGAAAGCAGATCTCGAACACCTCCCGGCCGTGAGCTTCTGGGATGGTGTCCCCGAACGCTACCGGACACTCGCCGCCGACGCCGGTCGTGACGATGAGACCATCACCGCGTTGCGGGAGGCGACCGCGCTGGCAGCCTACTACCACGGCCGACAGAGCAAACGGGAGCTCATCACCGACCTGTTCTGGGAGGGGCGAGACGATCTCGCGTCCTACCTCAGCGACCAGTTCCGCGCGAAGCTCACCGCCGAACTGGACAGCGCCCGACCACACCTCGAGATCGAAGCGACGGACGGTGTTGACGTCGCCGTCCTCGATGCACACGCCTTCACCCACCGGTTCGATTTCCCTCCCGTCGACCTGATCCTGGATGCACTCCACCGGGAACGCACCGATGATGCCGATACGCCCGTGGCGACGCTGGGCGTCGACGAGGACACGTTGATCTACCGGACGACCACCCCGGTTAACGCACGTGACCTGGCGGTCACCGTCAGCGAGGCGACCCCGGACGCCGGCGTCCGGGCGAGGGGGACCACCGACGGTCGACTCCGGTTCCTCCGTGGCGAAGGAGACCAGGTCGTCGATGCCGCCGTGACCGCGATCGCGGACCGCCTGCGCGAGTAGCCCCGACACCCTTATCGGCGTTCCCCCGCCACCGTGGTGTAATGCGTTCGGCGGTCGACGATCAGCACGGACCCGAGGCCTTCGAAGACGCGTGTGCAGACCTCCTGGAGGCCATCGTCTCGGGAGACGTCGAACGCGGCGACGTCGAAGCCGCGAAACTCCAGTACTGTGGCCGGTACGGGTCGCCGAAGGTGCCGACGAACGCGGAGCTGATCGCCCGCGCTCCAGACGAGCACCAGGACACCATCGAGGCGGTGTTGCGACGGAAACCGGTGCGGACCGCGTCCGGGGTCACGCCCGTCGCGATCATGACCAGTCCCCACCTCTGTCCGCACGGCAAATGCCTGTACTGCCCGGGCGGCCCCGCCAGCGAGTTCTCCAGCGCCCAATCCTACACCGGTCACGAACCGGCCGCCGCCCGCGGGGACCAGACCGACTACGACCCCTACGACCAGGTGACACTGCGGTTGAACCAGTTGCGGACGATCGGTCACCCGGTGGACAAGGTCGAACTCATCCTGATGGGCGGCACCATGACAGCACGGTCGATGGACTACCAGGAGTGGTTCGTCCGTCGCGCGGTGGCGGCGAT
This sequence comes from Halobacteriaceae archaeon, assembly GCA_042216925.1. Lineage (GTDB taxonomy): Archaea > Halobacteriota > Halobacteria > Halobacteriales > Halobacteriaceae > JBDGTJ01. Next base: position 3,859 of record JBDGTJ010000026.1, read on the forward strand.
GAACGACTTCGATCCCGACGCTGACCCGAGCACCGATCCGAGCACCTACACCGACCCCGTCGACGGGCCCCGGTACCTCGAGGACGTGAAAGCCGCCAACGAGACCGGGTCGGTGCGGAACGTCGCCACGACCTTCGAGACCAAACCCGACTGGTGTGACCCCGAGCAGATCGACCGGATGCTCGATCTGGGAGGGACGAAAGTCGAGGTCGGTGTCCAGACCACCTACGAGCGAGTCAACCGCGAGATGCATCGTGGTCACGGCGTGGACGCCTCCGTCGATGCGAACCGGCGGTTGCGGGAGGCCGGATTCAAGGTCGGGTTCCACATGATGCCCGGGCAACCCGGGTCGACCGTCGAGATGGCACGCGAGGACTTCCGCCAATTGTTCGCCGATCCCCGGTGGCGACCCGACTACCTGAAGATCTACCCCACGCTCGTCGTCGAGGGAACGCGGGTGTACGACCAGTGGCGTCGCGGGGACTTCGAGCCCCTGACGACGGCGGAGGCCGCCGACCTGGTCGCCCGCATCAAACGGGACCTCCCGCCGTACGTCCGCCTCCAGCGGGTCCAACGCGACATCCCCGCGGACTTCATCGAGGCTGGCGTCCAGAAGTCGAATCTGCGCCAACTCGCCAGGCAGCGGATGGACGACCACGGGTGGACGTGTGACTGCATCCGGTGTCGCGAGGTCGGCCACCGCGAGGAGTCCCCCGGCGACCTGTCACTGGACACCCTGACCTACGAAGCTGCCGGCGGCACCGAGCACTTCATCTCAATCGAGGACCGGGACCAGGATCTGTTGGTTGGGTTCTGTCGGTTGCGGTTCCCGGAGGACCCCCGTCGCCGGGAACTCCAGGACGCCGCCATCGTCCGGGAACTCCACGTGTACGGCAGCGAGGTCGCCGTCGGTGACGGCGGTGGCGACGACCACCAACACCAGGGCCACGGGACGCGGTTGATGGCGGCGGCCGAACGCCGCGCGGCAGCCGCGGGGTACTCCCGGCTGGCTGTCATCGCCGGGATCGGCGCCCGCCGGTACTACCGGGAGAAACTGGGCTACCGGCAGGACGGTCCCTACGTCACCAAACGCCTCGCGGGCGGGTGAGCCGAGACGACGCGGTTTAGTGGGCCCACAAAGGAGAGGAGGTATGGAGCGGAAGCGGGAGCTGACCAGTGTCGACCTGGTGGCGTTGGTGTCGGAACTCCGCGAGTACACCGGCGCAGTCGTGGACAAGGCCTACCTCTACGGGGACGACCTCGTCCGGTTGAAACTCCGGGACTTCGACCGGGGACGCATCGAGTTGCTCCTCGAGGTCGGGGAGGTCAAACGCGGACATCTGGTAGCGCCCGAACACGTCCCCGCAGCCCCCGAACGCCCCCCGGATTTCGCGAAGATGCTCCGCAACCGGATCGCCGGCGCGACCTTCGCGTCGGTCGACCAACACGGCTTCGACCGGATCCTCGAGTTCGAGTTCCGCCGCGAGGACCAGGACACCACCATCGTCGCGGAACTGTTCGGCGAAGGGAACGTCGCCGTACTCGACCAGTCCGGGGTTGTCGTCGACTGTCTGGAGACGGTGCGTCTCTCCTCACGAACGGTCGCACCCGGCGCCCCCTATGGGTTCCCCACCGAACGGCCCCGCCCGGACGCCCTCGATCGGGAGGCGTTCGCAGAGACAATGCGGGACTCGGATACGGACCTGGTCAGGACGCTGGCCACGCAACTGGACTTCGGCGGATTGTACGGCGAAGAGGTGTGTACCCGCGCCGGCGTCGAGAAGACCACCGCCATCGCCGATGCCGACGATGCGACCTTCGATCAGCTCTACGAGACGGTCACACGGTTGTTCGAGCCGTTGGACGCCGGCGACCTCGATCCCCGCGTCTACTACGAGGAGGACCAGCGAGTCGACGTCACCCCCATCCCCCTCGAGGAGTACGCCGACCGCGAGTGTGAGACGTTCGACTCATTCAACGCGGCGTTGGACGATTACTTCACCAACCTGGCCACCACCGAGGATGGAGCTGGCGGCGCCAGCCGGCCGGCGTTCGAGGAGGAGATCGAGAAACGGGAACGCATCATCGCCCAGCAGGAAGCCGCCATCGACGAGTTCGAGGCGGCGGCCGCCACCGAACGGCGACGCGCCGAACTCCTGTACGCACACTACGACCTGGTCGACGACATCCTCTCCGCGGTCCGGGACGCCTTGGCGGCGGATCGAGACTGGACCGAGATCGAGGCCCGGTTCGAGGAGGCCAGAGACCAGGGGCTGGCTGGGGCGGATGCGGTGACCGACGTCGACCCGGAAGCGGGGACGGTGACGATCACCCTCGAGGACGAGGCTATCGAACTCGACCCGGATTCAGGCGTGGAGAAGAACGCCGACCGGCTGTACAACGCTGCCAAAGACATCGAGGACAAACAAGCCGGTGCCGAGGCGGCGATCGAAGACACCCGCGAGGAACTCGCGGCCCTCAAGGACAAGCAGGCGGCGTGGTCGCCGGCAGACGCCAGCGAGGAGGACTCGACCAGTGAGCGGGACTGGTTGGCTGAGCCATCGATCCCCACGCGGCGACCCGACCAGTGGTTCGACCGGTTCCGCTGGTTTCGAACCACCGACGGGTTCCTCGTCATCGGCGGACGGAACGCCGACCAGAACGAGGAGCTCGTCGAGAAGTACCTCGACCGCCAGGACCTGTTCTTCCACGCACAGGCCCACGGCGGTCCGGCGACGATCTTGAAGACGAGCGACCCGAGCGAACCGGCGACCGACGTGGAGGTACCCGCCGCCTCACTCGCACAGGCAGCCCAGTTCGCGGTGACCTACTCCTCGGTGTGGAAAGACGGGAAGTTCGCGGGTGACGTCTACCATGTCGATGCCGACCAGGTGTCCAAGACCCCGGAGAGCGGGGAGTACCTCGAAAAGGGTGGGTTCGCCATCCGTGGCGACCGCAGCTATCATCGGGACGTCGCGGTCGGGTGTGTCGTCGGTGTCCGGTGTGAGCCCGACACCCGCGTGATCGGTGGACCCCCACCCGCGATCGAGGACGACGTGGAGTTCGGGGTCGCCGTCGAACCCGGAGCATATGCACAAGGCGACGTCGCCAAACGCATCTACCGCCGGTTCCGGGAGGCGTTCACTGATACGAGTTTCGTCCGGAAGGTCGCCAGTCCCGACGAGATCCAGAAGTTCCTGCCACCGGGGACGAGCCGGATCACGGAATCTGTCACACGCGAGTCCTGAGACCGGTGGACCGACAGGGTTTTCCTTCAGAGCCCGCTGGATTTGCTGGGTTATGGAAGACGTGAGACTCGGGGTGTCGTATGGCGACGTCCTGCTCGTTCCACAGCGGTCCCCGGTCGAAAGTCGGGCAGACGTCGACCTCTCGACGACACTCGCCGACGATCTTGTTCTCGACACGCCCGTGATGAGTGCGCCGATGGACACCGTCACGGAGAGCGCCACCGCGATCGCCCTCGACGACCACGGAGGGGTGGGCACCATCCACCGATTCACCGACATCGCCACCCAGGCCGAGGAGGTCCGGACGGCGGCGGAGGCGGGGGCGACGGTCGGGGCGGCCGTCGGCATCGCCGAAGACTATCACGACCGCGCCACCACGGTCCTCGAGGCGGGTGCGGACTTCGTCATGGTCGACGTCGCCCACGGACATCTCGATCGGTGCCTGGAGGCGGTCGCAGATCTCCGGGACTCCCTGCCGGGGGTGACGTTGATCGCCGGGAACGTCGCGACCGCCACCGGTGTCCGGGACCTGGCGGCCCACGGGGCCGACGTCGTGAAGGTCGGGATCGGTCCGGGGTCACATTGCACCACGCGGAAGGTCGCGGGTGCAGGTGTCCCCCAACTGACGGCCGTCGACGACTGTGCCAGTGCTGGGGCGGACGTCGACGTGGGTGTCATCGCGGACGGTGGCATCCGGTCGTCGGGTGATGCGGTGAAGGCGTTGATGGCGGGGGCCGACGCGGTGATGATGGGGCGGTTGTTCGCGGGGACCGACGAGGCGCCCGGGGACGTCATCGAGGTCGAGGGCGGCAGGTACAAGGTGTCCCGAGGGATGGCGACGACGGCGGCCAACGAGGCCCGCGAGGACAAGGCCGTCGCGGAGGCCGCGACGGCCGCCGACGAGGGGGTCGAAGCGCTCACCGAGTACAAAGGCGACCTCGGGACGGTCGTCGAGGAGTTCGCGGCGGGGATCCGGTCGGGGCTGAGCTACTGTGGCGGGCAGACCATCCCGGCCGCCCGGGAGAACGCCGAGTTCATCCGCGTCGCGGCGAGTGCCCGCGAGCGCGAGGGCGCCCATGCCGACGACGAGTGGGAGACCGTCATGGTCGATGACGTCGGCGCCACCGGAGACGACTGAGTCCGCCGCGATAGCAGGGTACTTCCGGGCCCCGGTCACAGTCGGGGTATGCGCGTCCAGGATCGCCACCCCGTCGACGGTGGTGGCGAGCGGGTGACGGTCGTACCCGAAAGCCTCGACGACCTCTGGCATCTCCACCATCTCATCGAACCCGGTGACCTGGTGGCCGGGGACACGACTCGTCGAATCCAACGCGGGGACGACGCGTTACGTGACACGGGCGGGCAGCGAGAGCACGTCCACGTCACGCTTCGGGTCGAGGACATCGAGTTCGCGAAATTCGCGAACCGGTTGCGGGTGTCTGGCGTGATCGAGAGCGCGTCACGCGAGGACGTGGTCGGTGCCCACCACACGTTGAACGTCGAGGAACGCGAGGAGATCGCGATCGAGAAGGTGTGGGAGCCAGACCAGGACGAGCGGTTGGCCGATGCCGTCGAGGCCTCCGACCAGCCTGACGTCGCGGTCGCGACCGTCGAGGAGGGGGCCGCCCACGTCCACACCGTCGCCCAGTACGGAATCGACGAGTACGCGTCGCTGTCCGGGACGACCGGGAAAGGCGAGTACGCCCGCGACCGGGAGGAACTGTTCGATGCGCTCGGGGATGTCCTCTCACACCTGGCTGTCGATGCGATCATCCTGGCGGGGCCGGGGTTCACCAAACAGGATGCCTACGACTATCTGGCAGAGGAGTACCCCTCGGTCGCCGAGAAGATCACCGTCGTGGACACGAGCGCGGTCGGCGGTCGTGGCGTCCACGAGGTATTGAAACGCGGGGCGATCGCTGACGTCCGTGCGGAGGCACGAGTCGCCGACGAGGCGGCGTTGATCGACGAGTTGACCGGCCGCATGCGAGACGGGCACGAAGCAGCCTACGGCATCGATGCGGTCGCCGAGGCCGTGGAGTTCGGCGCGGTCGATACGCTGCTCATCCTCGACGAACGGTTGCGACAGGAGCGGTCCGGTGAGGGTGACTGGGAGCAGGATGTCGATGCGTTGTTGCGGTCGGTCGAGCAACAGGGTGGGGACGTCGTCGTGTTCTCTGCGGGGTTCGAACCGGGCCAACAGCTCCGGAATCTCGGCGGGATCGCGGCGCTGTTGCGGTACCGGGTGGAGTGAGGGCTCACACGGAGACGGTGGTGCCGTCCTCGGGGATTTCGACCGTGCCGTCGTAGTGTTCTGCGATACTGGCAAGCATGTCCTCGTGATGGCCGTTGGTCATGGGGTAGAGATGTGTGAGGTAGACGGTCTCGAAGACCGCATCCGACAGGACGGCGCCGAGGTCGGCGGCGTTGGCGTGGTTGTCGACGTCGAGGTCCGCGGTGAACGAACAGTCGTGGACGAGGACGTCGCTGTCGGCGGCGAACTCGATGAGGTCCGGGTCGGCTTCGGAGTCGGCGCCGATGGTCAGGCGGTCGTCGAACCGGTAGGCGAGCGTGTACACCGAGTGGGTCGTCGGGTGGGCACGGACCGTGTACCCAGCGACGTCGTGGGGCCCCTCGCCGGCGTCGATCTCTCTGACGGGCAGGGTCACCGGTTCATCGCGGAGGTACGCGAAGGCATCGAGCAAGGTGTCGAGGAGGGGCTCGGTCCCGGGTGGGCCGACGACCTGTGTTTCGGGTTCGCCCGCGAGCCAGCGAGCGGTCGCGAGGTTGAGGAGGTCGCTGACGTGGTCGAGGTGGTGGTGGGTGAGGAGGACGGTATCGACGTCGGTGTAGGCCGTCTCGGAGGCGGCGAGTCGGTGGAGGACGCCGCTGCCACAGTCGACGAGCAACGGATTCGACCCGTCGTCGAGGAGGGCCCCGGTCTGGACGCGGCGGCCATCCGGCATCGCTGCACCGGTCCCGAGGAAGGTCAGGTCCATATGCGGGGCGGGGACCGCCGGGGGGAAAGCGGTTCCGGCGACCCGCCACGCACTTGCCCCCAGGGCACCTTGCCTTCGGTACATGGGTCGTGAGGTGGTCTCGGGTGTCGAGGAGGTGGTCCCCGGGGACGCCGACGTCTGCGACCGGTCGGTCCTGGCGGAACTCCAGCCCGCCGTCCAGCGGTGGTGGGCGGAGACCTTCGGGGCGTACGTCCAGGAGAACGGGGGGTTTTTCACGCCGCCACAGCGGGAAGCCATCCCGCACGTCGCCGCGGGCGACCACACGCTCGTCGTGGCGCCCACGGGATCGGGCAAGACGCTTGCGGCGTTCACGGCGGTGTTGAACGACCTGTTCGACCGCGCGGCAGGCGATGAGTTGGACAACAGCGTCTACTGTCTGTATGTCTCGCCACTTCGGTCGTTGGCCAACGACATCCACCGGAACCTCGAGACGCCGTTGACCGGCATCCGCGAGGAGTTCGAGGTCGACGTCGGCGAGATCCGCCACGCCATCCGTCACGGCGACACCGACGATGCGGCCCGCCGGGGGATGCTCGAGGAGACACCACACATCCTGAATACGACCCCGGAGACGCTGGCGATCCTGTTGAACAGCCCGAAGTTCCGGGAGAAACTGCAGACCGTCGAGTACGTCATCGTCGACGAGATCCACGCGGTCGCGGACTCGAAACGCGGCACCCATCTCAGCGTCTCCCTGGAACGCCTCGAGTCGTTGGCGAGAACCTCGCCAACGCGTATCGGGTGTTCGGCGACGGTCGAGCCCCTCGAGACGGTGGCCCGGTTCCTCGGCGGGTACCAGGACGATGGCTCACCCCGTCCGGTGTCGACGGTCGACGCCCGGTTCGCGCGGGACTACGACCTCGAGTTACGGTGTCCGGTCGACGATCTCGTGGGCACGCCGCGTGAGACGGTTCGGGACCGGTTCTATACCGCGTTAGCGGCCCTCATCGACGACCACGAGACGACACTGGTGTTCACGAACACGCGCTCCGGAGCGGAACGAGTGCTCGAGGCGTTACGGGAGCGGGACGCCGTCACCGAGGAGCGATCCGGTTGTCACCACGGGTCGATGGCCAGCGACCGTCGGCAAGCGATCGAAGAACAGTTGAAAGCAGGGACGGTCGACGTGGTGACGACCTCGACGAGTCTGGAGGTCGGCATCGATATGCCGGACGTCGACCTCGTGGTCCAGGTCGGCTCCCCGAAGAGTGTCGCGGCACTCCTCCAGCGTGTAGGACGGGCCGGCCACCGGGTCGGCCGGACCGTGACCGGGCGGGTGTTCGCGTTGGATCGAGACGAACTGGTCGAGTGTGCGGCGATGCTTCGAGAGGCAGAAGCCGGCGCGATCGACCGGGTGTTCGTCCCCGAACGCGCCCACGACGTCGCCGCCCAGCACGTGTACGGCATGGCGATCGCCGGGGTGCGTCGCGAGGCCGCTGTTCGGTCCACCCTCGAACGGGCGTACCCCTACCGTGCGTACACAGACGAGGACTGGGAGCGGTTGTGCCGGTATCTCACCGCCGACCACGACGGGCTCGAGGACCGGTCGGTGTACGCCAAGATCTGGCGAGATGAGAACGACCCACCCGACAGCGACCATCACCACCCCGAGTTCCCGGTCGGCGAGCCGTTGATCGGGAAACGCGGGCGGCTGGCCCGCCCGATCTATCTCACGAACGTGGGGACGATCCCGGACTCGTTTGCCTGCCAGGTCGTGGTGCGGGACACCGACGAGCAGGTTGGCACGCTCGATGAGAGTTACCTCGACACCCTGGAACCGGGGGACGTGTTCGTGTTGGCGGGGGAACGGTTGGCGTTCCGGTATCGGCGGGGGTCGAAAGTGTACGTCGACCGGACTTCCGAACGGGCGACGGTACCGACCTGGTACGCCGAGCGGTTGCCGCTGTCCTACGACCTAGGGCAGGCCGTCGCCGAGTTCCAGGGAGACATCGAGACCTGGTACGATCGCGGGGGCAAGCCCATGGTGCGGGCGGCACTCCGCGACCTGCCCCTCGACGAGCATGCGGTCCGGGCGCTCGCCCGGCTGTTCGACGAACAGCGACAGTACGCGGGTGCGGGGGCCCTCAGTACCGAGGACCGCCTCGTGGTCGAGCAGGTCCAGGACCGGGACCGGTATCGTCGCACCTACTACGTGCACTCGTTGTACGGGCGGCGGGTGAACGACGCACTCGCCCGGTTGGTCGCCCGGGAGTGTGCCGAGGAGGTCACGGCGAACGTCCAGGTGGCGGTCGCGGACAACGGGTTCGCGGTGTCGATGCCGTTGAACCGCAAAGTCGACATCCCCGGCATCCTGGCGGGTCTCGACCCCGAGGCTGCCGCCGGCAACCTCCGGGAGAGTCTCAGCGGGACCGACCTCCTCCAACGATATTTCCGGATCGAGGCGACCCGATCACTCATGATCTTGAAGCGGTACCGGGGCCACGAACGGTCGGCGAGCCAACAGCAGGTCGACAGCGAAATGTTGCTCGGGTACGCCGAGGACCTGGAGGATTTCGCGGTCTTAGAGGAGACCTACCGGGAACTGTTAGAGGACCGGTTCCACATCGAAGGCGTGGAATCGGTGCTCACCCGGATCGACAGTGGAGCCCTCGAGGTGGTGTGGCACCGCTTCGATGCCCCGTCGCCGCGCGCGTTCGGATTGGCGACGTTGTCTGCCAGCGACGTCGTCCTCGCAGAGGACGAGGATGCGGTGTTACAGTCCTTTCACGACCGGGTGATGGCCGCAATCGACGGGGACGAGTCCACGACGGACTGACCGCTCGGACGACACCACGGTCGTGGCAGAGGATCGACCGCCGTCCCTGGCGACGGGTGGTCACGTCGGGGTCAGTCGGCGTGGGTGGCCCAGTCCAGCATCCGGTCGTAGAGACCCCGCGTCCGGAGGACGGCCTCGTCGCCGACGAGCACCAGCCCGTGCCGTGCCCGGGTGAGGGCGACGTTCAACCGTCGCGTGTCCTCGAAGATGGGCGAGTCGAGGTCGGTGCTGGCGACGAAGCTGACGATGATGATGTCGGCGGCCGATCCCTGGAATCGGTCGACGGTGTCGACCGTGACCTCGTCGGGGAGGGCCTGGCCGAGGGCCGCGACCTGTGCGCGGTACGGGGCGATTACACCGATGCCGTCGGCGGCCACCCCGGCGTCGAGATAGGTCTCGACGAGGTCGGCGACGCGAGCCCGTTCGGCGGTATCGACGTGCTCTCGGTCGTCGCCGTCGACGTGGTGGAAACTCACGGGGTCGTCCAACGGATGGGGGAGTGCGCCATCGTCGGTGAGGTCGGTGGGTGACCGTTGGGCGACGGTTCGCGAGGCCGGTCGGAGGTCGCCGGCGTAGAACTCGCGTGAAGGGAACGCCTGCACCCGTTGGGCCATCCGGTACTGGCGATCGAGGAGGACCGCTGCCTCGGGCTGTTCGTCCACGAGGCGCTCGAACAACGACCGGTCCATCCCGTCGGTGTGGACGACCGGGGGGAGCTGCTCGTGGTCGCCGACGAGGACGACGCGGTCGGCACGAGCGAGGGCTGTCAGGGCGTCGGGTTCCGAGAGTTGGGAGGCTTCGTCGACGACGGCGACGTCGAAGGATTGCGATCGAAGCGTCCGTGAGCCACACGCGGCCGTGGTGGCGGCGACCACGGCCCCGGACTGGAGGGCCTGGGCGGCGCCGTCCGCTGCCACCTCGAGGCGGAGATCCTGCATGTCGCCACGCACCCCGGTCTCGCTGCCGACGCGGACGATGTCGGTGACGTCCTGGGCTCGCAGCGCGTCGAGGGCGTTGTCGACGGCGCGGTTGGTAAACGCAGACAGCAACACGCGGTCGCCGCGGGCGACGAGGGCGGCGACGATGTGGGCGATGACGTAGGTCTTCCCGGTGCCCGGGGGCCCGTGGATCAACGCCAGATCCCGGGCTCCGACCGCGGTCCGGACCGCCCGATCCTGGGCTGGATTGTTCTTGATGAACGTCTCCTCGACGGGGTCGAAGGCGGGGTCGGCCCGGCCGAAGAGGATGTCCCGGGTGCGGTCGTCGCCTTTGAGGATTGCGTCGTGGAGGGCGGTGAGCATCCGGTCGACGCCGAACTCCGAGGGGTAGACGTCGACCCGGCACAGCGCCAGTGGCTCGTCGGCAACGACCGAGACTCGCTCGTCGTCGAGGGCGGTGATGCGGGCGCGCGTCGCCGGTCCGGCGACGGGGTCGCCCTCGCTGGCGAGGACCGTATCGCCGACGCGGAGCTTCGACGGGGTCCCGGCGCTGCGTGTGGCGACCAGGCGCCACCGCCCGTCCTCGATCTGGTCTTTGGTCGTCGGGTCCAGGTCGATGAGTGCGCGGTCGTCCTCGGCCCGCTGTTCGGGGGTTTGTTCCCAGAGTTTGCGGTACTCGGCGTGGACCGCTCGACGCTCTCGTTCGATCCGCTCGTACCACTGATCGACGTATTCGCGGTCGGGTTCGGGGAGTGCGGCACCGAGTTGCCCGGCTTTGGACTCCTGGTCCAGGCGGCCGGAGACGACGAGGCAGGTGTCCTGTTCGAAGCAGTACTCACAGATGGCGTCGCCCTCGTAACCCGTGGGGATGGCGGCCTGGCTCTCGATGGCGGCGAGATGGTTGCGTTCCCGGAGGACGAACTCGAGGAGGCCCTTGCCGATGGAGAAATCCTTCGCGGGCGAGAGGTCGCCGTCGGCGTCGGCGCGGTCGATGGCCGCGTTCTTCGTGTACAGCAACGTCCCGGTGTCCGGGGCGGCTTCCGCGATGGCGTCGGAATCGGTGGCCTCGCGTTCCCCGAGCAACAACGCATAACAGGCAGCCTGGACCTTGTCGTGGAACCGCGGCGATCGCTTGGTGTTCTTCCCGGTCTTCAACTCCACCGGCGCCCCCCGGCGGACGGCGTCGACCCGGCCTTTCAGGCCGAACAACGGGCTCAACAGTGTCTGTTCGGACCGCCACGCGTCGTCTCCGGTGAGTGTCCCCTGGTCGAGCCACCGTTGGATGGCGGTGGCGTGGTCGGTCACTTCGGTGGCGAGGGCGTCGATGTCGACGTCTAACAACCCGAGTTCGAGGGCGGCATCACCCACCCGATCCTCGACGGCGGTGTCGAGGTCGCGACCGGCCAGCAGGTCCCCGAACACGTCGTGGACGATGGTGCCCTTGGTCACGGGTTCCGCGAGGGGGACCCCCGAGAGTTTGTTGAGATACTGGAGGCGGGGGCACTGGACCCAGGACCGCACCGCGGTCACGTCGACGAGGAAGCCGGGTTCGACCACGACGAAGGAGTCACCGGTCGTCGCGTACCGGCGTCGATCGCCACCGTCACGCTCGGCGGCGGCGGTCACCAGCACCTCCATCCCGGATTCGAGGTAGGTCGCCGTCTCGGCCCAGTCACCCCACAACGAAAGGGTGGCTTCGCCGGCATCGGTGCGGACACCGACCTCCAGACAGTCTCGCTCGCCGTACCGCGTATCCACCGTCTCCACCGCGCCGACGTCGGTCACCGACCCCCGTACCTGCACGAGGGCGGGGACGGGCGCACCCGGGAAAACCCTACCGACCCGACACGCTAAGTGCATCGGGCCACGACCCCTGGCGTATGCGGGTGCGTGACTGGCAGGACATCGTCGCTGACGTCGTCGAGGCAGAGGTGGAACCGGCCGGATGGCGCGCCGTCGGGGGCGACCGCGCCCGGGGTGTCGGGGAGGACCTGTTCCTCTCCCATCCCGCCGTGGGTGTCTACCAGGTGAAGACCTACGCCAAGCACCCGAGCGAGGTGCACGGCGTCGGGACCCAGGTCGCCCGGAAGATCGACGACGATCTGGAGCCGTTGTTCCCCGAGGAGACGCCGGCCCGGTTCGCGGTGAACACCCCACCGGAGGACGAGGACGCAGCAGAGGACGCCGCCCGCCGCCTCGAACAGGTGGTCAAAGCCCATGCGGACGCCCCGACCTCCCCAGAGGATTTCGTCGACGACGTCATGAGAGCTCTGGACAGTCCGGCGTATGGCCCCATCGAGTTCGACCACTACGATCGACCGGGGTCGCTGACGGAGCTCTCGAACACGTTCGAGGAGGCCGAGTCCGTCCTCGACGCCGAGCTCGAGGACCTCATCGAGGCCGACGGCGTCGGCCGCGGCATTCAGTGAAGGTCGTTCAGATCCAGGCGACGAGGAGGAAGAGGAGGGCGGTGACGGCGGTCGCGAGGGCCGCAGCACTCGCCGTGATCCGGATCGCCCGCGAGACGTCGACGTCGTGGTCGGCCTGATCTTCGACGTCGCCGGTCGTCCCCGAGAACGTGTACGCACCCGTCGCAGCCAATCGGACACAGAACGCGGTCCGGCCCTCGATGTACCACTCGACGGCCAACATGACCGGGGCGAACACGGCCAGCAGGAGCGGCGGCGGCAACTGACCGAGCACGACCGTCACGGTCCATCCGACGGCGACGACCGTGGTCGCGCCGGCGAGGCGACGGCGGCGACGCTGCTCCTCGGGCCCGATGTTACAGGTGCCGGGCCGGTACTGTTCGGCGTTCGCGTCCGGTGACTGGGTGCCTGTGACCATACCAGGGCGGTCACCCCGCGTCGACCCGGGTCACCCACGCCGCTGGATCGTCGAGCTCTGCCTCTGTCGGGAGGGTCGACTCGCTGTCCCAGACGCGGGAGGCGGTAGCCATGTCGGTCAGGTCGATAACCTCCTCGAAGAACGCGGTCCCGCGTTCGTACTGCTCGCGCTTGAGGCCCACCCCGAACACCCGACGCAACACGCGGGTGAGGGGGCCGCCGCCACGACGACGGGCGTCGAGGGCCGCGCGCAGGTCAGCGTACTCCCGGTCGAAGGCTCGGTCCATCAACAGCTCCGCGTAGCCTTCGACGACCGTCATCACCGAGTTGAGCGCGGCGAAGGACTCAGAGCGGAGTTGCCCATCGCGGAGAGCGGTGACGCTGTCCTCGACGAGGGTCTCGATGTGGGGTGCGAGCCACGGGGCGGCCCCGAACTCGGCGGCGTGGGCGACCTCGTGGAAGACGATCCACCGACGGAACCGGTCACGGTCCACCTCAAGGGTTGTGGCGACCCGGACCATGTTCGGGTGGACGATGTAGAGGTGGGGGCTCCCGTCGTCGGCGAACAGCTTCGGATCGTACTGGCCGAGGACGTTGTTGGCGAGGAACGCCAACGCGGCCGCGGTCGATCCGGTGTTGGCGACGCGGGCGACGCCGGCCAACCGGGACGGTTGGGTGTCCAGCGGGGCGAGCACCCGGCGGAACGTGGCGGCGTTGGCCTCCAGCCAGTGATGCCGGTTCTGGATGGTGACGGTCTCCGGGACAGCGAACGAGTGGCCGGAGACGGTCTGGATCCGGTCGTGGGCGGCGCGTACGTCAGTGGCGTAGCCGCGACGGTCCGCGAGGGACAGCGACAACTCCCCAGGGTCGGTGGCGGCGGTTGCAGCGTCGACGACGGCCGTCCAATCAACGGCCCCGTCACCGGTGGCGTTGGCGACGGCACGGACGCTGCGGTACAATCCCATGCTGGAACGTGGCGGCCCACGTTGAAAAGGCCACCCCTCGGCAGCGTCAGGCGTCCTCGTCGGTGTCGTAGGGCGCCATCTCGTCGCCACCAACAAGTTTCCGGACGACGACGGCCGCCACGATCAGGACCGCCAACACGAGCAGGACGCCCACGCCCCCGCCGTCCTCCTCGTCGTTCGGGAAGTACAGATCCTCCTCATCGGCGTCGTCGGCCGCCTGCTCGTGTTCGGCGTCCTCGCCGGTGCTGGAGAACGGGGCGAAGCTGAACTCGGGGTCGTGGACGTGTACCTCGATGAGTCCCATACACAGACGTAGGCAGCGGACGGGCAAATAGACTGTGGCACCACCCACAGAACCGATAGCGTGATACCGGAGACCGCTGACCCGGTTCCGCGGTGCTTTTAGGGTGGTCGGCGCTACGCCGTTGCATGGAACCGGATCGCCGCACCTTCCTCGATGACCTGCTCGAAACGCCGAGTCCGTCCGGGTTCGAGACCCGGGGCCAACGGGTCTGGGTGGATTACGTCTCCCGGTTCGCCGACGACGTGACCGTCGACGAGTACGGGAACGCCGTCGCCGTCTACGAGGGTGGCGACACCGACCTCCTGGTGTCGGGCCACGCCGACGAGATCGGGTTCATCGTCTCGAAGATCACCGACGACGGCTACGTAAAACTCGGGCGGATCGGCGGGTCAGACCGCACGGTCACCCGTGGCCAGCACGTCGAGATCCACACAGCCGAGGGCCCGGTGAACGGCGTCATCGGGCAGACGGCGATCCATCTCCGTGACCGTGACGACGACGGGTACGACGACATCCGCGACCAGCACGTCGACATCGGCGCTGCCAACGGCGACGAGGCCGCCGACCTCGTCGAAATCGGCGACCCGGTGACGTTCGCAACCGCGGTACGGGACCTCCAGGGAACCCGGATCGCCGGCCGCGGCATCGACAACCGCATCGGCACCTGGATCGCGGCCGAGACGCTGCGACGGGCCGCCGAACGGGAGGCCGAGACGACGGTGTACGCGGCCAGCACCGTCCAGGAGGAGGTCGGGATCAAGGGCGCCCAGATGGTCGGGTACGACGTCGACCCGGACGTCGCGGTCGCGGTCGACGTCACCCACGCGGTCGACGACCCCGGATCCCCGAACAACCGTGGTGACGTCGACCTCGGGGCCGGCCCGGTCGTGGGCCGGGGCAGCGCCAACCACCCGGTCGTCGTGGAGGCGGTGCGGGCGGCTGCACAGGATGCCGGGATCGAGGTCCAGTTGCAGGCCTCCGGGTCCCGTACCGGGACGGACGCCGACGCCTTCTACACGCAACGCAGTGGTATCCCGTCGTTGAACGTCGGGATCCCGAACCGGTATATGCACACGCCGGTGGAGGTCGTCGACCTCAAGGACCTCGACGCGGCCGCCGACCTCTTGGCGGCATTCGCCGGTACTGCCCACGGCCGCGATGAGTTCGCGGTCGATGTGTAGGGGCCGGTAGGTTTAACCCGTTCTCGGGTACCGGTCAGGGTATGGGTGGACGGCCCCTGGACGTGCTCGAGGCGGCACTCGAGGAACCGGTAACTGTTGAGTTGAAAGACGGAGCGACCTACCGTGGGGAGCTGAGCGGGTACGACCAACACATGAACCTGGTCTTGGACCCGATGGCCGGCAGCAAGGACGACGTGGCCGGGATCAGAGACACAACCGTTATCCGTGGAGACAACGTCGTCACGATACAAACATGAGCGACGGGACCTCTGCCCAGGGGAAGAAGAACAAGGACATCCACGTCCGGTGTCGCCGGTGTGGGGAGCCGTCCTACCACGTGAAAAAAGAGCGGTGTGCGTCGTGTGGGTTCGGTGAATCGGCGAAGCGCCGGGACTACGAGTGGACGTCGAAGGCCGGCGACAACTGAGCGACGACACCTTCTCGCTGCCCTAGTACACGAGGTACAGCAACGCGTACACGACCACCCCGAGGACGAATGACGTCACCCACAACGGCGCGGCGACGCGGCCAACGCGGGGGTGGTCGGTGTCCCCGAGAGCGCCCACCGGTTGGGTGATGCCGAGCAACAACACGTAGTACAGCAACGGGACACAGACGATGGCGAGGAGGATGTGGATGGCCAAGATCGGGAGGTAGATGTAGGCGTCGACGACGGCGGGGCCCGGGAACTGGGTCGGTCCCTCGATGGCGACCTTGTACAGGTACAACACCAGGAAGAGGACGAACAGGCCGAAGGCGGTACCCATCGCAGCGCGGTGACGGTGGATGGCACCGCGGCGGATCGCCGCCCACCCATAGAGGATTGTGGCGATGGCGATGAGGCTGAGTGCGGCGTTGACGTGGGGGATGGCGTCCAGGACGCCGGGAGGCGCCTGGGGTAACACCGACGCCGGAATGGCCCCGGTGGCGGTCGCGACGACGAGTGCCAATGAGACCGTGGCGAGGCCGGCGGCGATCACCCGGACACGACGAATCGAGACCGGCATCACCGGGGGAACGGTCTTCGGCCTGAAAGTGGTTCCCATCGCCTCGGCGGGGTGAATGGAAGGGCTTTTTATCGCGTGGCGGGAAGCCGTTCCCGCAGCGCGTGGGTAGCCAAGCCAGGCCAACGGCGCAGCGTTGAGGGCGCTGTCCC
>JBDGTJ010000046.1:0-16695 GCA_042216925.1 Halobacteriaceae archaeon
TCCCGCAACGCCGAGAAGGCAAGCGGGGCATCGGCCTCCCATAATGCCTCCAGGATCGCGATCCGGGTCTCGTCGGCCAGCACCCCGAACACCGCCTCGGGGTCGGCCTCCTCGACGAACGCCAGGTCGGTCATACCGGGGACTCAGCGTCTGCCCATACTAATCTCTACCGTGGTCGGTGGAGGTCAGGCCTCGATGGCGAACCTGTTGCCCTCGGGGTCGACCCCGTCGACGACGCGGGTGTCGGGGGTGGGGGTCCTGACCTCGCCGAGCTCGACGTCGAAGGACTCGAGGTGGGATCGGGCGGCCTCGAGGTCCTCGACGGCGAACACGACCTTCGGGGCGTACTCCCCGACGTCGCCGTCACGCCCCGCGTGCAGGCACAGCTCACAGTCGCCGGTGTCGAACCGGACGAAGCCGTGTTCCGGCGCGCCCCCGGTTTGCTCGAGGCCGAACGCCGCCTCGTAGAATGCGACCATGCGGTCGATGTCCTCGACGTACAGGATGATCTCGGACATGGCGTCGATGGGTGCCAACCCGCTCGCACCCACGGACCCACTAGATATAGGTATTGCTCGGGTCAGGCCTCGTGGACGGTGACATCGACGTCGCCGTCCTCGACAGTGACGGCCGTCATCGTCGCCGGCTCCGCTGGGGGCGCCCCTGTGACCGTGCCCGGGTTCAACACGCGCACCCCCTCGTGGGTCTCGTCGTGGACCTGGTGGTTGTGGCCACCGACCCCGACGACGTCGGTCCCGGACCACTGCCTCGACCGGGCGCGGGCGACATCCGCGATGGCGGCCCGCCACTGGTCGTCGCTCATGACGACGCCGTCGGTGGGGTACACCCCGGCTTCGACGAGGTTGATCGTGCCGTGAGTGACCACGAAGGTCACGCCATCGATGGTCACATCGGCAACGGCCGGCACCCCGATATCGGCGGGGTCGGCGTTCCCGTACACCGCCGTCAACTCGGTTGGCAGGCCCCGGATCTCATCGAGGATCTCGCGGGTCTCGAAGTCGCCGGCGTGGATGACGTGGTCGGCGTCGGCGATCCGGGTCCGGAACGCATCGGGGATAGCAGCTTCACGCGTGGGGATGTGCGAATCGGAGATGATCGCGAGTGTCACAGCCTCCCCCGGGCCGAACTGGGCTTAATCCCGGGCCGCCCACTCCTCGCTGGTGACGCTGTACCGCACCGAATCCCGTACCTCGCCGTTCATTACGATGTCGTTGCGAAGGTGGCCCTCGCATCGCCCGCCGGCCGCCTCGATGTACGTTTCGATCGCCGACGCCGACTGTTCGTTCTCCGGGTCGTGGGTGACCCCCACCACCTCGAGGTCCAAGCGCTCGAAGGCCAACTCGAACAGTCGCTGTGCGCGTTCCCCGGAGTACCCCCGACCCCAGAACGGTTTCCGCAACCAGATCCCGAGTTCGGCCCGGCGTAACTCCCAGTCCGGGTGGAGACTGGTCACTCCGGCGAACGCCCCGGCGCGCTCGCCATGGGTGGGCCGGATCGCATACACCGCGCCCTCGCCGGCATCGAACTCCTCGCCACAGTGGCTGACCCAGTCCAGTGCCTCCTTGGGCGTCTCGTAGGGATCCCAGGTCATCCACCGGGTGATCTCCTCGATGTTCGGGGCGTCCTCGTTGACGTACTCGTAGAGCTCCCACGGGTCGAAGTCCTCGGGATGGATCCGCTCGTAGCGGAGGCGGTCGCTTTCCATCTCGACGGGGAACAGGGCCATGTCTCCCCATTGCCGAACCGGTCGCGAAAATCGTTCCGGATACCCGGCGTTAACTACCTGGGGTCCCGATCGCCGCCGATGCCCGCACCGGTCCCCGAACCCGTCCTCGCCGCGGCCGTCCCAGAGGCGTCGGTGGTCGTTCGCGAGGTCCTCGAGACCCGGGCCACCAACGGCGCCTGCGTCCTCACGACGCTGGAGGCCCCGCCACGCGTCCTGAAGTACACCCACACCGCCGGGTGGCGCCTCCACAAGGAGGCCACCGTCCTCGAAGCCCTCGACGACGTCGATGGCGTCCCCGTGCCGCCGGTCCGGGCGGTCGGCACCGCCGACGACTGGACCTACCTCCTCACCGAGGAGGCATCCGGCACCCCGCTGAGTGACACATCACCAGACGATTCCGGCCCGATCCTCGCCGCAATCGGCGAGGTCCTGGCCGTCCTCCACGCCCAGATCACCCGTCACCGTCCCGGCACCATCGACCCCACCGCCGACAGCCTCGCCCTGACCGACTCCCCGACCACGTGGAGTGGGGTCCTCGAGGACCTCCTCGCGGCCGAACGCGACATCCTCGCCGACACCGCCTTCGCCGAGAGCGTCGACCACGCTCAGACGGTCCTGGACCGGGTCGGTGATCGTATCGCGCCGCGGTCCAGTCCCGCATTGCTGTACTGTGACGCCAACCCGCGCAACGTCCTCATCGCTGAGGGGACGGTGTCGGCACTGCTGGACTGGGAGTACGCCAAGGTCGGCGATCCCGTCTTCGACCTGATCACCGCCGAACATCGCCTCATCGACACCGGCCCCTTCGATCCCGAGGCCCGAACGTCCCTCTACGCGGGGTATCGCCGCCGTCGCTCCCTCCCCGACGACGTCCGGTGGCGCCGCCGCATCTACCGGGTCCTCCTCCCACTGGGCGAGATGGTCAGTCGATGTGGCGGCGCCGACGCCGACCTCGAGGCCGCCGCGGCCGACGATGACCCGGCGGCCCGGGCACTGCGGGCGACGGTCCGAGACCGGATCGACGCCCTCGAGGACTGAGTCACCCGAGTTGTAACAACACCACGCCGGCGACGATCGCGATGACCGCGGCCACGACCTGGGCCGACCGGGGGCGTTCCCCCGCAATCGCATACGAGACCCCGACCACGAACAGCGGCGCCGAACTCACCACCGGGACCACCGTCACCACCGACCCCGTGTTCAGCGCGACGAACTGTGCCACCCAGAACGCCGCCACCGCCACCCCCGCGACCACGAAGAACGCGTACGCCGATCGGGACACCGTCGACAGCTCACGACGCCACCCCGGGACGGTCACCACGCCCCCGAGGAACACCACCAACGCGGTCGTCTGGGCGGTCGCCGTCGCCACCAGTGGCGCCGGCAACCCGTTCAACCCGTACTCGACAACCACGTAGGAGACGCCCAACACCACCGCCGCCACCACGGGGTACGCCAGATCTCTGGTGTCGACGGTCGCGAGCTCCCGGGCGATCAGGTCCGCCGAGACAGAGGCCTCGGTCGAGCGGGTGAACTGCAGCAACGCCCCACCGCCGACGATGGCCGCGATCCCGATCGCGGTCCAGACCGTCACCGTCTCGCCGAGGGTCGCGACCGCCACCACCGTCGCGACCGCGGGGTAGGTCGCCTGGATCGTCGCCGCGATCCGGGCGCCGACCCGGTCGATCCCCTCGAAGTACAGGACCCGGAACACCGCCGGGTTCAACACGCCGGCCACCACGAACGGCACCAGCTCCCCGGGGGTCACGCCCGACGGGACGCCCCGCCCCAGCAAGAGCACCCAGAAGATCGCGGTGCTGACCACCACGCTGACCACCGCCGCCGTGACAGCCGCCGACCCCCGAACCCGGGCCAACCCTGCCTCGACGGTGAGGACCTGGACCGCCAGACACACGGCGGCGATCACGGACAATCCCACCACCCACCCGACGACCATGGGCCCCGCTTTCACGCCGGTCGGGAAAGTCCTCCCGATGGGTCAGGCCGCCGGCACCTCGAAACAGACCACCGAGCCACCCTCGTCACGGTCCTCGATCCAGAGCTCCCCACCCGAGTGGGTGACCGTCCAGTCCGCGAACCACAGTCCCAACCCGGTCGAGTGCCGGATCGAATCCTCGGACTCGACGTCGAGGGCGACGCGTTCGTCCTCCGGGATGCCCGGGCCGTTGTCTGCTATACAGACCCTGACCGATCCCGAGTCGGTCGCCTCGGCGGTCACGCCCACCCACGGCGTGGTGGCGTCGTTGTGCTCGACGGCATTGGTGATGAGTTCCTCGATGGCGGTCTCCAGCATCGGATTCGCTGTCACCACCAGCTCCGCTGGGATCGTCGTCTCCAGGTCGACGTCATCAGTGAGGTCTGGGTGGAAGGTCACCACCCGGTTCAACACCGTCCCCAACTCGATGCGTTGCCGCTCCGATCCCGTCTCCGAGACCTTCCGGATGTGCCGGGCGTGTTCGGTGTACCGACACATCCGGTCGGCCGCGGCCGAGATCGACCCACACTGTGATCTCGCCGGATGCTCCTCCTCGAGGTCGTCCATCGCGAGGTTCGCCCGCCCGCGGATGATGTTGAGGTCGTTCCGGAGGTTGTGCCGCATCACCCGGTGGAGCAGATCGAGTTCGTCCCGCTGGGTCTGCACGCGGTCCTTTGCCGTCTCTAGTTGGTCGTGACTCCACCGTGTCAACGCGAAGATCAGTCCCGCCGTCACCACGACCTCTATCCCGCCTTTGAGTAGTTGGACCTGGCCCAGGAACGGGTCATCGAACATGCGGGCAAACAGGACATCGGAGACGTACAATGCCAGGAACCCGAACGCGGCATAGATCGCGGCGATGCGGCCCGCGGTCAACCTGAACGCGGTCGCCGATCGGACGAACGGAACGTCACGAATCGCCGATGATGACAGGCGTTTTGACATGGAATCGGCTCACATGGACCGTACCTCGGTTTTCGTTGTCACTGTGAAAGGTATTGTGGGCGCGTGACGTTCGCCGACGCCCACGCCTTTTTGTCACCCCCTCACGACCGTGAGACTATGCCAACGCGCGTCCCTGACCACGAGTTCGATGCCCGCCTGGATGCGGTCCGCGACGAGATCGTCGACGCCGACGCCGACGCCGGCGTCTGGTTCGGCGCCACCAGCATCGAGTACCTCTGTGGGTTCGCCCACATCCAGACCGAACGCCCCGTCGCCCTCGCGGTGACCCAGGACCGCCTCGAGATCGTCGTCCCCCGCCTCGAGGTCGACCGCGTCGGCCAGAACCCCCGCATCGACGCGGTCCATCACTACTTCGACTACCCGCAAGGCGAGCCGATGCAGGTCGTCGCCGACATGCTCGAGGGCCTCGAGGCCGACACCGTCGCCGCCGACATGGACGGCGCCCCCGGCGTCATGGGCTACGACGGCCCCGCCCTCTCCGACCTCGTCGAGACCGTCGACACCCAGGCCTGGGTCGCCGAGATGCGGTACGCCAAATCCCCGACGGAGGTCGACCTCGTCCGTGAATCCGCCCGATGGGGGAACCTCGCCCACCGGTACCTCTACGATTTGACCGAGGTCGGCCGCCACCCGGTCAGTGTCAGCATGGAGGCCTCCGCCAAGGGGAGTCGGGCGATGCTGGACGCCCTCGGCGACGAGTACGTCCCCCGGTCCCGCGGCGGGGGTCCGGTGCATGCCGGGTACATCACCGGCGAACAGACCCGGTTACCCCACGGCCACACGGCAAACCGCCGCCTCGAAGCGGGTGACGTCGCCATCACCGGCGCCGCCGCCAACGTCGACGGCTACCACTCAGAACTCGAACGCACCCTGTTCCTGGGCTGGCCGGACGAGGACCAGCGCCACTACTTCGAGGTGATGAAAGAGGCCCAGACCATCGCCATCGAGGCATTGGGTCCCGGGGTCCCGTTGGCCGACGTCGACGACCAGGTCAGTGCCTACTTCGAGGAACAGGGCGTCGCCGACCTCGCCCAACACCACGTCGGCCACAACATCGGGATGGGCGGCCACGAACCACCGTACATCGACGCCGGCTGGGACGGCGAGATGCAGGTCGGCGAGATCTACACCATCGAACCCGGGCTCTACACCGACACGTACGGCTACCGCCACAGCGACACCGTCGCGGTCACCGAGGACGGGTACGAGGTCCTCACCTACTTCCCCCGGGACCTCGAGGGTAACGTCATCGAGGTGTAGCCCCGTGGCCGACACCCTCACCGCCACCGCCGACCCCGACCGGGTACCGGCCATCCAGGCGACCGACCTCACCAAACGCTTCGGGACGGTCACCGCCCTCGACGGGCTCTCGGTGACGATCGATGAGGGCGAACTGTTCGGGTTACTCGGGCCGAACGGCGCCGGCAAATCCACGACGATCAACATCCTCACCGGGCAACTCGTCCCCGACGCCGGCACCGCCAGCGTCCTCGGCATCGACCCTGTCGCCCACCCGGTCGCGGTACGGGAGGCCGTCGGCATCCTCCCGGAAGGCGCCCGCCCACCCAGCTTCCTCACCCCGCGGGAGTACATGGCCTTCATCGCCGACGTCCGCGGCCTCGACGATCCCGAAGACCGGTTGGCGACCTGGGCCGACCGCCTCGACTTCGAGCACGTCGTCGACACCTACTGTGCCGATCTCTCCCAGGGCGAACGGCAGAAGGTGATGCTCGCCGCCGCGTTCTGTCACGAACCCGATCTGGTGTTCATCGACGAACCCCTCACCAACCTCGACCCGATGATGCAAGAGGAGATCAAATCCTTCCTCGCGGGCTACCGGGACAGCGGCAACGCTATCGTCCTCTCGACTCACTTCGTCGAGACCGCCGCCGACCTCTGTACCCGCGTCGGTTTCGTCGCCGATGGTCGCCTCGTAGAGACCGTCGGCCCAGAGACGATCGAGGCGTCGCTGCTCGACCGGTTCATCGCCACCGTCGAACAGCGATGACTTCCGCCATCTCCTGGCGGTCGCTGTTCCGGTGGCTGTTCATCGAGGAGTACCGCCTCCACGCCCGCCTGTTCGGCGGGCGCCGGTTCGGCCTCGTTCCCCTCGTCCTCCTCGGAGGCAGCGCCCTCGCCTACCGGTTGCTGTTGACCGCCGAGGTCACCCCCGCCTCGATGGTCGGGGGCCTCCACCTCCTCGCGGTGTTACTCGGCCTCCAGGTCGGGGCCGTCGCCCTCGTTGGTCGGGACATGATCGAGAACCTGCTCGGCGAGACCACGATGCTGTTGGCCAGTGTCCGCACCCTCCCGATCAGCGGCCGCCGCCTCCTCGCGATCTTCATCCTCAAGGACGTCTGCTACTACGCGCTGTTGTACATCGTCCCCGCAGTCCTGGGGTTGGTGGCGCTCATCGGCGCAGGCCTCACCCCCATCGGCGTGGTCCTCGCCACCGCCACCGTCACCACCGCCTTCGTCCTCGGCGTCGCCACCAGCGTCGCCCTGGTCGGCCTCTCCAGTCGCCATCGCGGCCTCGCCGTCCTCGCCATCGCCGCCATCGCCCTCACCCTCGCCGCCGCGCCCTCACTCATCGACCGGTACTCACCCTACGCGATCTACGACACCGGGTCCGTGACCGCGGTCGCTGCGACGGCCATCGCCATCGCCACCACCGCCGCCATCGGCGCGGTGCTCCTCGAGTTCAGCCGGGACAGGACGACCCGGACCAGCACCGACCAGTACTCCTGGCTTCGTGATCACGTCCCCGGGGCTACCCCGTGGCTCGTCGCGAAGGCCATCCTCGATGTCGCCCGGTCGGCCGGCGGCCTCGCGAAGGTCGTGGTCTCCCTGGCTTTGGTCGTCGGCATCGTCGGCGCCGTCCTCGAGGGCGTCACCCGCGCCATCGGCATCCGCCCCGCGGCAGGCCCCGCCTTCGCCGGGCTCCTCGCGTTGGCCTCCTTCACCACCTATAACTGGTTGACGACCGTCGACGACGCCGACCTCCGCCGATCGCTGCCCGTGGAGCTGTCCACCGTGTTCTGGTCGGTGCTCATCGCCCACCTCCTCCTCGCGGTCCCCGTCGCCACCGCCTTGCTCCTCGCGGCCGCGTGGTGGTTCGGCACCGCCACCCTCCTCCCCGGCGTCTTGGCGTTGCCCGGCTTGATCGTCTACGTCGTCGGCGTCACCGCCTACGTCACCGGCCTCCACCCCGGCGAACGGCTCTTCGACGCCGGCCGGTTCGCCACCTTCAGCGCCGCCGCCGCCGTCGTCGCCGTCCCCGTCCTGCTGGCCGCCTTCGCCGCCCCCGTCGTTGAGGCCCCCATCGCCTGGTTCGTCACCGCCGGGTCGCTCGTCGCCGGCGGCGTCGGCCTGGGCCTCATCGCCCGTGCCGGGCCGCGGTGGACCGCCGTCGTCAGAACGACCGGGGCGGACTGACATCGAAGCCCGGATCCGTGCACCGTCCAACCGTCGTCTGACACGCGTCGGCCGCTGTCACTCTCTATCGAATAATTTCGGTTTCGTTCCCAAAGGATTATATCTGGTTGCCGACCACCCTCGTCCGTGATACTGCTGGTCGCCGAGGGCGGCCCGGCGGCCGTGGACGCGGCGTTGGCAGCCCACGACGTCACCAGGGTCGCGACGAACGCGGCCGCCAAGGACCCCGACGACCGTCCGCTCGTCGTCGTCCTCCACCGGCCCTCCATCCCGGACGCGGACGCCCTCGTCCAGTGGTTACGCAGCGACCAGAGCTGGGATCCCCGCGTCCCCGTCGTCGTCATCGCCGATTCCGAGCGCCCCACCGACCTCCCGTTACGGCCCTACGACGCCATCGTCCCCGACACCGACGAGGACGCGATCGCGGATGCCATCGACACCGCCGTCGCCGTCGCCGAGTACCGGGGAGCCGTCGACGCCCTCTACGAACGCTGTCTCGACCGTGCCGAAGGCGGCGCCGGCCCCCTCGACATCGATCCCGCGGTCACGGAGGCCCGCGACCGCGCCGACGCCAGACTCGACGCCCTCCCCGAGGACCCCGAGGTGCTGGCGGCCCTGCTCGCCGACCCGGACAAACACTGACCCGGACCGAAACCTCTTCCCGGAAGCCACGCCCACCACCCGTATGGTCGAGGCCTTCGCCGTCGCCAGCGGCAAGGGTGGCACCGGCAAGACCACAGCCACCCTCGCCCTGGGGATGGCCCTCGCCGACGAGTACGACGTCACCGTCGTCGATGCCGACACCGGCATGGCAAACCTCCTGTTCCACGCCGGCCTCGCCGACGTCGACGTCACCCTCCATGACCTCCTGGTCGCGGATGCCGACGCTACCGTCGCGGATGCCACCTACCACCGCCACGGCATGCGCGTCGTCCCCTGTGGCACCGACCTCGCGGCCTTCGACGCCGCCGACCCCACACGCCTCCGCGAGGTCGTCGCCACCCTCGCCGCCGACACCGACGTCCTCCTCCTCGACTCCCCGGCCACTCTCGAGTCACGGAGCGCCGTCCTCCCGCTGGTCCTGGCCGACCGCACCGTCCTGGTGCTCCAACCGACCGTCCCCGCGATCTCGGACGGGTTGAAGGTCCAGGAGTACGCCACCACCTACGGCACCGGCGTCGCCGGCGTCCTCTTTAACAAGGTCCACGACCCCGCCCACGTCGACCGCATCACCGAGCAGGCCGGCCAGTACTTCGAGGGCCCGATTCTGGGCACCGTTCCCGAGGACGAGGCCGCCCGCGCCGCCCGCCGCGACGGCGACCCGCTCCTGGCGGCCGCCCCCGAGAGCGACGCCGCCCGTGGGTTCCGTGCGGCAGCCGCCGCGATCTTGGTCGACGACGGGACGGCAGACGCGGTCGCCGACCGGTTCCGGTCGGCGGTCATCCCCGACGAACCATGACCGACCTCCCGGGCGAGCTCGTCCGCTCCCGCGTCGTCCAGGACCTCGACCCGGTGTTGGGGTCGCTCCTCGATCGCGGGTTCACCGGGCACGTCGCCATCGATCCCGGGGCGACACTCCTTCTCGATGACGACGGCCGGGCCATCCTCGCCATCGAGGACGGCATCCCCCGGTATGCCTATCTCGCCGGCGTCGACCGCGGCGGGCCCGCGGCCCTGGACGCCCTCGCCGACGCCGGTCCCTACCGCGTCGCCCACTACGCCTGTCCCGCATCCGCCATCGGTGCGCGGTCCCCCGGGGCGCCCGTCGACCCCGCGGCCCCCGCCGAGCGCCTCACCGACAACGAGGCCCTGGTCCGTCGCACCCGGGCCGACGCTCCCGACGCCGACCCCGCGGACCCGGACATCGACGCCGTCGAGGCGTTCCTCGAGGACGAGGCGACCGTCGAGGCGATCCGTGACCGCGCCCGGGAAGAGGCTCGCCACCGCGCCAGCGAGTGGGGCCTCGACGTGGACTGACCGTTACTCGGCGGCGTCGATCACCGACCACACTGCGTCCGCGGTCAACGGCATCTGGACGTCCTCGGGCTCGACCCCCAGGGGTCGCAACGCGTCGTAGACCGCGTTCACGATCGCGGGCGGCGACCCGATCGTCCCTGCCTCCCCGACGCCCTTGACACCCATCGGGTTGTTCGGGGACGGCGTCACCGTCGAGTCCGTCTCCATCTCGGGCATGGTGTGGGCGCGTGGCATCGCGTAATCCTGGAGGCTCCCGGTGACGAGGTTCCCGTTCTCGTCGTACGCGGCGCCCTCGACCAGCGCCTGGCCCAGGCCCTGGGCGATGCCGCCGTGGATCTGTCCCTCGACGAGTTTCGGATTGATCTGCTCGCCGACGTCGTCGACGGCGACGTACCGATCGAAGCTGATGTCCCCGGTCCCGGGGTCGATCTCCACGACCGCGATGTGGGTGCCGAAGGGGAACGTCGACCCCTCGGGCGTGAAGAACGTCGTCGTCTCCAACCCGTGTTCCATGTCCTCGGGGACGTCGCCGGCGTAGGCGGCACTCGCGACGTCGGCCATCGTGATCGACCGGCTCGGCGCCCCGGCGACGTGGAAGGTCCCGTTCTCGAAGACGATGTCCTCGGGGGCGGCCTCCAGGTCGTGGGCGGCGATCTTCCGGGCCTTCTCGACGATCTTCTGGGCGCTGCGACGCAACGCGTTCCCACCCATCGGGGCGCTCCGCGACCCGGCGGTCCCCCGGCCCTCGGGCACGCGGTCGGTGTCGCCCTCGACGACCTCGACGTCGTCGTAGGCCACCCCGAGCTCGTCGGCGACGATCTGGGCGAAGGAGGTCTCGTGGCCCTGGCCCGTGTCCTGGGTCCCCGTGAACGCGGCGACCTCCCCGGATGGTTTCACGCGGACGAGCCCGCTCTCGAAGCTCGAGTCCGACCCCCCACAGGACTCCACGTAACAGGAGACGCCGATGCCGAACAACCGACCGTCCTCCCGGGCGCGTTCCTGTCGCTCTCGCAGGGCCTCGTAGTCGACGGCCTCCAGGGCGGCATCGAGGGTCTTCTCGTACTCGCCGCTGTCGTAGGTGTGGCCCAACCCGTTGTCGTAGGGGAACGCCTCGGGGTCGATGAAGTGACGCCGCCGGAAGGCGACGGGGTCCTCGTCGAGCGCCCGGGCGGCCGCGGTCATCACCCGTTCGATGAGGTAGGCGGCCTCCGGCCGCCCCGCGCCGCGGTAGGCCGAGGTCGGGACCGTGTTCGTGAACACGCCGGTGACCTCGACGTGGGCGGCCGGGATCGCGTACTGGCCGGTGACCATCCGGCCGTAGGAGTACGTCGGGACGCCGGCGGTCCCCGTCGTCAGGTACCCGCCTGCTTCTGCGGTCGTCTCGACGCGCAACCCCGTGATCCGGTCGTCCTCGTCGAGGGCCAGTTCCGCCGTCGTCTCGTGGCTTCTGGCGTGGACGGTGCCCTGGAAGGCCTCGCTGCGGGTGCCCTGCCATTTCACCGGGTGCTCGAGTTGGGTCGCGGCCCAGGCCGCCAGGATCGGGCCGGGGTAGGGCTGGAGTTTCGCGCCGAACCCGCCGCCGACACTCGGGGGCCGCACCCGGATCTTCCCCTCGGGGATGTCCAACACCGAGTTGAGGTGGCTCCGCACCGAGTGGGGGTTCTGGGTGGACAGCTCCACGGTGAGTTTCCCGGTGGCCGGCCGGTAGGTCGCCAGGGCCCCGCGGGGCTCCATCGGCGTCGGGATCACGCGGTTGTTCGTCACGCTGACCTCGATCGTGTCGGCGGCGTCGGCGAACGCGGCGTCGGTCGCGTCCGGGTCGCCTTCATCCCAGTTGAACGCGACGTTGTCCGGTGCCGCCTCGTGGATGGTTGGGGCGTCCTCACCCAGGGCCGCGGTGGTGTCGGTGACCGCGTCCAACCGGTCGTAGGTCACCTCGATGGCCTCGAGGGCGTCGTGGGCGACATACCGGTCGGTCGCGACGACCGCGGCGATGGGTTGGCCCTGATAGCGCACCCGATCGACCGCCAGCAACGGGTAGGTCGGCCCGACGCCCCAGTCGGGGTCGTCGGTCGGCAACGTCCCCGTGATGTCCGCCGCCTCGATGTCCTCGCCGGTGTAGGTCGCCACCACCGCGTCCCGGTCGCGGGCCGCGCTGGCGTCCACGTCGACGAGGTCGGCGTGCCCGTACTGGGAGCGTTTCACCGCGAGGTACACCTCCCCACGGGGTTGGAGGTCGTCGGTGTAGGTCGCCTCCCCCGTGAGCAGCGGTCGGTCCTCCCGGCGTTGCACGGCCTCGCCCACGAGGTCGTCCCCGGCGTCGCTGGCATCGACGGTGTTCCCAGACATTCGGTTGTGACTGCCTGCGAGGGGCTCCGTTACAAAGGTTCCGAGGCCGAAGCCGGTGCCTTAAACCGGTCAGGCCCCCAGGACCACCCGAGATGCCCGAGGCCGTCCTCGAGTCCTACCTCGCCGCCCAGCTCGACGTCGAATCCGTCGAGACCGACCGACGCCACGCCGGCCTGAACACCATGATCGCGGTGTCGACCCCCGACACCACCGACGCCTACCTCCTCCGCAGCCCCACCGCCCTCCGGGACACGCCCGGGTTCAACGACCTCGAGACCGAGTACCGCCTCCTCGAACACCTCGCCGACACCCCGATCCCCGCGCCCGACCCCGTCCTGTACTGTCCCGCCGGCGCCATCCCCGAGGCCCCCTGCTTTCTCAGCACCCGCCTCCCGGGCAACACCGTCCCGATGCGCGGCCAGCTCCCCGACCGGTTCCAGACCGCCACGGCCCGCCAGGCCTACGCCACCGCTTTCCTCGACACGCTGGCGACCCTGCATGGCCTCGACACCGACCGGTTCGCCGACGTCGCCACCCAGAGGGCCGCCGGCGACCAGGTCCGGGCGTGGCGCCCCCACCTGGAGACCGTCGCGGACACGACCGGCCGCGACCTGACGGAGCTGTTCGCGGTCGCCGACTGGCTCGAGACCCACGCCCCCACAGACGATCCGACCGCCCTCGTCCACGGGGATTTCCGGCCCGGGAACCTCCTCGTCGACGGCGAGGACACCCCACAGATCACCGGCGTCATCGACTGGGAGACCGCGTTCCTGGGCAACCCGCTCACCGAACTCGGGTACGTCTCCCTGCTGTGGGGACCGATCGATCCCCGACCCGCTCTCGACCCCATCGTCGCCCAGTACCGGGGCCACCCCGGGCTCGAGGACGTCCGCTTCGTCCACGAGAGAGGGTTCCAACCGTTCACCACCGACGAGGACACGCCCGGGGCGGCGACGATGCGGGAGTGGTATCTCGACCGGACCGGGTTCGAATTGCCGGACCACCGGTACTACCAGGCGCATGCCGCCCTCGGATTGGCGACCGTCTGGGAGACCCTCCACCGCGACGCCCGCGACTCCGAGGGCGAGTCCACCTGGCCACCGTTGCTTGACTACCTCGCCCGCCACGCCCGCCTGCTCACCGACGCCGCCACCCCACCCGCATGACTTTCAGCCCCGGCCCCGAACCCTGCACATGACCACCGTCGCCGTCGTGGGCGCGGGCCTCGCCGGCCTCACCGCCGGCCGCCACCTCGCCAGCGCGGGCCACGACGTCACCCTCCTCGAACGCCGGCCCACCGTCGGCGGCCGGGTGCGGACCACCACCGTCGACGGCTACACCATCGACCGCGGCTTCCAGGTCCTGTTCACCGCCTACCCGGCCGTCCAACACGAACTCGACCTCGACGCGTTGGCCCTCCGCCGGTTCACGCCAGGCGCCACCATCGCCCGCCCCGGTCGCCGGTCGACGCTGGCCGACCCACGGCGGGTCCCACGTGCGGCCATCGAGACCCTGTTCAACACCGAGATCACCCTCGCGGACAAGCTCCGGGTGCTCACCCTCCACCGCCGGTTGGGTCGCCGCGACCCGGCCACCATCTTCCCCGAGACCGACCAGTCCATCCGGTCGTTGCTCACCGAGTACGGGTTCTCGACGGCGTTCATCGAGAACGTCGCCGCCCCGTTCTACGGCGGCATCACCCTCGACCGCAGCCTCGAGACCGCCGCCCCGGTCTTCGAGTACACGTTTTCGATGCTCGCGGCGGGCGCCATCGCCGTCCCCGCCGACGGGATGGGCGCCATCCCCCGACAACTCGCTACACGGGCCCGGGACGCCGGCGCCGCCATCACCACCGACACCACGGTCACCGCCGTCGACCCGACCGACGACGGCGCCACCGTCACTACCGAGACCGAGACGATGTCCGTCGACGCCGTCGTCGTCGCCACCGACCCACCCACGGCCGCCGACCTCACCGGCGTCGACGCCATCCCCACGACGGGCCGTGGCTGTGTCACCCAGTACTACACACTGCCAGCACCCCGTGCGCCCGACACCGGGGGCCGCCTCCTGTTGAACGCCGCCGACGACATGCCCAACCACGTCGCCCCCTTGTCCGCGGTCGCACCCGAGTACGCCCCCGACGATCGCGCGTTGCTCGCCGCCACCTTCCTCGGCGACCCCGACGCCACCGACACCGACCTCGCGGCCACCACCCGAACCACGCTCCGGGAGTGGTTCCCCGAGCGACACATCGACGATCTCGAGGTCCTCCACACCAGTCACGTCCCGTTCGCCCAGTTCGACCAACCACCGGGGTGCCACGCCACCCTCCCAACCCCGCGTGCGCCCCCGGGACAGGCCTACCTCGCAGGCGATTTCACGCGGTGGTCCTCGATCCAGGGTGCCCTCGAGAGCGGGCGCCGCGCCGCCGACGCCCTCACCGAAGACCTCGGGTGATCACCGCCGGACCCGATGGTCGACCATCCTCTCCGTCCTCCCGTTTGCGATCTCCTGATATGCGCGGGCGGCATTCAGCGGCGTCAACACCCCGGGTTCGGCGAAGAGCTTTTAGCAGTTTATTCTGTGCTTACCACCGATACAAATTACGTCCCTCGCCGATCCGCGACAGACGCTGTTCGAATGGTACGACAAGTACGTCGGCGAAGCCGTCAGCCGCCGAGAGGTGTATGGGTACTGGACCTTCGTCCTCGGGTACGCCATCGGCATCTTCGGCGTCCTCGTCTACCTCCTCGGCCCCGGCGGCGCCGACGTGTTCTTCCTCATCCGCGAGATCGCCATCGTCCTCTCGGCGATCGGCCTCGCGTTGAGCCTCCTGGGGATCGTCCTCCAGCTCCCCGTCCGCCAGGAGGCCGTCTACGCCGCCGTCGCCGGCACCGGCCTCGCACTGCTTGCCGTCGCCTACTTCATCACCGTCTACCCCCAGAACTGGCTCGGCCCCACCAGCCCCCAACGCACCATCATCGCCGCCTAGATCCTCGGCGTCGGCGTCATCGCCGGCGTCGCCGTCCTCGTCCCCGTCCTCACCGGCGAACGCGGCTACCTCCTCAACAGCGACCTGAGCACCGACAGCCAGGCGATCATGGTCGGCGAAGCCGAACGCGGCGGCCTGTTCGCGGTCTTCCGTCGCGGCCCGGCCGACTGGCGGTGGCGCCTCCTCGAACAGGACGCCGTCGCCGACGGCGTCCAGGGCTTTGCCTCCCGCCCCGACGTCGAAGCCACCGTCGAGGACGTCAAGACGAAGGCCGGGAAGCCGGGATGCTCGAGATCACCCACGCCGCCTTCCGCATCTACGGCGGCGAGGGCGACTGGCAGTGGCAACTCATGGACGACGACGGCAGCCAACTCGCGACCAGCGCCGGGAGCTGCCCCGACCGAGACACCGCCGAGGAGAACGTCAACGTCTTCAAGGAGTACGGGCCCGACGCAACCGTCCTCGACATC
Organism: Halobacteriaceae archaeon; assembly: GCA_042216925.1. Lineage (GTDB taxonomy): Archaea > Halobacteriota > Halobacteria > Halobacteriales > Halobacteriaceae > JBDGTJ01. Next base: position 15,936 of record JBDGTJ010000046.1, read on the forward strand.
GAGACCGCCGCCTTCGACATCGACCGCACCGGCACCGACTGGACGTGGGACCTCCTCGACGCACGCCGCCAGACCCTGGCCACCGCCCCCCACCCCCTCGACACCCGCGAGGACGCCGATGCCGCCACCGACCGCGTCCGTGCGGCCGTCGACGACGCCGACATCCTCGCCATCGAAACCCTGGGCTTCGAGGTCCAACACGACGACGGCTGGGCCTGGCGTCTCCTGGACGCCTCGGACACCCCACTCGCCACCGCCACCACCACCGAGGACACGCGGGCGGCGGTCCGCGACCGGATCGACCACCTCCAGGCCCATCTCGGAACCGCCCCCGTCAGCGACACCACCGAACCCGCCTTCGAACACGTCTCCGCCGACGACGGCTGGATCTGGCGGCTCACCGACGACACCGACACCGTCATCGCCACCAGTCACGGCGACCCCACGCCCGCCGACACCAGCCACGCCGCCATCGACAGCCTCCAGGCCACCGTCGCCGACGCCGGCACCGTCACCGGCGAGGGCGACGCCGTCGAACTCTACCGGAGCGACGGCCAGTGGCACTGGCGCCTCGTCGAAGCCGACCGCACCGTCGCCGCCCACGGCGTCAGTGCCGACCCCGACCGCGAGACCGTCGAGGCCGCGGTCGCCCACGCGACCGACCAGATCGAGGTCGCCGAACTCGTCGAGTTCGAGGAGGCCGCCTTCCAGCTCTACGAGGCCGACACCGGCGACTGGCGGTGGCGACTCATCGACGAGG